>SKKH01000038.1 GCA_007121555.1 Gemmatimonadota bacterium | reverse complement strand
CTGAAGCCTGGGTCACCACCCGCTCCACCGCCTCCTCCTCCGTCTCCACTCCCACCAGGTCCACCTGGAAGAGGGAGTTTCCCAGACTCAGGATGTGGGCGTGGGAGTCCACGATCCCCGGAATGACGACGGCGCCGTCCAGCTCCATCACCTGGGTGTCGGGTCCCCGAAAGGCCTCCATATCTCCCGCTGAACCCACCCCAAGGATCCGTCCTCCCGCCATGGCCACCGCCTCAGCATCAGGGGTCCAGCCGGAGCCTTCGTCCCACGGAGCGTCCGGGGCCGGAGTCCCGTCCAGTGCCGGCTCGCCCCAGGCCAGGGTGTAGATCCGTGCGTCGGTGAGGATGAGCTCAGCAGTCTCGCGGTCCACCTGGTCCGGACCGGCTTCGCATCCCGAGAGGACCGGGAGGCAGAGGAGGAGGACCGAGAGGAAGACCATCGACGGTCCGGACGATGGAGGCAGGAGCCGACGGAGAAGCATCGGAAAGGCAGGCATGGCGGTCTGGGTGAGGGATGAAACAGGCAGGTCGGGGTCAATCGACTGTCAGGAAGGTGCAGGAGCAGCGAGGTCTTCGCCAGGCACGGGCTGAGGGCGGACGATACGACGAACTCGCTTGATCCGATTCCAGAAATCCTTCCGGCCCGGTTCATCGTAGATGAGATGCACGAACCCGATGCCGACGACCCCGGGGCCAAGAAGCCCCCATAGTCGCAGAAGGAGTCCGATGGCGGTGTCCCCACCAAACCGCGGGACGATGTCATCACCTCACGGCTGCAAGGGGCTCGAGCTGAGCGGCCACACCTTCGCTCAGTGCATCTCGTCCGCCGCCCCCACGAGCTCCCGGACCTGCGCGACCACCTCCTCCTCGGTAGGGTCGAAGAGTCCGACCCAGCGGCGCATGAGTCGGCCCTCGTGGTCCACAAGGTGGGAGTAGGTGGCGGTGGTCCGGAGCCGAGTGTAGCCCAGGGAGTTCCCCTCCAGCGCCCCTCGAACTCAGGCTCCAGTGAGGGCCGCCTCGTTTGGACGTCCACCACTCCGCCCACGGCATCGCTCCCGTAGAGTGCGGTGCCCGGCCCCTTGATCACCTCCATCCCGTCGGCGTGGGGGGAGTTCACCTCGTAGAGGGCGTTGTGGTTGAAGAATCCGCTGGACCGGGTGGGCACACCGTCCTCGGTGAAGAGGAAGACGGGGCTGGCGGTCACCGGCTGCCGGATGGCGGTGAAGTGCCCTTCGGTGCTGGTGGGGCTCACGTAGACCCCGGGAATCCGGTTCGCCGCCTCGGCCGGCTGCGCGGGCCGCAGCTCCCGGAGCCGGTCGCCGTCCACCGAACCGATACTGACGGCGGTCTCCGGGGGGGATCCATTCTTGTCAGGGGTGGTCCTCCCGCGGGGGGAGGCTCAGCGAATGGCCGGAGGGGCGTTGGCCAGGGGAAGGGTGTGCTCCGGCCGGCTGGGAAGCTCCTTAGCGGCGACGGTGGCCGTGGGCCGGGGCGTTTCCGGAGGGAGTAGGGAGGCGACAGTACGAGCGGATGTGGCAAAGCTCGCCGCGCCACCGACGGGGCAGAAGGAACCGCAGTCACAGGGATGGGCGTCGCCGTGGGAATCGTGCGAGCCCTGATCGTGGGAGTCCGCCGTGTGGTGCGAGTCCTGGTGGTCCCCGGCGTGCTCCCCGGGGGCCGCCTCGGCCTCCTGAGCATGTGGGGCATGCCCGCCCGGAGGGGGCGCCGCCGGCTCGTGCGCTTCGGTCCCGTGGAGTTGGATGTGGTGCGGACACGGGGAGACCCCGAACGCCGATCCTGCCCCCGCAAGGAAGAAGGCCAGAAGACCGAGGAGGGCCGAGAGCCTCACAGTGAAGGGTCGACGGATCATTCCCGGTACGAGTTGGATTCGGTCGGGTCGGGTCCGCGGCACCAGAGGAGCGAACCCCGATGGCTGCGCAACCCAAAATGCTCTCTTGCCACACGAATCTGCACGTGGCACAGGAGGTTCCCGGGGATGCGAGGCGAAGGCCCCGGGTTCGTCCCCTCCTCGGCGAACTTCAGGTCAAACGAGCATGCCTTCCCTGGGAGCTTTTCCGGCTGGACCTCGCCGCCGCTGTACGGGAACCTGACCCAGGTCTCGCAAAGTGCATCGTTTTTGCTTTTGCGCAGCTAGGGCTCCCCCCGAACGAGAGCCACAGGATCACAGCCGGCCTCGACAGCGAGGCAGACGCCGGAAGGGGCGTAATGAAAGGCTTTTCGTCTCTTCGCCCCTGCGTATCGCCCCCCCGGCTTCCATCCAGGTGGCACGATCCTTGTGGCCTCGTCCCCGCGTCTGGACTGACCGGCCCTGTTCCCATAAGGAGAGAAACTCCATGGTATGGCTTTTCCACAGGACCCCTTGGCTCACGGTGATCATGCTCGCAGTGGTGGGACTCACGGCGTGCTCCGACGACGTAGGGGTGACGGAGCCCGACCCTCCTCCTGCTCTTGCGGTGGCAGTCAACCCATCAGCGGTGACGCTGACTGCTGGAGAGACGGTCGACCTGGACGTCTCCGTCACCGGCGGGGATCCCGACCAGCCGCCAAGCCTCAGTTGTACCAGCTCCACCCCCGCTACGGCCACGGCCACCGCGGGTGATGGGGTATGCAGTATCGAGGGGGTCGATGCGGGAGAGGCCACCATCACGGTTTCAGTGGAACGCGGTGCGCAGAGCGCCACCAACACGGCCGACGTGTCGGTGAACCCGCGCCCCAACCCCATGGGCGAGGTGGGTGCGGAGCACAACGCGCTGCTGTCGTGTCTGCGGGAGGAAGATCCACGAGGGGAAGCGGACCCGTTCCGACTGATGGTGGAGTCGTGTGGATTCGATCCGCCGGGGGGCTCGGTGGAAGCGTTCACGGAGGCGTACCGGCCGTATACGCGGGACCTGCCGGACTGGATCGACTGGCTGATCTCATCGCCCTTCAACCCCTACGAGGCACAGCTCCCGGCGGGTGGGACGGATCTGATTGAGGCGGTATGGCCGGTCCTGGCCGCGCTGGACACCACGGACCCGGATGTGGACGAGGCCCGGGAGGCGCTGCGGGAACTGGAGGCGCAGGCGGTGGCGCAGTATGGCGAGTCGGAGTCGGACGGGGCGAAGGCGGTGCTGGCGGGGATGAGCATCGCGCGCGCTTCGCTGGACTACTGGGTCGATCACCAGCCGCCGGTGCCCATGGCAAGCGGGCCGAAGTGGTGGCAAGTGGTGGCGGCGGACGTGGCGGGCGGCGTAGTGGGCGGCATCTTCGGCGGCGGTGTGGGCGCCGTGGGGCTGGGCACGGCGGCCTCCAAGTACGTGGGCGATCTGGCCGACGGCGAGGAGGGGGGTATGGCGGGCAACCCCATGGGCGAGGTGGGGGCGGAGCACAACGCGCTCCTGGCCTGCCTGCGCCACGAAGATCCGAACGGACAAGAGGATCCACTCCGTCTGCTGGTCAACTCGTGCGGGTTCGATCCGGGGATGGATCCCGACCGGTTCGTGCGGGAGTTCGGTGCGCTCCTTCCCGAGACGCTCTACCCGGACTGGCTGCTTCCCTGGCCCTCCCCGTTCAACCCGTACGAGGACCGGTTCACCCCGACCCAGATGGATGTGCTCGACGAGGTGGGCCTGATCTTCGGACGGCTGGAGGGGACGGAGCCCGAAGGCGAGGAAGGATCGACGGTCCGGGTGGAGGGACCGGCCATCGACCGGGCCCACACGGCGCTGCGGTTCCTGGAGGGGCGGGCGGTCGCCGACCTGGACCGCGGTGAGACGGACATGGCCGTGCTGGCAGGGCTCAGCATCGCGCGCTCGTCGCTGGAGTTCTGGCAGGACAACGCGTCTCCCACACCGAAGGCGGCCGGTGGACCCAAGTGGTGGCAGGTGGGGCTGGCGGATGTGGCCGGTGGCGTGGTGGGCGGCATCTTCGGCGGCGGCGTGGGCGCCGTAGGACTGGGCACCGCGGCTTCCAAGTACGTAGGCGATCTGGCCAACGGGGACGACGGCGGAGGCGGGTGACCCCCGCCTCGCCGCGATCGACGGCCTCCTCCCCTTCCGTCCCTATTCCAGGAGCGTAGGCGTGGTAGGCTGCGCGTCGGGTGCGATCTCCGGATGGTCCATGATGATCCGGGCACAGGTGTTCCATCGGAGTCTGGCCGAGTCGTTGCCCTGGGGGCGGAGCTCCTCGGCCCGCTCATATAACTCCATGGCCTCCCGGAGGCGTCCGTAGATGACCGCGCCGGACCCCGGACCCCGACGGTGCAGGATCGCCGTGCCCCTGCGCTCCCAGATGATCCCCGCGTAGTAGGCCTTCTCGTAGTCCCCCTCGAGCTCCGCCAGAATCTCCTTGGCGTCGTTGACCCGCTTGCCCCCCTCCGACTTGAACTGGTCGGTGATCGAGAGGAGGAGGGCGATGAGGGCCTCCTGGTTGTCCGGCTCCCGGGCCACGATGTCCCGGCAAATGCTCTCCGCCTGCCAGGGCTCGTTGAGAAGCCGGTACCGCTCCGCCTTCTCCATGGCCGAAGGGATGGCCTCGAGGGAGATTGGTTTCAGCTCGAACATGGCGTGCCTCCATCGGTTCAGCCCAGAGTCCACAAGATCCAGAGGGCCAGTGCCGAGAGCGCCGAGGCGATCCCGTAGGTGGCCACGGCGATGAGCAGGTTCAGGTGATAGAGCTGCAGGCCGTCGTACAGCGTATACCGGAACCGGTGGGCCCAGTGAAAGAAGAAGAGAGTCAGCAGAACAGCCACCGCCGCCCGGGTGAGCGGGTGGGTGGCCACCGCCAGGATGGCGCCGTGCTCCGGGGCGGCCACCCAGCCTGCCGGAACGGCGATCCACAGCATCCCGGCCAGCGCCGGAAGCAGCATGGCTGAGGCCATCCCTCCCGCGCTGAACAGGGACCACAGCAGGGGCTCCCGCGACCGGGTGACCGGGCCCGCATCGGCCACCTGGGTGCCGCCGGCCTCCTTCGCGACCGGGTTCATCTCGCCACCCCCACAAGGGCGCCGACCACGAGGGCCGACACGGCGATCCAGGCCAGGTAGTGGCCCACGAGGACGGCCTGAGGAGGAACCCGGATCTTCCCGACCCGCACCACCAGCGCCTTGGGCGCCAGGTTCAGCCACGTGATCGTGTGGAAGATCAGCCCGGCCACGACGAAGGCGTGGAGCGCCAGGGCCCAGGGCTGCGCAAGCCACTCCTGGAAGGCCTCGTAGCTCTCCGGTCCTCGTCCGATGGCCACCAACTGGGCCAGTAGGAGGAGGCCCGAGTACAGGACGAGGACGGCGGTGAGCTCCCGGACGATGAACAGGGTGTAGCGACGGTTTCGCACCCACCAGAAGATGGGGATCCGCTCCCGGTGCCATCGCGGATGGTGGCGGGTGTGGCGGGGATTCAGTGCGGAGCGCGGGGCGTAGCGATCCCAATCGTCCCGTCCCCCTTGTGCGCCCCCGCCCCCTGGCGCGCCCTTCACGGCTTCCTCCCGGGCATGAGCACGGAGCGGACCCAGTCCACCGTGGCCGACACCTTGTATCGCTGGATGGCCCCGGCCGGATCCACGTTCTTGGGGCACACCACCGAGCACTCGCCGATGAAGGTGCACGCCCAGACCCCGTCATGCTGGGAGAGGACGTCCATGCGCTTCTCCTGGCCCTGGTCCCGGGAATCCAGGTTGTAGCGCTGCGCCAGGGCGATCGCCGCGGGTCCGATGAAGGCGGGCTCGAGCTCGTAGATGGGACAGGCGGCATAGCAGAGCATACAGTTGATGCACATGCTGTACTGCTTGTAGTCGGCCACCTCCTGGGGGGTCTGGAGGTACTCCCCCTCCTCCAGCGACCTTGGTTCGTCGCGGATGAGCCAGGGTTTGACCCGGCCCAACTTCTCCATGAAGTCGGTGATGTCCCCCACTAGGTCCCGGATCACGGGAAATCCCCGGAGGGGTTCGATCACCACCGGCCCGGGGAGCACGTCCTCCACGTACGTGGCGCACGTGAGGACCGGGGTCCCGTTCACCGTCATTCCGCAGCTCCCACAGACCCCCATCCGGCAGGCCCACCGATACGAGAGGGTCCGGTCGAGGCGCTCCTTCACGTGGTTGAGGGCGTCCAGGATCATCCAGTTCTCCTGGCACGGCACCTCATACTCCTGGTAGGTCGGCTCCACCTCCTCCTCGGGCCGATAGCGAAGCACCTTCAGCGTCACGGGCTCCACGGTCTCCTCCTTGTCCAGGCTACCGGACCCGGCGGGAGGGCCGGGGCCGTTGGGCCGGAAGCGGATCGGGCGTGGGCCCGTCGCCACCGGCCAAGTACAGGACTACGATCCGTATACGCGCTCCGCGGGGGGCCAGCGCGTGATGGTCACCGGTTCGAACCCGATCCTGGGGTCCCCGTTTTCGTCCCGGTGACAGAGGGTGTGGGCGAGAAACCTGTCGTCGTCCCGGTCGGGATGATCGGTCCGCTGGTGGGCCCCCCGGGACTCCCGTCGCTCCCGGGCCGACGCGAGGACGGTCTCGGCCACGTCCAACAGGTTCTCCAGCTCCAGGTACTGGACGAGCTCGGTGTTGAAGGTCTGGCTGCGGTCGTCCAGAGAGATCCGGGCGAACCGCTCGCGGAGCTCGGTGATCCGGTCCAGACCCCGGCGAAGCCCCTCCTCGTCCCGGTAGATGCCGGCTTCCGCCTCCATCGTCTCCTGGAGGGCTTCACGCACAGCAGCCACCCGCTCCTTGCCCCGCCGCCTGGGACCCAGAACGTCGCGAATGATGCGGCCTTCCTCGTCCAGTGCCTGGGCCGGGATCGTCGAGGGCGGATCTCCGGCCGTCTCGGCGAACTCGGCGGCGGCTCGACCGGCACGGGCTCCGAAGACCAGAAGCTCGGTCAGGGAGTTGGATCCCAGCCGGTTGGCCCCATTGATGTTCACGCAGGCCGTCTCCCCCGCGGCATAGAGACCCTCCACCGGCGTGGCGCCGTCCAGGTCCGTGTGGATCCCCCCCATCATGTAGTGCACGACGGGACGCACGGGAATCAGCTCCTCCACCGGATCGATCTTCTCGTACTTGAGGCAGAGCTCTCGCACGAACGGGATCTTCGTCTTGATGACGTCCGCACCCAGGTGCCGGATGTCCAGGTGAACCACCTCCCCGTGGGGGGACGCCACCGTCCGGCCTTTCTCCATCTCCTTGACGAAGGCCTGGGAGAGGCGATCCCGGGGACCCAGCTCCATGGAGCGCTTCACCGGCTTGGGGGTGGGCTCGCCCAGGGCGTAGTCCTGCAGGTAGCGGTAGCCGTCCTTGTTGAGGAGCCAGCCGCCTTCGGCCCGGGCCGCTTCGGTGATGAGGATCCCGGTGAATGGAAGGCCCGTCGGATGGTACTGGACGAACTCCATGTCCTTCAGAGGCGCGCCGGCCCGGTAGGCCATGGCAATCCCGTCGCCCGTCTTGATGTTGGCGTTGGTCGTGTAGGGGAAGACCTTTCCCCCGCCGCCTGTGCAGAGGATCACCGATCGGGCCAGGACGGCGTACACCTTCCCGGTGGCCACGTCGATGGCGGTCACCCCGTGGCATCGCCCGTCCTCCACCAGGAGGCGGGTGGCGAACCATTCGTCGTGCCGCTTGACGGGAGGGTAGGAGAGGGCGGTCTGGAAGAGCGCGTGGAGCAGGTGGAAGCCGGTCTTGTCGGCGGCGAACCAGGTCCGCTCGATCTTCATTCCGCCAAAGGGACGCGTGGCGATGGTCCCGTCGGGATTCCGGCTCCAGGGGCAACCCCAGTGCTCCAGGCGGAGCATCTCGCGCGGGGCCTCCTCCACGAAGAGCTCCACGGCATCCTGGTCGCACAGCCAGTCGCCCCCGCTGATGGTGTCGTAGGCGTGGGCGTCCAGGCTGTCTTCGGGACGGATGACGGCGGCGGCCCCCCCCTCGGCGGACACGGTGTGACTCCGCATGGGATAGACCTTTGAGAGAACCCCGACTCGCAGGGCGGGATTGCGGTCCGCTACTGCGATGGCCGCACGAAGCCCTGCGCCTCCTCCCCCTACGAGGAGCACATCGTGCGTAACCGTCTCCATGGACCACTCCCGTGTGCGAGAAGTCCCTGGCGGGAACCGGTGCTACGCCTCACCTGGCGGGTAGGGCCCGGCTGCCCACGATTTCCACAATAGGGCGGGCGTGGCTGGGGTGCCAGTGTGACGGTGGGGCCAGCCGGCGGCGGTGCGTGGCAGTCATGACCGAAGGGCCTCCAGATCCAGCCGGATGACGCGCCACAGCCCGGGCCGCAACCGCACCGCGAAGGTGAGCCCATCCGGATCGTTTCGGATGCAGGGCCACGGGAGGGCGTCGTGGGGAGCGGTCACCTGAATATCGGCGAGCATCGACCGGAGACCATAGGTGGGCCCCGTTGGACCCCTTCCCACGGATTGGTGCGGGGGCTGGCCCCCCGATCCGCGCGGGCATAGCTTGACAGCCTTCCCGTTACCGGACACGCTGATCCGAGGAATCGTCCCATGTCGAATTCCCCCGCGCCCGCGCGCCCGCCCTTCCGCAGGACCCACCTCTCGGTCCTTTCCTTCCTGATCCTGGCGCTCGCCGGCTCTCCCCTGCTGGCCCAGGATCCACCGGCCTCTCCCCCAGCCGATTGGGGTCCCGTCTCCATCACCATGGAAGACGTCCCCTATCCCCACCCGGTCTCCCACATCGAGTTCACCCTCTACGGCCAGGACGTTCGGATGGCCTTCATGGACGTGGAGCCGGCCGGCGGGGGGAACGGACAGGTCGTGGTGCTCCTCCACGGTGGGAACTACTGGGCCGCCTCGTGGGAGAGCGTGATCGACCGCCTCGTGGACGCGGGGTTTCGTGTCGTGGCCATGGACCAGATCGGCTACGGACGGTCCTCGAAGCCGATCCTCCCCTACTCCCTGAACATGCACGCCTCCAACATCGCCCGGGTGCTGGACCACCTGGAGATCGATCGGGCGGCGGTCTTCGGGCACTCCTTCGGGGGGATGAAGGCGAGCCGATTCGCCCTCCTTTACCCTGAGCGCACGAGCCATGTGGGGCTCGTGAACGCCATCGGGCTCGCGGACAATCGGGCCGGTCGGGAGTGGAGCGAGCCAACCCCCGCACCGGACCGGACCTACGACGCCGCCCGGAACACGATCCGTGGGCATGTGGCGGAGTGGGACGACGCCTATCTCGAGTACGTCCGGATCCATTACGGATGGGGGCTCAGCGGGGACTGGCCCCGGAAGGCCATGGTCCGGGCGCTGAACGGCGACGTGATCCGCTCGGAGACCGTCGTCTACGACTGGCCCCAGATCGAGGCCCCCGCCCTGGTGATCGGAGGGGAGATCGACGGCCCCAACTTCCCCGAGCTGGCCACGAACGCCGCCGAAACCTTCCAGAACGGCGAGGTCGTCCTCTTCCCGGGGGTCGGGCACAACCCCCACTGGGAGGCACCGGAGCGGCTGAGTCAGGAGCTCATCGAGTTCCTGAACCGCTAAAAGGCTGTGGAAGAACAGGAGCGCCCCCACGACCTCTCACGCCTCGGGCGACCCCACCTGCCCCAGCGCCACGCACACGTTCCGGGCGAACCCCGCCCGCCCCGCCTCGCTTGCCCTTCCAAGATGCCCCCCATAGCTTGCCGTCCCGGGTTGGAGGGCGTTTGAGTTGCCTATCTCTCGGCAACTGCATCGGCCCCGCTATCTGCATGGCCGAGAACCACTTTTCCATCGTCCGGGACTAAGAGGCTGTTGAAGAAGGGCAGGGACCACCGGGACGGGGTCTTGCGTGTGCCGGTCGAGGAGGGTCGCTGGAAGCGATCGGGCACCCGGCGAAGCCGGGTCGGCATCGGTGAAGCGGCCCAACGAAGATCCAGGGCCGCAACCCCCCGTCCCCCTTCGGGTTGGGGCCCCTGGGGCCGCCAACGGTGGCGCCCTGCCCTTCTTCAACAGCCTTCTAGAGCTTCGCCCCCATCCTCTACCTCATGCGGTAAAGCGAGCTGGAGGGGGCCCCGGGCTACCACAACGGGGGGAGGCAGGGGCTTAGCTCCTCCGCCTTCACCAGCGACCTCCGCGAGGCCGAGACCTTCCTCAGCGCCCGGCGCTCGGACCGCAGCATCGCCAACGTGAACATCGGGGCCAGTGGCGCAGAGATCGGCGGGGCCTTCGGAGGTGGGAAGGAGACGGGAGGCGGACTCCGAATCCTGGAAGGCCTACAGGCACCGCCACACCACTATCCTCAACTTGGGCACGGCCCTTCCTCCGGCTCAGGGAATCAAGTTCGACGTGTGACCCATTCGGAGGGCCTATGCCC
The DNA here is from genome assembly GCA_007121555.1 of Gemmatimonadota bacterium. GTDB lineage: Bacteria > Gemmatimonadota > Gemmatimonadetes > Longimicrobiales > Gaopeijiaceae > PWLA01. The sequence goes on along the minus strand of SKKH01000038.1, from coordinate 3,117 downwards.
AAGCCGGTTGTTGAGCGATCCACTCTTCTGGCCCGATGCGTGATGGAGGTGAGCCCGGTGGCCGTAGCGAGGCGGCGCACCAGAGTCGCTTTGATGCCCACCGCAGACCTCGTGCTGGAGGCCGCACGAACACTCCGGGCGGGCGCGGGGATGGCGGCGAGGGTAGCGACCCGGGTGACGGCCCATGCCAGGCCGGAGGCCGATGCGACGGCTCCATTTGCCATGAGGGTAGGAGTCATCGCGGCACTCAGCGCGGCGTCGATGGCGACCCCTGCCCTGGCCCTCCAGACGCCCCTGGCCACTTGCCCTGATGGAACGGCCGGCCAGCCCCTGTCCCTGACCCAGCTCTGGGAGCGGGCCCAGGGGGTGGAGCCGGGCTACGACGCACGTCTCGAGACGGAGGCGGCCCAGGCGGCGGCTCGTGGGGCGGTGACGCGCGAGTGGTTCCCCACCTTCGCCCTGGAGGCAGTGGGGAGCCAGGGCCAGCGGTTGAGTCCAGGGGAGGAGCGAGTCCTGGGGGTAGGTCCCCGAGGTGAGCTTCGACTGGTGGGGGCCTGGACCCTCCTGGATAGCAGTCGGCGCTGGCGGACCAACGAAGCCCAGCGGCGCCATATCGAAGCCCGCTTCGCCGGGGACGCCTTCTCCGATCAGCACCGGGGGGAAGTGACCCGGGCCTACCTGGAGGCAGCTCGGGCCCGGTCGGTGTGGATCCTCCTGAACGAGCAGCGAGAGGAGCTCGAGGGGCTGGCCGCCCTGGTGAAGCAGCGGATTACTGCAGGGGTGGAGCCGTACTGGGAGGGATCGCTCCTGGACCAAGCCCGGGCCCGCTCCGATGGCCGACTCACCGCTGCCCGGCAGGAACTGGAGGTGGCTCAGGCCGAACTGGCCGGATTGGCCGGGGTCTGCGTCCAGCCCCGACTTCCCGGGACGGAATCCGGGGGACTGGCGGACCGCCTCCCTGACGGGTTTCCTGCCAAACTGGAGGAAGAGGCTGGGGAGGGGAACCCGGAGGTTCTCCGGCTTCAGGAGGAGGCCCGGGCCCAGGAGGCGTTCGCCGGGTCCGTCGGCGCCCAGGACCGGCTTCAGCTTCAACTCCTGGGGATCGCCGGACCCAACTATTCCCGAGCCTTCGATGACGGCCGGGTGGAGCAGGAGTACCTGGTGGGCGTAAGCGGAAGCTGGCGGCCGGACATCTTCGGAGCCAGGAGGCAACAGGCGGCGGCGGAAGGGAGACGGGCCCGAGCCCTCCGTGCCCAGGCAACCAGCCACCAGCAGCGGGTTCAGCGGCAGGTAGCCGGGCTGACCGAATATTGGGCCCACGCCCATGCGCGGGAGGTCCAGCTCTCCAGGGAACTGGAAGCCACACGCCAACGGGATCAGATTGCCCGCCTCCGGTGGCAGGAGGGAGTGGGAGGATGGAGCCAGGTCCTGGAGGCCCGGGAGCGGCTGGATGAACTCCGGGTGGAGGCGGCCGGTCTGCGGCAGGAGATGGGACTGGTGCTCCTGGAGTATGCTGAATGGACCGGGCGGCTGGATCGACTTCCTGGATGGTTGGAAGGGGAGGTGGAGCAATGATGGAGACCGGTGCAGAGACCCTGGTCCAGACCTTCCGACGGCGGGAGGCTCGGGCGCCCGAAGCGGATCTCACGGAGCTCGACCCAGGGGACGATGGGACGGAGGAGCGCCGCCTGCCAGGGGAGCCGGTCCGTAGTCCGATGCGGAAACGAGGATCCCGCCCTCCGGCCGCTCTCCTCCGGGCCGCCATCGTGGGCTTCGCCCTCCTCCTGCCCGGATGCGGTGCCGAGGACGAGACCGATGACCCTGCGTCCGATCCGGCGGTGGAGCTGGAGGTCTGGACGATGGGATTCGAGTCTCTCCGGGAGCACCGGGACTGGTCTGGCCGGCTGGAAGCCCTCCGGGCGCTCCAACTCCAGGCACCGGGCCCGGCCCAGGTGGCGGCGGTGGAGGTGCGGGACGGGGATCGGGTGGCGCGCGGGGACCTCCTGATCCGCCTGGCGGCGCCTGAGCTGGAGGCTCGCCGAGGCGTGCTGGCAGACCGACTAGACCACCTCCAGGAGGAGCTGGATCGCTGGCGCCGCTTGGCCGAGGCCGGTGCAGCCGGCCCGGCTGAGCTGAGCGAAGCCACCCTCCGGGTCCTGGAGGTTCAGGAGAACCTGGCGGCGATGGAGGCCGACCTGGATCGCTACCAGATCCGGGCTCCCTCCCCGGGTCAGGTGGCGGCTCTGGCGGTCGGGGTCGGGTCCCAGGTGGATGGAGGCCAGCTCCTATTGCGCCTGGATGACGCCGAGACCTTCGGAGTCCGTCTCACCGTGCCGGCCCGAGAAGCCGCCTACCTGGAGGTCGGAGACCAGCTCAGTCTTCGGGATGATGCGGGCAACCCCCTGGGGTTGGACCGGGTGGCCTTCTCCCCTCACGAACACCCGGCCTTCGTCAGCGCCGATCTGTACCTGATGGCGGATGGCCAGCTGCCTGGGAATGGCCGGGTCGGTCAGGTGGATGTCCGCTGGGAATCGGAGGAGGAGGTCCTCCTCGTCCCCTGGACCGCGGTGGCCAGCGACGAGGATGGCGACTGGGTGGCGCTCCTCATCGGCGATCCCCCAGCCATCGAGCGTCGCTTCGTGGAGCTGGGGCGGGCCCATCCCGTAGGGATCGAGGTCCTGGACGGGCTGGAGGAAGGGGACCGGGTGATCCGGTATGAGCCCCGGGCTCACCCGGACGGTCGGGAAGTGGAACCGGCGGGGCCCCGGCCGTGACAGGACCCCGGGCTCTGCTTCTCGCCCTCCTGGAGGGACTGTCCCATCGTCGCCTGGCGGTGGGGGCCATCGCCGCAGCCACCGTGGTGCTGGCTATCGTCTCCCTCTTCCAGATGCCCCTCCAGCTCCTTCCGGAGATCCGCTATCCCCAAATCCGGATCATCGGCGATCTGCCGGGCCAGACCTCCCGGGTCATTGAAGAGAGTATCAACGAGCCCATGGAGGCGGCGCTGGAAGGGGTGCCGGGGATCGTCCAGCTCGAGAGTCGCTCTGGCGATGGGCGGGCCTACCTGGATCTCTTCTTCGAACCCGACTACGACCTGGACCGGGCCCTCCGGGACGT
>SKKH01000183.1 GCA_007121555.1 Gemmatimonadota bacterium | reverse complement strand
GGGGACGGCCCTCAGGTCCTATGTCCCAGGCGCGGGCCTCCTCGCTCATTCCCCGTCGATCTCGTAGCGGTTGATCTTCCGGTAGAGGGTGGAGGGATCGATCCCCAGAACCTCCGCCGTCCGGCTCTTGTTGCCCCCCTCGGCCTTCAGCACCCAATGGATGTAGGCCCGCTCGATGACCTCCATGGTGGGGTTCTCCGGCGGGGTGTCGTCCACGATCCGCGCCGTGGGCCGCTCGGTCACCCGGCTGGGAAGGGCCTGGACCCCGATCTCCGGTCCGGTACTCAGGACCGAAGCCCGCTCCAGGGCGTTCTCCATCTCCCGAACGTTCCCGGGCCAGTCGTAGGCCAGGAAGGCCTCCATGGCCTCCTCGGTGAGCCGGCGCGGGGTCCCGCCTTCGCCGGCCAGCTTCTTCAGGAAGTAGTTGGCCAGCAGGGGGATGTCCTCCTGCCGCTCCCGAAGGGGCGGGATGGTGACCGCGATCACGTTCAGGCGGTAGTAGAGGTCGCTCCGGAAACGTCCACTCCGAATCTCCTCCTCCAGCTCCCGGTTCGTGGCCGCGATGATCCGCACATCGATCCGGATGGATTCGGTGGCCCCCACCGGGGTGACCTCCCGCTCCTGAATGGCTCGGAGAAGCTTGACCTGGGTCTTCGGCGTCATCTCTCCGATCTCGTCCAGGAAGAAGGTGCCCCCCTCCGCGGCCACAAGCAGGCCGTCCTTGTCCCGTACCGCTCCGGTGAACGAGCCCTTCACATGACCGAACAACTCGCTCTCGAGCAGGCTTTCGGGCAGCGCCCCGCAGTTGATGGAGTAGAAGGGCCGGTCGCTTCGCTCCGACATCCTGTGGACGAAGCGCGCCAGCACCTCCTTTCCGGTTCCACTCTCACCTGTGATCAGCAGGGTGGAGTCGGTGGGCGCTGCGGTCTCGGCCAGGGTCAGGACCTCCAGAAACGAAGGGCTCTGTCCGATGGGCCGCTCCTGCTCAACTCGGGAGCGGACCTGCACCTCCTTCTTCAGCTTCCGGTTCTCCTTCTTCAGGGTACGGGTCTCCATGGCGCGCCGGCAGATGGCCAGGAGCTCGTCGTTGGCGAAGGGCTTCTGCAGGTAGTAGAAGGCCCCCTGGTTGACCGCGCGCATGGCCGACTGGAGAGACGCCTGGGCGGTCATGAGGATGACGGGAAGCTCGGGATCCAGCTCCTGGGCCCGGCTCTGGATCTCGAGCCCCGTCACCCCGGGCATGCGGATATCGGTGAGGAGCACCGCCGGCACCCGCGTCTCAAGGGCCTCGAGTCCGGCCCGGCCTCCGGCGGCGGTCCGGACCGTATAGCCCTCGCCCCGGAGGAGGATCTCCAGCGTTTCCAGAATTCCCATCTCGTCGTCGACGACCAGGATCTCGGGTTCTTGCTCAGCCATCGGCCATCTCCAGTACGGTCGAATTCGCGTTCATGGGAATCACTCTGCAAGGAAGATAGAGGATGAACTCGGCTCCGCCCTCCTCCCGATTCTGGGCGAATACAGCCCCGCCATGCGCCTCCATGGCACGGTGGACCATGGAGAGGCCGAGCCCCGACCCCCCGCTTCGGGTCGTGAAGAAGGGGTCGAAGAGCCGGGGCAGGTCCTCCTCCGGGATCCCAGGTCCCTGGTCCCGGATCCGGATCAGGACCGGGTTCTCCACTCCCATCTCGGAACCCTCGCCGGTGGGCGCCTCCACCACAGTCTCCACCTCTCCGCCCTCGGGAGAGAACTGGACCGCGTTCAGGAGAAGGTTCAGCACGGCGCGATGGAGGACATCGGGGTCCGCCTCGATCGTGACCTCGCCCTCCACCTCCATCCGGGTGACGATGCCCACCCGCTGTCCCTCGGCCTGGGGGTGCTGCTTCACCACCGCCACCGCGTCGCGAAGGATCCGACTCAGCGCCACCGCTTCGCGCCGGCCGATATGCACCCGACTGTAGTCGATGAAGTCGGAGAGGAGCCGACTCAACCGGTCCGACTCACGGATCACCATGCCCGAGAGGACCGATCGGTCCGCATCGCTGATCCGGGGGCTGGTGAACTGCTCCACGGCGCTTCGGATCGAGGCCAGGGGATTCTTGATCTCGTGGGCCATGGACGCCGCCAACTCGGCCACCGCCTCCAGACGCTGGTTCTGCCGGTCCAGGGCGGCCAGGCGAAGGGAATCGGTGATGTCCTGGAAGATGGCGGTGACGGCTCGCGGTTCATCGGGCACCTCGCGCACGGTGGTGGCTACCCCTAGCGTCAGGTCCCCTCCGTCGCGCTCGACCCGGGCCAACTCCCTCGAAAGGGGACGGGCCGACTCCAGTGAAGTTCGGAGGAGCTCAGTGAGCTCAGGGGCGACGGCTGCCACCCGGTCCAGGACCGGCGCCCCCGTCCACTGCACAGCTTCCAGCTTCAGAAGCGCTTCGCCGGCAGGGTTCAGATACACGAGGCGCTCGCCCTCGTCCACCGTCAGGATGCCCGAGCTGACGGTTTCCAGCACCTCCCCCGTGTCGAGGCGAAGGCGCCGAAGCTCCGACTGCACCACGCCCAGCGCCGCTCCCGCCCTCCGGAGGCGGTCCCCCATGATCCCCGCCAGGAGAGCCACCAGGCCGAACAGGCCGAGCTGCAGGAGTACGGCTCCGGAAATCGCCTCGGGCCCTCCGCCCCAGAACGCCGCCGCCATATAGAGCGCAGCGGAGAGCACGCCGATGACGGCCACGCCGGGGAAGGGGGTGAGAAGGGCGGCAATGGCGATGACGGGAATGTAGAGCGCTGCAAAGATGCTTCCTGCGCCGCCGGTGGTGTGGACCAGGGCGGTCACCAGGACGGTGTCGAAGATGACCTGGATGTAGACGAACGCTCGCCCCGGGGGACCCTTCTCCTCGAAGCCCCGAAGCACTCCGAGACCGGTGATGAGGATGGCGAAGACGAAGACCACGCTTACGACGAGGTTGTCCAGCGGATCGGCCTGTTCCCACCCCACCACGGCGCCAATGAAGGCACCTCCGGCCAAGAGGATCCGGGCGACGTACACCCCACCCAGCACTCCTTCGGTGGAGATGCGCGGCGCCTCCCGCGCCGCACCGGATTCCGCCCTCACCCCGCCGGGCGGAGCGGGCGGGACGTCGCCTTCCTTCATCGGGGGGTCACTCGCAATCCACTCAACTCGCCCACCAGGTCCCGGATCCGGCGAAGCTGGTTCTCCACCAGCTCCAGCCCTTCGGAGAGCTCGGTGCCCGCCTCCGCATCCATCCGCATGAACTGGGTCTCGGCCATGGCTGAGGTCAGCGCGTTGTTCACGTCGTGTCGGATCCGGGACAGCGCCAAGAGGGCACCCCGATGGTTCAGGAACCCGCCGTCGACCATGGAGCCCGAGAGCCGCTCCTCCGCGACCTCGACCGGCTCGGAGAAGCCCGGCGAGACCGAGAGGACCCGGGCCTCCCCGTCTGGTTCGATGACCAGAAAGGCCCAGGGATCGGGGTTGGAATCAAACTCCAGTAGAAGTCGGAGCGAGAGGCTGGAGGCGAATCGGGCGGGAACCAGGATCCATCCCCCGCCCTCCGGAAGTGCAGGGGGGATTCCCTCAGGGGTGAGGGGATCGCCCTGCACACCCAGAAGCTTGGCGAGGGACCCTTCCTCCGGGGTAAGCGTCTCCCCGTCCGGGATCAGGACCAATCGGTGGATTGAGGACGAGGAGGACATGCGGACCCCTCCGGTTGACGGGACACGGACGGCAGGAAACCTTTGCCGGAGAGTTTAGCCAAATACGGTCGGGGTACGCCACCACCGCCGGCGCCGCAGGGCGTCGGTTCGGCTTG
>SKKH01000288.1 GCA_007121555.1 Gemmatimonadota bacterium | reverse complement strand
GCCGCCATGGCGACGCCGAACTCCACAGCGGTCTCCAGCGATTCCATCTCCACCTCCCCCGGGCCGGGGAGGAACACTCCCCCACGCTCCACGAGGGGGGCCGGTCCGTCCTCCGCTCCTTCCTCGCGAGTGCTCAGTTCCCGGAAGTCCCAAGCCGCCAGCGCCAGACCTTCCACCGCAGCCTGAACCATCCGGGCGGCACCCACTTCATCTCGAACCGGTCCGGGATCCGGGAGGGCGACCACCACCTCCCGCACGGAGAGCGACTCGGCATGGCGAACGGCCCGGCCGGCCACCCGCCTGAAGAGATCCGGGTCGGCGTCGCCGGGCGCGCCTGCACCGAGGACAACCGCTCGGCGGGGGCCCCCTTCACCTGTCAGATAGAAGGAGAGGAGATCCTCCTCGCGGCCCCTGAAGTCTCCGTCCCGCATCGCTCTCCCGATGGCCCCCTCGAGCCGTCCGTCCAGTTCGGCGGCTGGACCGGTGGGCTCCTTCTCGTCCGTGAATACGAGGACGGCCACCAGGGCGGCCTCGGCCTCCATGGGGGATTGGCGTCGGAGGTTCAGTTCCATATGGGGGTCCTGTGCGAGGAAAACAGGTGCGGTTCGAAGGACGGGACCTCGGAGATGGTGAGGGCCGAAACCTCGACCCGATCCCCCCGAGTTTTCAGGAGGGAGATCGTCCGTCGGGAAGCGCCCGAAGTTAGAAAGAGTCGAACCCTGTGGGCAAGGTCGACCCTGGGCTCCGGCACACGAATGGAGTGCCCGGGTAGGGGGTCCTTCGCGAGCCGAGAAGGATTGGAACGCCGCTACGGACCCGCAGCGGTTTCCCGGCTCCTGTTTTCAGGCTTTCACGCACATCGAGGAGACGAAGGTGACACGAACGGCACTGATCACCGGGGGCAGCGGTGCCCTTGGACGACATGTGGTGAAGGCGTTCCTCGCAGAGGGACTTCGGGTCCACGTTCCTGTCTTCGACGCCAAGGAGATCGACTCGCTCGAGGCGTTTCTGGACTCCGGAGTATCCAACGTCGAACTCCACGAGGACGCGGATCTCACGGACGCGGACACCGTGGACCGGATCGTCTCGGGGGTCGAGGCCTCCACTCCTGAAGGCCGAGGACCCGACATCCTCCTCAACCTGGCCGGCGGATTCTCCATGGCCCCCATCGACGAGACAGACCCCGACACCTGGGACCGGATGATCGCCATGAATGCGACCACGGCCTTTCTCTGCAGCCGGAGGGTCTTCCCCAGGATGCGCGCCCGCGGTTGGGGACGGATCGTCATGGTCTCGGCCCTTCCCGCCCTGGAGGGAGGCGAGAATGGTCTCTCAGCCTACAGCGCATCCAAAGCGGCGGTCCTCAACCTCACCCGCACCCTGGCTCGGGAAGGCGGCCCCCACGGGATCACGACGAACGCCGTGCTCCCCTCCATCATCGATACTCCGGCCAATCGGGAGGCCATGCCCGATGCCGACACCTCGAGCTGGATTCCCCCGGAGGAGATCGCCCGGGTCTGCCTTTTCCTGGCCGGCGCTGACGCCCGGGTCGTGAATGGCGCTGCCCTGACCCTGAACCTGGGGGACTGAAGAGGATCGAGACCGGGCTCGCCCTTGACGGGAACGCTCAGGCCCGGCAATCTAGTTGAGATTCATTCTCAACTTAATGTCCTGGGTTCGAGCCCTTTGCAGCCCCTGGAGCGTAGCAATCCATGCCAGACAACCTCCACGATTCTCCGGTGTCCTCCTCGGGTTCGAAGGTCGGGCACCGTCCCTCCAGGAACGACGCCGGCCCCTTCCGCAGGGGTCCGTTCATCCTTGCCATGGCGCTGCTCTTCGCGGTGGTTCCGCTCCTGGCCGGCTGCGAAGACGAGTCCGAACCGGTCGTGAACGTCTACAGTCATCGGCACTACGACACCGACGAGGCCCTCTTCCAGCAGTTCACGGCCGAAACCGGGATTCGGGTTCGGGTGGTGAGTGCTTCGGCCGACGAACTGATCGCCCGCCTCGAGCGGGAGGGCGCGGCGTCCCCCGCCGATGTCCTGATCACTGTGGACGCAGGGCGCCTGCACCGGGCAAGGACCCGAGGCCTTCTTCAGCCGGTGGAGTCGGAGGTGCTGCAGGAGGTGGTTCCAGAGCATCTGCGGGACCCGGAGAACTTCTGGTTCGGACTCACCCAGCGCATCCGGGTCCTGGCCTACGCCCGGGAGCGCGTGGATCCGGAGGAAATTCAGAGCTATGAAGCGCTGGCCGACGGGGAGTGGGAAGGAAGAGTGGTGGCCCGAACCTCTGAGAACATCTACAACATCTCGCACATGGCCTCGATGGTGGCGGCCCTGGGCCAGGAGGCCGCCGAGGAGTGGGCCCGCGGCGTCGTCGCCAACTTCGCCCGGCCCCCTCAGGGCAACGACACGGACCAGATCCGCGATGTGGCCTCGGGAATCGGCGACGTTGCCCTGGTGAACTCCTACTATGTGGGGCGCCTTCTGAACGCCGACGACGCCGCCAGCCGAGAGCTCGGGGAACGGGTTGGGATCATCTTTCCGAATCAGGAGGACCGTGGCGCTCACGTGAACGTTTCGGGCATCGGAGTCACCGCCCACGCACCCAACCGGGACCATGCCGTCCGCCTGATCGAGTTCCTGGTCAGCGAGGAGGCGCAGAGAGCGTTCGCCGAGGCCAACTTCGAGTATCCGGTCCGGGAGGGGATCGACTGGGCCCCGACCCTTCGGTCGTGGGGCACCTTCCGGGCCGACGACCTGGAGCTCAATCGGCTCGGTGAACTGAACAACGAGGCCGTCCGGATCTTCGACCGAGCCGGATGGCGGTAACTCCCCCTCCGGAACCGGACGCTGCCCGCTGGAGTCCGGTTCCCCCCCATCCCCCGACGAATTCGGGGTCGGGTCGCCCGGGAGCGCAGGGGTGGATCCGCCGCCGCCTGAGCGGGCTTCGGGATCAGTATCGACCTCGCCCCCGGGTAACGTTGACGGGGTGGACCGTGGCGACCCTCATCGTCGTGGCGCTCGTCCTCCTGCCCATCGCCGCGGTCACCCTGGGGATCTTCGGGGAGTCCAGCGACACCTGGAGACACCTGGCCTCCACCGTGCTGGCGGACTACCTGGGGAATTCCGCGATCCTGGTGCTGGGAGTCGGGGCCCTGACCCTGCTGATCGGGGTGGGAACGGCCTGGCTCGTCGCCACCTGCGAGTTCCCCGGACGCCGACTGCTCGAAACGGGACTCATCCTTCCCCTGGCCATGCCGACGTACATCATGGCGTATACATACGCCGAGATCCTGTCGCACACCGGTCCGGTTCAGGGGGCGCTTCAGCTGGTTCTGGATCCCTCGGTCACCGCTGGACTCCGAACCGGGCTCATGTCGCTGACCGGAGCCACCTTCATCCTGGCCCTGGTCCTCTACCCCTACGTCTACCTGATCACCCGGGCGTCCTTCCTGAAGCAATCGGGAGGCATCCTCGAGACCTCCAGAATCCTGGGAAAGAGCGGCTGGAGCTCCTTTTTCAAGGTGGCCCTTCCCATGGCTCGTCCGGCCCTGGTGGCCGGGGTGACCCTGGTCCTCATGGAGGTGCTGAACGAGTACGGCGCCGTCAAGTATTTCGGGGTCTCGACCTTCACCACGGGGATCTTCCGGGCCTGGTTCTCCCTGGGTGACACCCCCTCGGCGATCCGCCTCTCGGCGTGTCTCCTGGCGTTCGTCTTCGTCCTGATCCTGGGGGAGCGGGCCCAGAGGGGACGCGCCCGGTTCGACCACGGGTCGAGTCGGTTCCGCCCGGTGGTTCCCTTCCAGCTTCAGGGGTGGCGGGCCTGGCTGGCCACCGGAGCCTGCGCCATCCCGGTCCTCTTCGGTTTCCTGGTCCCCGTGCTGCAGCTGGTCTCCTGGGTGATCGGGGTCGCCCCGAGGGCGCTCGACGCGCGCTTCCTGACCCTGGCCATGAACTCCTTCGGGCTGGCCATGGTGGCGGGGTTCCTTGCCGTCGTGATCGCGCTGCTCATCGTCTACAGCGTGCGACTCAGTCCCACCCCACTCCTCCACCTGGCCTCCCGGGCCTCTTCACTTGGGTACTCGGTGCCCGGAGCGGTGATCGCCGTGGGCGTCATGGTTCCCTTCATCTGGATCGACCGCCAGGTGGCGGGCGTGGTCCAGTCCCTCACCGGCGGTTCGGTGGGGCTCATCCTTACGGGAACCGTGGCGGCGCTGGTCTTCGCCTATGTCGTTCGATTTCTCGCGGTGGCTCTGAATCCCGTGGACTCGGGGTTCGAACGGATCTGCGGGAATCTGGACGAGACCTCCCGTTCGCTGGGGTCGCCCCCCCTGCGCACCCTTTTCAAGGTCGACGTGCCCCTTCTGAAGGGGACTCTGTTGTCGGCCGGCCTGTTGGTCTTCGTGGACGTGCTGAAGGAACTTCCGCTCACCCTGATCCTGCGGCCCTTCGACTTCGACACCCTGGCCACCCGGGCCTTCCAGCTCGCCATGGACGAGCAGGTAGCCGAATCGGCCCTCCCGGCCCTCCTCATCGTCCTGGTGGGAACCCTCCCGGTCATTCTCCTGAACCGCCTCATCGGCCGGCAACGCACGAAGGGAAGTTACGGCTGAGGGTCCACGGACTCCCGGACGAATGCGGCCACACGATCCCAATATTCGGTACCACCGACGAGAGGAAGGTCGTTGTGTCCGGCGCCGGACACCGGGAGCCAGTCCCGGGGCTCGGCGGCAGCCTGGTAGAGCCGCTCACCCATTCGGGGAGGAATCAGGTCGTCGGCGGTTCCGTGGATGACCAGGAGTGGAACCTCGAGGCTGGACGCCGCCGCCATGTTATCGAAGTGACCGCGAAGTCGGCGAAAGAGGAAGGAGGGAAGGAAGGGATAGACCTCCCGTGCCATCTCTTCCAGGGTGGTGAAGCTGGACTCCACCACGACACCCGCCACGGATGGCTCGACCCTGGAGGCCACCCCCAGGGCGACGAACCCGCCCAGGGATCGCCCATGGAGGACGACCCGGTCCCGGCCGCCCGCCTCACGTGCAACCCACTCCAGGGCTGCGGCACCATCCCGAATCACCCCTTCCTCGGAGGGACTCCCTTCGCTTCGGGCGTAACCGCGATAGCTCAGGACGAATACCGAGAGCCCTCGTTCCACCAGGGCGCGGGCCGTGGGGGTGCGGATCCCCAGGTTCCCGGCATTCCCATGGAAGAACACCACGGCGGGAGCGTCGGGATCCGCGGACCACCACCACCCGTGGAGGGCCACACCGTCCTCGGCGGTCAACTCCACATCTCGTCCCTCGACCCCGGCCAGGGCGGGCACGGGCCCCGGATCTCCGGAGTCGGGAATGAAGACGAACCGTTCGGCCAGACTCGGCGAAATCACGAGGTACAGGAAGCCGGTCAGAAGGAGGAGTCCCACGACCCACCGAACCACCCTTCGAGCGGGACGGCCGGCCTTGGACGTGGGGGGAGAAGCCATGCATGCAAGAGTGGTGGAGGACGGATACCCAACGCAAGAAGCCGGCGGACGGACCGGAGGGAGCACCGCGGCGGGATCCTGCGGCGCTGAGTGAGGCGGAGCCCTGAAACCTGGAGCGGGGGAAGTCGTAGGGAAGAGTGCGGGGAGGAGGCCCGACTCTGGCCCTCCTCCCCATCCCAACGACCCAGGAGACGACCATGATGGCTCTCATCGCCCTCGCCTTCGCCGGCTTTGCCGCCTACTTTGGCCACACTCGCACCCGTTCCTATTCCGAGCGTCGACTCCGGTACACCAGGGTCGCAGAGCGCCCGGTCCTGAGCGGACTGCTCGCTGGCATCGGTACGACCCTGCTCGCCATTCCCCTCGTGGCTCTGGCTCCCATCATCGGTTCGGGAACGGCCATGGCCCTGGGGCTGGGAGTGGGAAGCGGCCTGACCCGGGGGGTGGGCGCCCGGACGGGTTGAGTACCAAGCCCATCCTTTATCAACCAGGAGAGCCGGGGCCATGTTTGATCGCAAGAAGGTGATGGAAGAGTTCGACCAGGAGATGGCCCGCACTCGGCGAATGCTGAAAGGGGTTCCCGCCGATCGGATGGACTGGTCTCCCCACGAGAAGTCCTGGACCCTGGGAGAACTGGCAACCCACCTGGCCCAGCTTCCGGGCTGGACCGCTCCCACCCTTCAGGCCGGGGAATTGGACCTGGAGGCAATGGACCGAGAGGCTCTGGCCCCTCCCTCTCCAGGCCCCAAGGGCCTTCTGGACCTCTTTGATCGACTCGTCGGCGAAGCCCGGAAGGCTGTGGAGTCGGTGTCCGTCGATGCCATGGACGATCCGTGGACGCTTCGAACCGGAGAGGCCGAGATCTTCACCCTGCCCCGCTGGAACGTATTCCGCATGACGGTTTTGAACCATATCATACACCACCGCGCCCAACTGGGCGTCTATCTTCGCCTCCTCGACCTCCCGATACCCCAGGTCTACGGTTCCACCGCCGACAATCCCTGACCCGATTCCCCCGGGAAGGCCGCGACCTCGGCGGAGTGGCTGAATTCACTGGAAACGCAGTGCGGTCAGCGACACTCTTGACCGTGGGCTTGACCTGGGTCAATTGTTCGGAATGAGTCCCGACCCACCTTCCCCCGAGCGGCCCTTCCTCGTCTCACCGAAGCGACGGGCCCGTCGCAGTCCCGACCAGATCCGGGAACGGATCTACCGGGTCGCTCTTCGCAGGATCCGGGAGTTGGAGTTCGACGACACTCCCGTGTCGGGGATCACCCGGGAGGCCGACGTCGCCAAAGGGACCTTCTTCAACCACTTCCCCACGAAGGAACACCTCCTCTCCCGGGTACTCCACGAGAAGATGGACAGGGTCTTCGTGCGCGTCATCGAACGGGTCGGAGGCACCGACGCCATCGCCGCAGCACTGGATGACCTGGCGCTGGAGCTGGCCGGTGATCCTCCCCTGGCCCGGGCCATCGTTCCCCGCCTGCCCACCCTTCCCCCGCCGACGATATCAAGGGATGGGGCGGACGAGGAGAGCCCTCCGGAAGGGTCGGAGCGGCTCCGGAGATGGATCCGCGACCGGCTGGCCGAGTCACTCCAGGTTGCGGTCCCCCTGGAGGAAGTGGACGACCAGACCCTCTCGGTCCTCCTGCTGGCCACCTTCGAGGTGACGCTCCGGGAGTGGGTCTCCTCTGCGAAGGGGGACCCTCCCTTTCCTCGACGCCTTCTCCACGACCGGATCGCCTATCTGCTGGTTTCGGCGGGATTTTCGCGTCCCCCCACTCCCTCCTGACGTTTCTGGCTCCTTATCGTCAAAGGGCTGTTGAAGGCGCCCCGGATCTCTCCATCTACAATTTCTCCCGGGGGGTTCACGGGCCTCATTGAACCCCTCCCCACCCTCGTTGCACACCCCATATCTTCGGTATATATTCGGTTTCGGTTTTTCTTCGCACCCCCTTCCCTTTTATCCTGTCTCATCCCCATGACGGAACCGGAACTCGGACAGAGAAGAGAGGGAAGCCGGATCTCTCTCTGCCTCTGGCTTCCCACCTTTGAACTGCGACTGGAGCTGGTCCGTTCTCCCGGACTGGATGCCACTTCGGTGGCCCTTCTGGCACCTGGAGAAGGGGCAGGCGGAGGACGGGTCTGGCAGATCTCGGAGCGGGCGGCCCACTCCGGTGTCCGGCCCGGAATGTCGGTCTCCCGATCCATCTCCCTCTGTCCCTCCCTCACGCTTTTGGAACCGGATCCCCACCATTACGACGTGGCCATGGAGGCGATTCTGGAGAGGCTGAGTGGACTCAGTCCGGTGGTGCAACCGGTGGACCGGGGCCTGATTCATGTGGGCCTGGATGGCCTGGGACGACTCTACGGGTCCCCTCCCACCCAGGTGAATCGAGTCCTCCACGCTCTTCTGGACACCCTTCCCCGCCCGCTGGTCGCAGCCATCCGGGCCGGTCGAGCTCCGGGGACGTTCGGAGCTCGGGTGGCCTCGGCAGCGGCCCGTTCCGGCTCGCCCGTCCTGGTGGAGGAGGCAGAACTGGCCTCCTTCCTGGCGCCTCGTCCCATTTCGGCCCTGCCCCTCCCCGAGGAGGCGCTGGACCGCCTCCAGCGACTGGGGATCACGACGCTGGGAGCTCTGGGGGATATCCCCGAATACGACATCCTTCGCCAGTTCGGCCCCCGAGGCCCGGAAGCTCGATCCCTGGCCCGAGGAGAACGGATCGACCCGGTTCGCTCCACTCATCGTCCCCGTCCGATCCGGGTCTCCCTGGACTTCCCCACTCCGGTGGGAGAGCGGGATGCGGTGCACAGGGGGCTGAACCGCCTGCTGGAGCGGGGGCTGGGACGCCCGGAACGACTGGACCGGGCCATCAGGGGAATCCGACTGGGGGGACACCTGGAAGGAGGGGGGTCGTGGACGGTGGAGGCCAAGCTGCGAGAGCCTTCGGCCCGTCGGGAGACGCTGGCCTATCCCCTCCGGAGTCGGATCGAGCTCACCCCTCCTCCCCGAGCTCTGGATACCCTTTTCGTGGAGTTCTTCGACTTCGGTGCGCCGGCCACCCAGACCCTCCTCTTCGACCGGAGTGAGGCCGGTGCCCGGGCCCGGGACGGAGAGAGTCTCTCGGCAGGAGAGATGTCCCGCTCTCTCCGGGAAGCGGTCCGGGAGCTCAAGTTGAAGCTGGGCTACTCTCCTCTGTACCGGGTGGTGGAGGTGGACCCCTGGTCCCGGATTCCCGAACGGCGCCATGCCCTCATGGCGGTGGAGCCCTGAGGTGAAGCGGAAGCTCCGTACCCGATCCTCCCGGAGCCCTCCGGCCCTTCACCCTCTGGGGCGTCCTGCTCCGGTGCGGGTGAGCTCCGATGCCGACGGACTGCCGCTGGCCATCGTGGGTGGAGAGGGGTGCGGCCCGGGGATGGTTCTTCAGGTCCGGGAGCGCTGGCGCATCGATGACGAGTGGTGGAGAACCCCCATCTCCCGCCTCTATTACCAGGTGGTCATGGAAGGCGGGCGAAATCTGACTCTCTACCACGACCTGGAAGAGGGCGGCTGGTATCGGCAGCAGTGAACTGGATGGATCGGGGGGAACCCCGGAAGTCCTCTTGTGAAGAGGTGGGAAAACCACCGCCAAGAGCTCCTACGGTCCCGAGTTCAGTTCCCTCCGCCCTGCCCCGAGGAGGAGATCACCGGAACCGGCGAGAACCCGAGAAGGCGCTCCACCGAGGCCCCGGGCTCCAGGAATTCGGGTGCATCCCCCTCCTCCCATCCTGGAGTGGACTCCTCTTCTTCCCGCCCCACCAGCCGCCGGAAGAAGCCCCCGACCCGTTCCCGGATTCCCTGCCGCTCCGGACAGGCGGATTCGGGTACGTACTGGGCCAGGAAGAGTTCTCGGACCGCTCCACCCTCGGGCGAGGGACACTCGGTTCCCACGACTCGACCCGTCTCCGCGTCCACGTCCCGCTCCACCACCCCTCCGGGTCGAATCCATCCATCCCGAACCGCACCGGCGGGGTGGGCTCGGGCCATGATCCGTCCCCAGACCGGTGCGGCCAGCCCACCCCCCGATGCGCCCGGCAGGATGGTCCTGGGCTGATCGAATCCCATCCAGACCGCGCCCACCACCTCGGGAGTGTACCCTACGAACCAGACGTCGCGGGCGTCCTGGGTCGTGCCCGTCTTTCCGGCCGCCGGTCCTCCATACCCCACGGTCCGAACCCCCCGTCCGGTCCCTTCGTCCACCGCTCCTCGCAGCATGTCGGTGATCAGATAGGCCACCCCCGGATCCATGACCTCCGTCCGTTGGATCTCCGATTCATGAAGGACTGTGCCTTCGCCGTCCTCCACCCGCAGGACCCAGCGTGGGGTGGAGTACTGACCCTGATTCGCAAATGCAGCGTAGGCCGCGGCCAGCTCCATTGGGGTGGCTCGTCCCGTCCCCAGAGCGGCGGCCGGAAGGAGGGGGATGGAGTCGGAAATGCCGCTCCTCCTGGCCAATTCGACGATGGGGTCCATTCCGGTGGCCATGGCCAGACGCACCGTGGGGATATTCAGTGACTCGCCCAGCGCCCGCCGCATGCTGACCTGTCCCTCGAACCCCCCATCGTAGTTCCTGGGGGTCCAGGGCGGGCTTCCCGCCGAGGCGTAGGTGAAGGGGCGGTCGGCCAGGGGCTGGCTCGTGACCCGGCCTCCCGCCAGCGCCGCGGCGTAGACGAAGGGTTTGAACGCGCTTCCCATTTCACGTTGTCCCCGAAGCGCCCGGTTGAAACGCGAGGTGTGATGATCTCGACCTCCCACCAGGGCCAGGACGTCTCCCGTCGAGGCATCCAATACGACCACGGCCCCCTCCAGATGGGCGGCCCGGGTCCGACCTTCCTCTCCCTCCGTGGCGGGAAACCGAGGTCCGGAGAAGGATCCCATCCGCCCCTCCTCCACCGCCTCCAGTTGACGCACCAATTCCTCTCCGGCCGCACGCTGAAGCTCCCGGTCGAGCGTCGTGTGAATCCGAAGGGGCCTCCGGTAGAGCTCCTCGCCGAACTGGGCCTCCAGTTCCCGGCGCACCGCCTCGACGAAGTAGGGTCCGTCACCGGACACCGCCGGAGAGGGCGGTGTGTCGGTCGCCTCCACCTGCCTGCCCCGGAGCCCGTCCACCTCCGCCTCGCCGATTCGACCCTGCTCCACCATGAGAGCCAGGACCAGGTCCCGACGATCCCGTGCGGCCTCAGGGTTACGGCGAGGGTCGTAGTAGACCGGCCCCCGGACCACACCGGCCAGGAAGGCCGACTCGGCCAACCCCAGATCCACCGCGGACCGTCCGAAGTAGTGGCGAGCCCCCGCCTCGACCCCGTAGGCGCCCCCACCCACATACACGTGGTTCAGATAGAGCTCCAGAATCTCGTCCTTGGAGAAGCGCGCCTCGATCCGCTGGGCTACACGCACCTCGAGGAGCTTCCGACCCATCCTCCGCTGGGCCCCCGGAATGCGCTCGGGAAAGGTGGTCCGGGCCAACTGCATGGAGAGGGTACTGGCCCCCTGGGTGACTCCGCCCGCCCTCACGTTCCGCACGGCCGCGCCCACGACCCTGCGCCAATCCACGCCCCGATGCTCGAAGAAGCGCCGATCCTCCACGGCCAGAATCGCCTGGGGGAGGAACTCGGGAAGGGAGTCCAGGTCCACGACCCGGCGTTCCAGAGGGTGGAGGCGGGCAAATTCTTCCCCCTGCCGGTCCAGAAGTATGGGCGCCCCGCCTGGCTGGTAGGCCACCAGATCTCCCGGGTCAGGACATCCCTGGAAGCCGCAGCTCCACCAGGCGACGGTGCCGAGGAACATACCCCCTCCCACGACCGCCAGCCCCGCCATGAGGAGGGAGGCACGACGGGGGCGTTTTCGTCTGGTCATGGAGCGTGCATGGTTTCGGGTGTCAGTCGGGAGCGCGAGGCCTTGCCAATCCAACAAGAGTCGTGCCTCGGGCAGGCCATCGTCAGGCCACTCCCGGGATCGGACCCCCGACGATCGTCATGGGTACCCCTCAGCCGACCCGATGGGACCGGATCAGCCCGGTGAGTCCGGAGCTCGCAGCGTCCCTTCGGCCTACAAGGTCGTCCGGGGCGTGACCGGATGCACCGAGGCTAGTGGACCTTATCGGGTTTGCACGGTTCCGGACACCTTCCAGCCCCTTCATCTCTCGGAGTCTCCCCATGACGATGGATCTTCTCTCTCGACACTGCGCTCCCCTTCCCGAAGGCTCTCCCGCCCTGAAGGGCGAGGCCCTGAAAAACTACGTGAACGCGATCGGGGACCATTGGACCGTGGTGGACGATCACCATCTTGAAGGAACCTTCGAGTTCGATGACTTCATGGGCGCACTCGAGTTCACCAACGAGGTGGGGCGCATTGCCGAGGCAGAGGAGCACCATCCGGAGATCACCCTTACCTGGGGGAAAGCGTCGGTCCGAATCTGGACCCATTCCATCGATGGTCTGAGCGAGAACGATTTCATCCTGGCGGCCCGGATCGACGCGTCCCAGAACTGACCGGGGTTCCGTCATGCCGGCGCCCCTTCGGATCGCCTTTCTGGACTCCTGGAAGACCTCGCCGCACCAGGGATCGGGTACCGCCGTGGGAATCGGCGGTCTCGCGGCAGGGCTCCGGGTCCTTGGACACCATGTCCAGGTCCTTCGGCCGCACCCCACCCCGGGAGATCCCACCGCGGAGCAACTCCTGAGGCGTCGGATCGCCTTCAACCTGGAGTTGGAGGCACGCCTCGACGCAGTCGGCCCTTTCGACCTCCTGGTGGGCTTCGACATCGATGGGGTCTTTCTTCGGGCTGGACCCCACCGACCTCTCATCCTGGGACTCAAGGGTGTCGCGGCCGATGAGGTCCGCTTCGCTCAGGGTCGGGATCGGGCGGTCCTCAAGACCCTGGCCCGGTTCGAAGCACGGAACGCCGCGACCTCTTCCCTGGTCGTGGTGCCGAGCCGTTACTCCGCCGATGTGGTGTCTCGGGCCTACCGAGTCCCCGAGGCATCCATTGCCGTCGTCGCCGAGCCGCTGGATCAAATCCCGTGGGCCCGGATCCCCGCCCGGTCCAGAGCGACGAACTCCCCGCCCGTCATCCTGAGTGTGGCGCATCAGTATCCTCGGAAGGACACCGCGACCCTCGTCCGAGCCATGTCGCTCCTCCGGGACCACCACCCCTCCCCACGACTTCGAATCATCGGGGGAGGTCCCGAACTCCCCCTGCTCCGTGCGCTGGTGGGAACGTTGAAGCTCGAAGACCGCGTCACCCTCGAAGGTGCCGTGCCCGACAACGAAGTCGTTCGACAGGCCTATGCCCAGGCGGACCTCTTCGCCCTGCCCTCCCGCCAGGAGGGGTTCGGAATCGTCTTCCTCGAAGCCATGGCCGCCGGTCTCCCCGTGGTCGCCGCACGAGCCGGGGGTGTCCCGGAGGTGGTTGTGGAGGGTGAAACGGGCCTTCTCGTGCCCCCGGGAGACGTGCACGCACTCGCCGGCGCCCTCTCGAGCCTCCTGCGGAATCCAATGCAACGAACCCGCCTGGGTGCAGCCGGACGGCGTCGGTCCGAGCTCTTCACCCCTGAGCTCGTGGCCCGAGCCTTTCTCGACGAGGTCAGCCGGGCCGTCCCCAGTGCATTCCCTGCGACCCGAGCCAGTTGAACGGAACTTCCCCCATGGAACTCGGCATCATCTCCGACACCCACGGCCTCATCCGCCCCCAGCTCTTCCAGCTTCTGGAGGGCGTAGACCACATTCTCCACGGCGGGGATCTGGGGTCCGTTGACCTCGTTGTGGAACTCGAAGCCCTGGCCCCCGTGACCGTGGTCCCCGGAAACACCGACGGCTTCGACCTGAGGGACCGGTTCCCGGAAGTGCAGCGTTTGGAGCTGGCCGGAATGAGCGTGGTCGTGACCCATGGGCACCAGCTCGGCTCTCCCTCTCCCGACAATCTGGGTCCCGCCTTTCCCGAGGCCGATCTCATCGTCTTCGGACATACGCACATCCCCCTCCTGGAGGAGCGGGAGGGGCGATGGTTCGTGAATCCGGGGAGCTGCGGCCCCCGCCGCTTCGCCCGGCCGGTCTCTCTGGTCCGGGCCACCATCTCGGATTCGTCCGGGTTCAGCCCACGTCTGATCCACCTGGACCAGCCCCCGTCGTGATCGGGGTCG
>SKKH01000023.1 GCA_007121555.1 Gemmatimonadota bacterium | reverse complement strand
CTCCACCTCCGCCTCCGCCTCCGGAGAGAACTGAAGGGTGATCGCCGTACCCGCGTCTCCCGTGGCATGCCACTCCGAAGGAGCGTCGGAGAGGATCACGGTCCATCGCGGTCGAATCGTCCCGTCATCGACGATCCGGTCTTCGGCGAGCACCCATCCCGCCACCCCCGACCACAGCCCCCGATAGGCCTCGCGCGGCGGGCCGGAGCGATGTCCCCACCTCCAGAATCCACGGGCGAGGGCGACCGCTCTTCGGCCCTCGGGCCCTTCCCGGAGCACCATTCCAGGAAGTGGCTCCCCGCCGGGCGTGGGAGGACGAAGGCGAAAGACCGTCGTTCCGCCCTCCACCCCGCCGGGACGCAGGTCCGTGAGGGGAGGCAGGGTCGCGAGGGGGAGGCCGGCCAGATACGGCGCTACGGGAGAGGGAGGAAGCTGGGCGTCGGGGGTCCACTCTCCACTCCGGGCGGCTGCGGGCGAGAGCGAGGCCAGCCGGGCCCCGGCGGAGCCCGTGGGCAGGTGTATGACCCTGGGATGGCCCGCGACGGCCTCCTCGAGCCAGTTCGGCGTCTCGGCACCGACCCCGTGAAGGACGAGGAGCCCGGCTCGATCCATCCGGTCCCGGAACTCGGACGCCGGGACCCGGGGGGCCGCGGCCGCCCCCTCGACCAGGGGAAGCCAGTCGTCGGTACCCAGCCTGAGGTAGCCTTCCCCAGGAAGTCCGGTGACGGCTTCCAGCGTGGGCAGAAGGACCCGAGGCTCCCAGTCCGGTTCGAAGGAGAGCAGGAGGATCCCCCCTTCGGGCGGCCCGACCCGGAGGTGCCGGACCCTGGCGTCGTCAAAGGGAAAGAGATCGCCGTCCAGCTCCACCCGGCCTACCACTCTCACCGTTCCCGAATCGGGCATGGCCGGAAGAGTCACCGGGATTCGATCACGGGTGCCTGGAGGGGGAAGGGGCGTCAGGACCGAGAAGGCGGCCTCCCCATCCACCTCGACCTCGACCCGAACGGAATCTCCCACCTCGCCACCTTCGCCGAAGACGACGAGGGCCCCCTCCACCGCCTCCCCCGCAGGGGCACGCGTGGGGAGCTCCAACTCCCACACACCCGCGTTTCGCACCGGGTCACCCACCCGCGCCAGGGCCACCGCGACGGGCAGATCTTCCGTTGCCCGCTCCACCACTCCCGGCGGAAATCGCAGGGGCGAGAGCAGGAGGATGGAGTCGGCTCCGACCTCGGCCAACCGCAGGAGGGAAGGTCTCAGGTCCGTGACCGAGGGTCGGGGAAGGGCCGTGGGGAGCGACAAGGTGTCGATCCCCTCCGGCTCCGGGCCCACCAGAGCCAATCGGGCCCCGCCTCGGGCTTCAGCCGTCGCCCGGGCCACGACCGTGTCGCGGAGCAGGCCGCCCTCCGGGGTGGGCACATCCAGGGCCCGGGTCCCGTCGACCACGACCCAGAGCGCCGGATCCGAGGTGTCAGCGGGCCGGCTCCCCGGGAGTACCGGGTCGATGAGGAGAAGAGCCACCAGGAGGAGGGTGGCGATGCGAAGCCCCAGGAGTGCGGGGCGGGTGGGGACGGGCGGCTCTCCACGCAGGTACAGCAGCACGGCCGGCAAGACTGCGGCCGCCGCGAGTCCGATGTAGAGGAGGATCTCCACAGTCACGGCCGTTGATCCTCCCGACTACCCCCGGGGTGAGGGAACCCGAGTCCCGCCTGGGAACTCGCTCTCCGACCCCAAGCGGAGGTCAGTCGTCGTCCGTGTTGGCCCGACGAGTCTCCCCTTCAGCGGCCTCGGCGGCCGCCATCCGAAGTTCGGAAGCGGAGGGAAGAATCTCGAGCATGGCGAAACGAACGCCCATCTTCGCGTCCCAACGATCCCTGGCCCCAGGGGGAATCGGGTCCCCAGCGGGAATGTCGACGTTCAGGGGGTCCACCGGCTGCCCGTGCCGGTGCATCTCGTAGTGAAGGTGGGGCCCCGTGGCCGTCCCCGTCATTCCCACGTATCCGATGACCTGACCCTGGGAGACCCGACCCCCCTCGCGCACGCTCGAAGCGAACCCGTTCAGGTGGGCGTAGCGGGTCATGTATCCGTTGGCGTGGCGGATCTCGACCAGATTCCCGTACCCGCCGGCCCGGCCGCGTCGAGCCACCACCCCGTCGGAGGTGGCCATGACGGGGGTGCCCGTGGCGGCCGCGTAGTCCACTCCGATGTGAGGCCGCCGGTCGCCGTAGACCGGGTGCAGGCGATTCATGTTGAACATGGAAGAGATCCGCCGATACTCGAGGGGGGCCCGGATGAACGCCCTCCGAAGGGACTCCCCGTCCAGATCGTAGTATCCCCCCTGACCGTCCTCATGCAGATCGAACCAGATGGCGTGCAGGGCGTCCCCTCGGTTCACCAGCTCGGCGGCCAGGATTCGACCTGAGCGCATGGTGCCGTCGGGCCGGACCTCTCGCTCGAAGGCCAGGCGGTAGGCGTCGCCCCTCTGGATCTGCCGAGCGAAATCGAGCTGCCACTGGAAGACCCGATCCATGAGATCGATGACCCGGGCGCGATCGCCCATGGGCATCTCCTTCAGCTCGGGATTGAGGACCACGGCGCTCCAGAGATCCCGCTCGATGACGCCTGCCACCATGACGGTGTCGGACCAGACCGGGGTTTCCATCACTGAGGAGCGCCAGCCGAACTCATCGCGTTCGAGGCGGAGGAGTTCGTCGGGATTCAACGCCACATCCACGCCCCGCACCGTCTCCTGGCCACGAACCCACCGGAGGGTGATCTCGGTGCCGTCGCGCATCCGCGCCGGATTCGCCTGCTCCCGAAACGCGAGAAGGAGTGACTGCTGCTCGCTGGGAGCGAGAGCCGCCCGGGAGAGGATTCCGCCGAAGGTCTGCCCCCGATCCAGCGTTTCGACCCGCACCTCCTCCGCAGAGGCGGCTTGGAGCGGCTCCAGGATGCCCGCCTCGGGGACCTCGGTACCGAACACGGGCTGGAAGGCCAGGGCACCCAGACCGAAGAGGGCACCTACGCCCAGGAGGACCCCGGCGGGATGGTCAAGAAAACGGCTCATAGAAATTCGCAGTTCCTGGAGTTTCATCACGGTCCTCGGGCCGAAAGACGTGATCTAGGACGTCTTCCGACCCGATGGACGGACGGGATCCGGACCCGTCAGTCCATCTGACGACGAATGAAGGTGGGGATGTCCAGCTCCCCGATCTGACTCCGATCCACCGTCCGTTCCGGCGGACGGCTGAACGGAGCCACGCCCGACCCGGAATTCGTTCCGGCGACCGCTCGCCTGGGAAGCTCCTCGGACTCACGCTTCGCTTCCTTGGCGGACGTTTCCTGAGATGTCCTCTGGGACATGGACTGACGACGGAAGTCCGGGCGGATCACCTGCTTCTCCTCACGCTCGTTGCCTGAGTCGAAACCAGTGGCGATCACAGTCACCCGGATCTGTCCTTCCAGGGTTTCGTCGTGGACTGCGCCGAAGATGATCTCCGCGTCTTCTCCCGCCTCTTCCTGGATAATCGAAGAGATCTGGGTCACCTCGTCAATGGCGAGGTCCATCCCACCGGTGATGTTTATGAGGACTCCTCGGGCGCCCTTGATCGAGATGTCGTCGAGCAGGGGCGACGAAATCGCCTCCTGTGCGGCTTCCTGCGCCCGGTTCTCGCCCTCCCCGAATCCAGACCCCATCAGCGCCGGTCCCCGGCACGCCATCACGGTCCGGACGTCGGCGAAGTCCACGTTCACCTCACCGGTGACCCGGATCAGGTCGCTGATTCCCTGAGTGGCGTGGAGGAGCACCTCGTCGGCTCGTTTCAGGGCATCCTTGAAGGTGGTCCCCTTCCCCACCACCGAGAGGATCCGGTCGTTGGGCACCACGATCATGGT
>SKKH01000251.1 GCA_007121555.1 Gemmatimonadota bacterium | reverse complement strand
GGGGAGCCCGGTCTCCAGCGCCACCACCTTGGCCAGCCCCAGGGCCGCACCTCCCCCCAGGGCGATGAGGGAATCGGGCTCGAGCCTCGCGGTCGCCTCCAGCGCCGCCTCCACTCCTTCGGGGGGCACGTGGGGTCGGGCCTCGGCCACGATCCCTACCAGGGGGACGGTTCCACTCCCGGCGGCATGGGACTGGAGCGCGGCCGGGAGGCGACGGACTCCCCCCGGGGTCGTGAGGAGAAGGGGGCGCGCCCATCCCTCCGACTCGAGGATCCGGGGGAGCTCATCCAGGGCTCCGGATCCGTGGAAGACCCTACTCGCCCGGGTCCGGACCTCGCTTACCACGACTCAGGTGTCCGAACCGGAGTCACCGCCCCCGGCCCGCTCCGAGGGAGGGGGAACGGCTTCATCCAGGAGCCTGCGCGCCCCCTGGATCTCATCCCGGTTCACCAGGTGCCCCATACCGGGATAGATCCGCTCGGTGACCTGAGCCCCCATTTCTCCCAGCACCCGGGTCGTCTCGTGGACCCGCTCCACCGGGATGTGCGCATCGACGTCGCTGCACCCCAGGAAGACCGGTGTGCCCGACAGATCACCCTCGGTGGACCAGGTGGTTCCCGGAGGCCCGATGAGCCCTCCGCTGAAGAGGACCAGCCCTCCGTAGCGTCCGGGATTGCGGTACACGAACTCGGAGCTCAGGCACGCCCCCTGGGAAAACCCCAGGAGGACCGTTCGCTCCAGGGGAATTCCCTTTTCCTGCACCTGGTCCACGAGACTGGCCAGGAGCTCCAGCGCCGAGGAGAGGTGGGGCTCGTTCTTCTCTCGCTCCGCCATGAAGCTGTGGTTGTACCAGGTCCGGTTCGCCGCCGCCGGGGCCATCCAGGCCAGATCGGGGCGATCCAGGACGCCGGCCAGCTCGAGGATGTTCTCAGGGGTCGCGCCCCGGCCATGGACCAGGATCACCGCCCCCCGAGCCTCCTCGAGGGGGGTGCCGGCGCGCTTCAGGGGTTCTCCCGTATGCACCTTCATCGGACGTTCTCCAGCGATACGGGGGTGAGCTTCCGCTCGATGCTCGGACGGTTCGATTCCTCCCAACCGGGAAGCTTCAGGTGGGTCCCCAGGTCGGCCACCGACTCGTCCTGGGTGAATCCGGGGCCCCGGGTGGCGACCTCGTACAGGATGCCGCCGGGCCCCCGAAAGTAGATCGAGGTGAAGTACTGACGGTCCTTCACCTGGGTGACCTGGACCCCTTCCGCCACCAGCGTCGAACGTACCGCCCGCTGCGCCTCTCCGTCGTCCACCTCCAGAGCCACATGGTGCACCGTGCCCAGCCCATTCACACCGGCGGGGGCCTCGGGGGCCACCTCCATCTCCAGGAGGGCGCCTGGACGGCCGTCACCGGCCAGAACCCGGATCCGATCCCCATCCCGTTCCCCTTCCTCCATGCCCAGGAGCCCGGTCAGGAAGGCCAGCGAAGGACCGGCCCGGTGAAGTGTGAGGGTCACGCTGTGGAGCCCACGCACGGCGGCGGCCGGGGGAATCCCCGACGCCACCCAGGGGTCCCGTGGATCCCCGGGAGCCTCCCGGAGTTCGATCCGCAGACCGGAGGGGTCACGGAACTCCAGCAGTCCCTCTCCGAATCGGACCCCCTCCCGCTCCACCGGGACCTTCCGATCCGCGAGCCGGCCTCGCCAGAAGTCCAGTGCACCGGGGGGTACGGAGAACGAGGTGACGCTGATCTGGCCCGCTCCGATCCGGCCCTGCGGCACCCCTTCCCCGCCATACGGGAAGGTGGTCATGAGCGATCCCGGACGCCCCTCCTCGTCGCCGTAGTAGAAGTGATAGACCCCTGTGTGGTCGAAGTTGACGGTCTGCTTCACGAGTCGGAGACCGAGAAGCCCTGCGTAGAAGTCCAGATCCGGCTGGGCCTCGTTCACCGTCGCCGTGACGTGATGGAGGCCCCGGATGGGCGTGGTCATAGTACACCTCATGATTGTTATTCAAGTCTCAAACATAAGCGCGTAATTTAATGGTGGGAGCAGATGGAGTCCAGCGCCGTGGCGGGGGCCGGGGAGCTCCCAGTCCCGAAGCTCGCCCGTTTAGAAGGCTGTTGAAGAAGGGCAGGGCGCCACCGTTGGCGGCCCCAGGGGCCCCAATCGTAGGCGGTTCGTCGAAGGCATAGCCTTGCGCTACGTCGAGGCGAACCAACGACCGAGGGGGCCCCCTGCGGCCCCAACCCGAAGGGGGACGGGGGATTGCCGGCCCTGGATCTTCGTTGGGCCGCTTCACCGATGCCGACCCGGCTTCGCCGGGTGCCCGATCGCTTTCAGCGACCCTCCTCGACCAGAACACGCAAGACCCCGTCCCGGTGGTCCCTGCCCTTCTTCAACAGCCTTTTAGTGTGGTGAGTCAGAGATTCGGCGAAGGACCGAGGGGCTCGGCGCGCCGGGGTGGCAAGGCGCGATGGTGAGCGATAGCAACGCTATCGCGATCCGGAGCAACGTAGCCACCTCGGATGCGCCGGGTCACGAATGCCGGCGAATCGCTGACTCACCACACTAGAGCTCCCGCTGAGTCGCCGTCATGGGTCGGGGCCCGCGAGGGGCTTCGAGTCCCGACCGTCCGTTACCGTGGCGTTACCAGATCGACCCGGACTCCGTGACCTTGCCCGAATAGAATCAGCGACAGAGGGATCGAAGAAGCGTCGCCGGTCCGGACCTCCCTCCTGAATTTCGGACTGTCCTCTGGCCCCCTTTCCCCACCCAGGCCATGCCATGAGCTCGAACAACGATTCGGGACCGTCCTCGCGGGTTCTGGTTGTCGAAGACGAACCGGATATCGCCGCCCTCATTGCGTATCAGCTCACCCGGGCGGGGTTTCGCGTGGAGACAGCCTCCAACGGGTCCGAAGCCATGACGGCCATCGACCGGGCCATTCCCGACCTGATGGTCCTGGACCGGATGGTGCCCGAGGTCTCAGGCGACGAGGTCCTGCGGCGGGTCCGGAAGGAACCGGCAACCCGTACCGTGCCCGTCCTCATGCTCACGGCCAAGCGAGAACAGGAGGATCGCATCGAAGGGTTGGAGATGGGGGCCGACGACTACCTGACGAAGCCCTTCAGCCCCCGGGAACTGGTGCTCCGGGTCCAGGCCATTCTGCGTCGGGCCGAGCAGGCCTCCACGGAGACGGGGGGCAAGATCCTCCGGGCAGGGCCCCTGATGCTGGACCTCACCGCCCATCTGGCCATCCTGGACGAAGAGGAGCTTCAGTTGACTCCCACGGAGTTCCGTCTCCTCCAGACCCTCATGGAGCGCCGGGGCCGGACTCAGAGCCGCAAGCAGCTCCTGGAACGGGCCTGGGAGGTCGACGCCAACGTGGCGGAGCGCATCCAGACCCGCACGGTGGACATGCACGTCCGCCGTCTCAGGGGGAAGCTGGGCAGCTGTGGAGACTGGGTGGAGACGGTGCGCGGATTCGGCTACCGGCTCCGGGTCCCCGACGAGGACGACCCAGGGGACGAGTAGGAGCCGGCGCGCTGAAGGGCGTCTCCGGTTACCTCAGCACCACCTCACCGTCCAGGTCGTCGGGGGTGGGAATCCCCAGTAGATCGGCGATGGTGGGGGCCAGATCGACCACGGACACCGGGTTGGAGGTCGAGCCTCCGGGGATTCCAGGACCCAGCAGCATGAAGGGGACGTGACGGTCGAAGTGATAGGGAGAGCCGTGCCCCGTGCCCTGGGGGTACCGACCTGAGTAGGCCCCCTCCACCGTCCTCATCCCCACCCCCAGGTGCCCCAGCGGCCCCAGCGCGCGTTCCGGGTGCCAGGACCGGACGAAGAGAGCCTGGAGGGTGTCGGCCGGCGCTCCGGCCAGAAGGTCCTCCCAGGCGAAGGCGTCTTCGATCCAGTCCTC
>SKKH01000118.1 GCA_007121555.1 Gemmatimonadota bacterium | reverse complement strand
CTCCCCAGGAGCCGGTGGAGGTGCTGGCCCGTGGGGAGTGCGGTGAGGTGTCCGTCGAAGACTGCGGGGGTCTTCTGGATGTGGGCGTTGTGAGCCGAAAGGACGAAGCGAGCGTCGGGTCCGGCCCGCTTCAAGTGCCACCCAACGGCTTCGGCCATGAAGCGCTCGCGGCCCGAGGTGCCTCCGGACAGGCCCCCTCCGCGATAGAGGTCGGCCATGGCCCGGAGGTGGGCCGAGGTGTGGACGGCCGCCTCCAGGCACCAAAGGGCGTGTTGAACCGAGGGTGGGTCGCTTCGCTCCTCGTATAGCGGTTCCAGGGAGCGAAATCGGAGAAGGAGCCAGAGCAGGTCAGCGTCCAGCCGGCTCTGGGCCGGATCCCCCACCGCCTCCCAGCGGGGGGCGGCCACGGCCATGGTGGCGCCGTTGAAGGCTGCGGCCGTCTCCTCGATCCTGTCCAGTGCGGGGATCGCCTCGGGGTCCACCCGTGCCAGCAAATCCCGGACCGGCTGAAGGGCCGGAGCCAGACTTCCTCCGGCCCGGGGAAGGTCGACCCCGGCGAACCCCAGAGGACTCGCCCCGGTCTGCTCCCGGTTCCGACGGCGAATCCACTCCAGGAGTGGCGCTACCCCCAGAGGAAGGGCGTCCCTCTCGAACCGGTCGAGCGCGTCGGGCGGACCCTCACTTCGGGCCCAGGCGTCCAGAGCGAAGCCTTCGGGGAAGCCGGCTTCGAAGGCGAGTCCCCGAAACCCACATCGTTCCACCAGGAACCGCAGCACGCGTTGCCGGAGAGCAGAGAATTCCTCGATGAAGCGAGAGCACTCGCCGATGGCCACCACCCGCGCGTCCCGGATGAGGGGCCGAAGGGGCTCCAGGTTCAGGTTGAGGGTTCGCTGCCGGGCTGCTCCGGCTCCCTGATCGCTCTCCCGAAGGAGCTTTGGACCCCCAGGTGGATGAATGCGGCAGAGACAGCGATTACTGCGGTCGCAAGCACCGGACCGAATGCGTCCGTCATCGCCACGCCAAAGAGAAGAGCGATGGGCAGGGCCATGCCTACCAGGAAGAAGGGGAGTCCGGAGCGCGGGTCAGATGCTTGGGTTTCAGGGTCGTGGGTCGACATGCACATTTCCTCGCTGGTTCGTTCAGGATTGGCGAAGCACCGGGCGCTTGCTTCGGTTCTGTAATCGTTGGTGGTGCGCCATTCACCCCGAACTACGACGGACGTGTTGGAAGTCTTCAGGGGGTGAGCCGGGCAGCCGCGCACCTGCCTCCGCCTGACGGCTCCTTCCATGGCGCCATTCAGGAACGAGAATCATCGGCGCTCACTCCATGCCACTATAAGGTTAGGCGACAGGACGAGACGACCGGCCTATCGTGGACTCAGACCGGCACCGACTCCCGTAGGCTCATGGATGCGCCAACGTGGAAACACCACAGGAAAGGGCCTGCTCGTTCAGGCCCGCCGCGCACCCTCGAACCGGAGGCCGCCATGATTGCCTGGATTGTTCGCACCCTGCTGGTGGGGCCCGCGGTGGCCGGAGCCGCCCACCTGGCGGCGGGGGCCCTCTGTCCCCGGGGCGGGCGGAGGTGCTGGATCTGGGCCGGGGCCATCCCGGTGGCCCTTCTACTGGCGGTGCCCTGGCGTCCGGCACTCCTACTTCCCGCAGAGACCGGCGCTCTGGCGAGTTCCGTGGCCGATGTAGAGGTTCTCATCGTCTTAGAGGACCCGAACCACGGTCCCCTCCATGGTGGGTTCACCTTCAACCGGCTCCCGCTGCCGACATTCCGACGTGGGTTCGGCCCGCTCCCGGTCGGGTTCGTCCAGCAGGCCGTCGACACGGATCGAGCCTTCGGCGCGGGTGGGTCGCACGGTTCGATCCCTGGAGTCGGGGACCCTCTCCTGGGCCTCGAGGTTGCCGAGACTCGATGCCATGGACCTCATCGCCAGGGGAGAGGCGAGTGAGGACTGCGAGCCCGGAGCGGGGAGCTCTCCCGACCCCGCCGGCGCGATGGCCGGGGCACGAGAAGAAAGGGGACGATGAGGGACAGGCAGAGGGCGGATCCCAGAGCCCGATGGAAGGACATCGTAGACTTCGGAGAACGTCCGGAATCCGGACGCGCTGAAATGCCGGCGGAGTCGATCCGTCGCCGACCTCGAGAGCCCCCACCCGCCGCTCGCTGAGCGCGGGCCGACGGCCGGGATCCGAAGGTGTGGAGCTCTTTCGGGCAGGCGAAGGAGCGCACGTAAAGAACGATCAAGTATAACAATTAAACCAGATCATTCCGGTGAAGGCCCGCAAGATCCGGCGGACGGGCTCCAGATACAGGAGGTCATCCTGGCCGGCGACGACGGGACCTTCGCCTTTTCCCACCGCGACCACTGGCCCGGCGCGCCGGGGGGGCAAGGGGCGATGGTGAGTGATAGCAACGCTATTGCGATCCGGAGCAACGTAGCCACCTCGGATGCGCCGGGTCACGAATGCCGGCGAATCTCTGACTCAACAGCCTTCTAACGAGTTGGAGCGGAGGCTCGTCCCGGGGCACCCTGGTCGGACACCTGGCTGGGGCTTCCAGGAGGTCCTTCGTGGTGCGAAGGGCTCCACTCTAAGGGGGCGCTGAGGAGGGAAGGAGGTGCCGCATCACCTGATCGACCACCTCCTCCTGGATCCGGTAGAGCTCCTCGGGCGCTCGCTCGTAGTAGGCATCCCAGATCTGAACGCCGTCAGAGGTGCGGACCAACCCAGGACTCACCTGGACTCGGGGTGGGCCGGGACGATCCTGAGCCCAACGCACCGTTCCAATCAGAGCATAGTCCACCCCCAACTCCTGGGAAACGCGCCCATCCTGCAGATCCGACTCGTCGTACTCCATGGCTCTGGTGTGTCCGATCACCCTGAGTCCTGCTCTACCGGCCAGCCGATGGGTGAGTTCATCGCTCAGACCCAGGGCCCGGTACGAGTGCTCGGCCGGGCCCAGGTTCTCGAACGGAAGTACGATGACGGAGGGCGTCTCTGCCTCCCACCCTCCGTCGGCGCCCAATCCACCGTCGAGACCCTCTCCCCCAGAGAAAGGGCCCCCCATGCTGAGGTAGAGAAATGCCGCCACGCTCGCGAACATCGCAAGGGTAGCCGCAACTCCTCTCCTGCGCCCCCCTGGGACGCTCCACAGGCCGGAGGAGGTACCGGAGGGTTCGAGAGAATCTCGGGCTTGGGGTGATAGGGATGTGGAGGGTCCGATCTCCGTGGCTCGGGCTTCCCCGGGGGAAAGGGCCGGGGGCATTTCAGTTTGCTCCGATCGGGGCGGCTGAAGCGACGGAGGGGAATCGGCGGTGCGCCCCGACGCCTTCGCAGAACCGGAATCCAGGTGCTGACCCTCCCCCACCCCGAGCGGACGCTCCCGGACCTGACGGATTGCCTGGCGGAAGGTGTCCGGCGGAGAGATGCCCAACTCTTCCCGGAGGAAGGCTTCATGCCGTCGGGCCACCTCGATGGCTCCGGGAAGATTCTCGGACTCTGCCATGGCCAGCACCAGAGCTGCCGCCACCCTCGAGTTCAAAGGCTCCTCCACCAACCGCAGCTTCCACCAGCGGACGGAAGTCTGCCCATCCCCATCCGCTTGCGCTTGGCCGGCGAGCCTCTCCAGGCAGTCGCGATACTGCTCGCCAATCAGGAGTTGTTGGGCGTCCAACCAACGATGGAAGGCCCCTGCTCCGGGAAGGTGGAAGCCATCGAGGAAGGGCCCCCCGTAGATCTCCTGGGCCCGACTCCAATCGCCGGCCTCGAGGGCCTCCTCGAAGTCCCAGACATCAGAGGGGAGGATCTCCGGGTCCAGGCGAAGCTCGATCCCTTCCGAGATGACTGCATCCGGACGGAGGGCTCGCCGGACATGGTGCACGGACTGATTCAAGAGATTCCGGGCGCTGGCTTGACCCCGTTCCGGCCACAGGTAGGCCATGAGTTTGTCTCGGGAGATCCCCTGGGGAGCTGCGATTGCCAGTAGGGCCAGGAGAGCCAGGCGGTGACGCTGGCCAACGGGTCCGGAGATGAAGGCGTCTTCGGTTTCGATTGAAAGACCGCCAAGACACCTCAGATACATCATTGATCCCCCCGGACCAGCGGGACAGGAGGCGAAACACCGGCCAGGTCTCAGGGGTGCAGGACGCCCAGCGGGAACTCCTGATCCTTCTGCCTTGAAGATTGTAGGCGAGGGACCGCTGTGGCAATGGAGTTCTTCGGGAATTCCCACGGGAGAGAACGGGAGTTCGGATCGGAAGCGATGATCTCGGCCTCCGCCTCCATACCCGTTCAATCATAAACCGCTGCTCTGCCGCTATCCCTCACTGGCCCCGCCGGCTACCACTGGGGGAGGCTGTCCCTCGACGCTCAGCCAGAGGGCCGATACGAATACGATGCGCCACTCCCCATCCAAGCCCTTCTTCCATATCGTCGTGACGGTGCCCGTGATCGACTCCGGTTCGTTTTTGGATCTGGACCCGACGCGAACATACGTTCCGACCGAAACCCACTCCCCAACGTCTTCCACCAGAAAGACGGAGCACGTCTCGAGCCGGAGCTCCGCCACGGCCAGTTCCAGGAGAGTTCTCAGATCCGCCGTGTTCAGGAGACTGGTTCGAACCAGGCCCCGGGCTTCCGTTGCCAGGAGAGAGAGGATCCGGTCGGGTCGTTCGGCGTTCCATGCCCTCAGGTAGGCGGCATGGGCCTGGCTCAGGCTTCCACCATCGGGTGGGAAGATGACACCGGGAGAGACGGCCAGCTCGGACTCTCCACAGCCCTGGCCATATAGAGTGGAAGGAGCTGCCAGCACGACAGTCACCAGGAGGATGAAGGAAAGGAGCAGGTCCCACCCCCCCGCATCCAATCTCTTTCCGGCTCCCTCCCGCGGGCGCTCTGTCTCGCACCGGCCACCGCAGGGGTGGCGACGAATCCATCGCTTGCCGCTGGCGTCCATGACAGGCCTCTCTCGCCTTGGAGGGATTGCGATCCCGCTCACCGGTCCCGGGACTGTCCTGGGCACCTTAAGGGGTAGGGGTTTACCATCGGTTATCGCGGGGTTAAGGCTGGGTTTACCTGTCGCGTCACGGAGTCTGCAGGGATGACCAACATCCCCTCCAGTCGCTCTGGGCGGTGGACCCGGTCCGGAGTCCCATCCCTGATCAAGATCGTCTCCATCGGATCCGGAAACTGGTGAGCCAGCTGCCGGTAGTTCGACGGCCCCCCTTCACCCGCATCGCCCACCATACGAACCGAGGGGCGCTTTGGGAGGTCCTCCTGGATACAAGGGAGGGGCCCCCCTGACTCGCCCCATCATCCAGATTCTCTCCCGTGAGGAGAACAACCATTCCCACCCGCTGCCCGTCGCAGCATGCACCACTGCTTCGAGGCAGGCGACGCCCCGGCCGGACAGGCGGTTTCAGCGGGAACTCGACACCGACCGTATCGGGCTCAACCGTGTGACAAGACCGCTTTCAAGCCGAGATCGCCGCGAGGAGGGGAGGTGTCATGCGCAGGCAGAGCCGGGAAGTGATCATGGTCGGAGGACTGTTCGACGAGGTGGGCTTGGAAGTGAACCGGTCCGAACTCCACGATCCCCAGGTCCATGACGCCCGGTTCGTCCGACGGCCTCTGCGAGACGCATCCCCTGGGCCTGGGCGAGTCCTACGGAGAGGGATGGTGGAACGCCGAGGTCGAGGATGGATTCCTTTACCGGGTCCTGGTGGAGCCCATCCGGCTGGGCTCCTCCTTACCCACCACCGTATTCCGCTACTTCGACCGTCCCGAGGACCGCCCCCACATCCTCCGCTGGCCCACACCACCTAGCTGGTGGCCGGCCCTGCAATCATCGTCACCTTCGGAGCGGTCTTCAACGCGATGGGGATGTTTCACCTGATCTACATCCCCATCCTGGTGAGCCGGGATCGGGGACGGCTTGGCGGAGCCGGTGGGGGTGCGCTTCGGACGGCGGACGTACGACGTGCCGGCATGGCGCACCGACCGGACCTACGTTTGGACCCTGGAGGGGAGCGACTGCGTGTTCCTCATCGCCGTGGCAGTCCTGCTTGTCTTCCGGGGGAGCTTCACGAACACCCAGTTTATGGTGGCCCTGGCCACCATCCCGTCCCTCGTTCGCAGAAGCGGCCCGCCCTCAATAGCCTTCTAGAAGCTCCAGCGGTAGATCAACGACACGTTTCGGCCCGGCATCCACATGTCCCGCTCCGGGAGCCGGGAGAGATGATCCCGGTATCGCTCGTTCAACGCGTTGTCGATGCGCAGGAGGATGGAGTGGCGCCCCATGGGATCCACCCGGAACCCGACCTGGGCATCCAGCAGGACGTACCCCGGGGTGGAGAGCTCATCGGGTGCGACCCGGTCCTGGCTCGTCACGGCCCGGAGGGTGGCTCCACCCCACCAACGGCCAGGATCGGCCCGAAGCTGGATCCGGCTCCGGAGGGGAGGGATCGAGGGGAGAGGATCCTCGGCCGCGGCCGTGCGGGTTCCCTGCACATAATCCACCCCGGCTCCCAGGCTCCAGACCTCCCCCAGTCGCACCTCCGCCGTGACCTCGGCGCCCAGCATGCGAGCATCGGTACCCTGGTACTGGAACACCGGAAAGCCGGAGGCCGCGTCGATCCGCCCCAGCGGCTGGAAGGCCACGTAGTCGTGGATCCAGTTTGCGAACCCGGCCACCTCCACCGTACCCCGGGCGAAGTCCCGGCGAACGAAGAGGTCCAGGCCGTGACTCACCTCGTCCTCCAACTCGGGGTTCCCGATCTCGAAGACCCCCGCAGCAAGATGGGCTCCGTCGGCGAAGAGCTCCTCGGCGATAGGCACCCGGTGGGCCCGGGCCACCTGCGCACCCATCTCCCAGCCGGCTCCAGGCCGCCAGTTCAGGCCCACCGAGCCGGAATAGGCGGTGGAGTTCCGGCTCCCGTCAATCGTTGGGAATCGCTCGTTGGGTCGAGCTTCGTTCCAGTTGGTTTCGATCCGCCCCCCTGTCTGAAAGCTCAGATCCTCGGTCAGGCGAGCCTCCTGGAAGGTGAAGATCGCGATGGAGCGCTCGTTGATTCCAGGGAAGAAGGCCTCGTCGCCTCCGATGTCCATCTGGCGGGCCCGGACTGCCATTCCGAACGCACCTTCCCCGAACACCCCGAGTCGACCATGACGCAAGGTGGCGGTCCCCGAAGCGGAGATGGCGTCATACTCGAGCTCCACGTCCTCGTCCACGGATCCACCGTCCATGAACGCCCGCTCGATCTCCTGCTGGAAGAATCGGGACACGTTGCTCCTGACCTCGAGTCCTTGGATGGTGCCGGGCATCCGCGGCTCCCAGTCCAGGCGGGTCTGGAACAACTGTCGCTCCATGGTGAGGCGGACCTCTTCATCGGGATCGTCCCAGGCTTCGGGGATCCCGTACTCCCGGTCCACGAAAGACCCGGAGAACCCCAGGCGGAATTCGTCCCATTGCCTGACGAATCCGAGCGATCCGTCCAGGCTGGAGATGGCCGTGTCGGGGAGCCTTCCGTCCGGCATCCGGATGTCTCCAGCTTCCCGAGCGGAGAGCCGGAAGGTCGAGGCCCAGTCATCGGCACCATAGACCAGAGTCCCAGAGCCGGCACCCGACCGGTTCATGGATGCGGCCTGGGTCTGGATGGCACCCTCCCAGCCTCGACTCCAGCTCCAGGGCATATCCCGGGTCGTCATGTTGACGACGCCGCCCAGTGCGCCGGATCCGTAGAGGAGGCTGGCGGGTCCGCGCACCACTTCCAGGCGTTCTATCGCAAGGGGATCCAGGGCCACCGCATGGTCTGCGGAGCTCTCTCCCACGTCTCCCATGCGCTCGCCGTTCTCCAGCACCAGGATCCGGTCTCCGTCGAAGCCCCGGATCACGGGCCGGGTGGGGGCCGCACCCAGGGAGCGCATGGCCACCCCCGGCTCTCCGTCCAGCATGGATCCGATGGAAGCATCGAGGCGCCGGGTCAGCTCGTCCCGGTCGAAGGTCTGGGCGGCGGTGTAGGTGACTCCGGTCCGGAGGGGGGTGGCGGTGGCGATCACCTCGTCCAAAGTCAGCGGTCGGGGTTGCAGGACCAAGTGCAGGATCTCGGTGACGGGGAGGCGCACTTCTCGCTCCAACGTCCCGAAACCGACGGCCTCCACCCTCAGGAGGTAGCCACCGGCCGAGAGGTCCTCGAAGGCCACCCGTCCATCGGTGCCGGTGGACCGGGTCATGATCCGACGTTCCGAGCGCGTTCCGGGGCCCTGCCGGAAGAGCGTCACCTGCGCCTGCGTGACGCCTCGGTCTGCCCTGCTCCCGTCCACGATCCGGACCACGAGGTCCTGGGCGCGGTCGTCAGCGAAGTAGCGGAGCGAGTTGTGGGCCGAGGGAGCGGCCAGGTCTACGGCGGGCGCCTCTGACGCCGATCCCGAGGTTTCGGAAGGCCCACCTGGAGTCGCGGACAGCTTCAGGGCGCCGCCGGGCATCGGAAGACCAAGGCCCAGGGTTGCGACAAGAGCCGGAATCAAAGCGGACCCCAGGAGCCCTCCGGGTTTCGCGGAGCTGTTCTTCATCATGGAGACATCTCCCAGGTGGCAGGCCGGGCGCAATCCCGGACCCGGTGATCCGCACCTCGAAGGTCGTTCAAGATCATGATTTGAGGCCGGACTAACTTTTGAATTAGGCTATCCTAATTCAGTGTGCGCGTCAACCTTCCAGCTCCGACATCCCCGTGGCGATGGGGGAGTCCGCGCGGATTCGGTCCGGTCCTCCCCTCCGAGGAGGGGCAGGAGCGCGCGGAGTCGAGTCGACGGGGGGCCGTCACATGTCCGAGCCGCTCCACCGGCCCAGCTACGCCGGGGCCGATGGCGAGACCCGGGTGCTGGCCACATTCCGGATCGGATCGAAGCCCTCTCGGACGAGATCAGCCACTTCCACTAAAAAAGTAGTTGACAGGATGAAACCGGCTTTCTATCATGGAAATGGATCGGTCGGGGAGGGGACCGCTCTCGTCCACCGTCCGATGCACCGGCGTGGAGAGACACCGGGCATGACGACACACCGGAGCAGGGGCTGCTTCCTCTGGACCCCCATGCCCCCTCGAACGGGAGGCCCACATGGTTGGCTGGATCGTTCACACCCTGATCGTCGGGGCCGCGGTGGCCGGAGCCGCCCACCTGGCGGCGGGGGCCCTCTGTCCCCGGGGCGGGCGGAGGCGCTGGATCTGGGCCGGGGCCATCCCGGTGGCCCTTCTACTGGCGGTGCCCTGGCGTCCGGCACTCCTACTTCCCGCAGAGACCGGCGCTCTGGCGAATTCCGTGGCCGGAGCGCTCGAGCCCCTGAGCCTGGTCGGTGTCACCTCGGCGGGCGGAGCGGAGGGGGGTTCGACGGGCACTCCGTCGGCTCCAGGGGCGGGCGCGCTCCTCGTCGCCTGGGGAATGCTGAGCCTCCTCCTTCTGGCCCAGCGGCTCGGGCGACACCGGGGGACCCGTCGCGCCCTGCGCGGAGCCCCGCGAAGGGCCGTGGACGGGCTCGAGCTTCGGGTCTCCGAGGCCGCAGGGCCCGGGGTCGTCGGGGTCTGGCGCCCAGAGATCGTGGTCCCGCGCTGGGTGCTCGACCTCCCCCCTGAGCAGCGTCGCTGGATCCTCAGACATGAGTCCGAGCACCTGGAGGCCGGCGACGCCCTGCTGGTCGAGGCGGCCGCCCTCGCCGCCATCCTCGTCCCCTGGAACCTGCCCCTCTGGTACCTCCGTCGGCGCCTCGAGGCAGCCGTGGAGCTGGACTGCGATGCCCGGGTCCTGGGGGCCTCTTCGTTTGGGTCCAGGCGGGCGGAAGGGCGGGCGTACGGACATCTCCTCATCTCGGTCGCATCCAGGGGAGCCCCCACCGGGCTCGCCCTGGCCGATCGTTCCCACGGCACTCTCACTCGGAGGATCAAGATGATCACTCACTCCCACGAGCCCCGGCTTCTGCCCCGTGCGCTGGCCCTCTCGGTCGGCGCCGTCCTCCTCCTCGCCGGGGCCTGCATGGACCCGGGGGACCGGGGAGACGCCCTGGAGATCACCGCAACGGGGGAGGCTGACGGGCCCGCGCTCGCCTCTGCCCTGGACGAAGGAGCCCAGCGCGCGGACGGGCTCGACGAAGCGCCCACCTTCACCCCCTTCACCCAGGCGCCGGAGGTTCAGAACCGAGCGGAACTCAGGGAACTCCTCGAAGCCGCCTACCCCGCGTCGCTCCGGGATGAGGGCATCGGGGGCACCACGGTGGTCCACATCTTCATCGACGAGGAGGGCCGTCCTGGGCGTGTGATGGTCGCCACACCCTCGGGGGTGGATGGATTGGATGCAGCGGCCCTGAGTGTGGCCCGGAGGTTCGATTTCACCCCGGCCCGCAACGAGGATGAGGTGGTCCCGGTCTGGATCCAGATCCCCGTGACCTTCACCCCAGACGCGGTCGAGGAAGGGTAGGGTCCCGGTCCGATCGGGGGCTCGCTCCAGTGGAAACGGGTACGTAGCGATCAGAGGGGGAAGGACATCGGAAGGCCCATTTTATAACGATTACATTATGAAATGGGCCCCCGGTGAGCGCTCGCACCTTCCAGAAGGTGATAATTATAATGATTTCATTATAGGGTGCGACGTACGTAGGTGTCCTCGGCACCCTTCATCCGTCGGCCTTTCGTCCCTCCGGCAGGGTGGCCCGACCTCGGACCAGATCCGATGGAAACCGCTCCTCGTTGCTGGCCATCTTCCGTCGGACCGCTTCGGCCACGTCCACGTCGAGGACATCGGCGAGTCGGAGGAGATAGATGGCCACGTCGGCGATCTCGGACGCCAGGGCGTCGACGGTCGCTGGATCGTTCTTGAGGGACGAGGCCTCGTCCGGCGTGAGCCACTGGAAGTGCTCGGCGAGCTCGGCGACCTCCACCGAGAGGGCCATGGCCAGGTTCTTCGGGGTGTGGAACTGCTCCCAGTCGCGAGCACCGGCGAACTCGCGGAGCCGCTGGGTCAGGTCGTTCAGGTCGCTGTGGGCCATCCGGGCTCCTCCGCCTCATTGGGTTCACTCACCTGCTCCGCACTCACCGCTCGCGGGAGAGGGGCGTCCTGAAGTACTCCCGGGTCTCCGGATCCGCACAGAAGACGTAGCATCCCTTCAGCGCTCGCGTCATGAGGGTCCGGTAGGTGGTCAGGACCACCCTTCGCCCCTCCTCCCGGGCCCGCGATCTTGATCCCCGAGTCGTTCGGAATTCCGGGGTCGGAGAGGGCCATGTGCGTGTGGGTGAGGGACTGGAGCCACGACCCTTGGTGGAGTTGTCGATGAATCATGGCGTCGGGGTGGGGGACAACGGAGGGTCCGCGCGGCGCAGGGATCGTACGGATCGTCTACGAGGGGTGTCAAACCTCGAGAGAGGTCGGCGGGGTCGGTCAGCCTCTTCCAGGTCCCTGCTCAGAGGATCAGCGTGGCGAGGAAGGCCAGCCCGGCCCCGCCCAGGAGGATGAGGCCCAGCCAGGAGTAGATCCTGAGCCCTCGGCCGGGCTGGAGCTCCCTGGGGACATGGGAGGCCGTGACGGCCCGGAGATTCAGGTATCCGAGCACCGGAGCGGTGAGGAAAGACATCACGGTGGCGAAGTCGACCATGGTGGTGAGGTTGCCCACGAAGAAGCGGAAGACCCCGACCGTCAGGAGGGCGAGGACGACGAGGCTCACCCAGTAGCCGGCGCCGGCCTGCTCTCTCGTCGCGGCCTCCTCCTCCAACCCGACCCGGAGGACCCGGAAGGAGCGGGCGATGGCCCTCGGGAACCCGTCCATCACCGTGAGGGTGGTTGAAAACATCGTGGTCAGGACGGCGACCAGGATGACCGGTCGGGACCAGCCTCCCAGGGACTGGGCGTAGAGGTCCACGAGCTGGAGGGAGAAGGCCGCCCCCTCCGGACTGAAGCGCTGATCCGACACGTGCATCACGGTGGCGCCCAGCGTCAGGAACGCAAGCGCGATCAGGGCGGTCCCCCCATACCCGATCCGGAAGTCCAGGAGCGCCTCTCCCACGGTGGCCCGAACGCCCGAGGCCCGATCCTTGGCCAGCGTCCAGAGCGAACTCCACACCGAGATGTCGATGGCCGAGGGCATCCAGCCGGCGAGGGCCAGAACGAAGACGAAGCCGATGGCCTCCGATCCCTCGGCCAGCGGCCATGGGGTGAACACTGCTTCGGTGCCGCGGGGAAGGGTAATGGCTGCGGCCAGGAGCGTGCAGATGGCGAGGGCGAGTAGCACCAACTTGATCGTCAGGTCCAACGCCCGGAACCGCCCGATCCAGAGGAGGAGCCCGCAGCCGGTGAGGACCACGGCGCCCATGACGGCCATGGACCACTCCACTCCCAGCACACGTGCGAAGACGAAGGCCGTGAACAGGGTGACGGCGGACTGGATGATCAGCGCCGTGGACAGCGTGATCAGGAGATAGGTCCAGACCGCCCATCGCCCAAGTCGCAGGTACCCTTCCACCAGGCTCTCTCCCGCTGCTGCCGCGTAGCGGGGTCCATACTCGAAGAACGGGTACTTGAGGGCGAGGGCCAGCAGCACGATCCAGACGAGGCTGAACCCTCCGTCCGCTCCGGCGCGGGTGGACTGGACCAGGTGGGAGACCCCGATGGCCGAG
The DNA here is from genome assembly GCA_007121555.1 of Gemmatimonadota bacterium. GTDB lineage: Bacteria > Gemmatimonadota > Gemmatimonadetes > Longimicrobiales > Gaopeijiaceae > PWLA01. The sequence goes on along the minus strand of SKKH01000118.1, from coordinate 1,098 downwards.
GCGGCCCAGAGAAGCCCGGGGCCGAAGGTGCTGCGGAAGCGGGACCACCTGAAGACCCGGTCGGCGCGCCTCGTCCGGGCGGTCCGAGCATCTTCGCCAGAAGCGAGGCAGTGGTTCGGTACCGCCTCAGACATGGGTGACCATCGGCGAAACTCCCTCTACTTGACAGCGTTTCGTGCAGGCTCGGGCGCTGCGAGCTCCCGGCCAATCCCTCCCCGCGCAATGCATTCGGGTCGAGTGCCGCGGCGGCGAGCCCCGGGAAGCGGTAGCCGGGGCTTGGAGCACCGGAACGCTCCAGACTTCCGGGGATTGTGCAGACGTTCGTCCCAAATAGCCAGGGCTCCCCGGGAGTCCGTCCCGGTCCGGACCGGAGTCCGGGCGCTTCAGCCGATCGGCCCGACCCTCCTTCCCTCGATGAGGAGGTGAGTGTCGCCCTCGAGCCACCGGGTGCTCGTGACGTCGATCCCGGGGGTTCGTTCGATGTGCTCCCGGGTTCTCCGGTTGAACCGCGCCCCATAGACGCGTCTCACGAAGGGGGCGAAGAGTCGCTGGACGAGGCGTCGACCGGGCTTCTTCGAGTAGAGGATCTCCACGAGCCGGAAGCGACCGCCGGGACGCAGGACGCGGCTCATCTCCGCCAGGGAAGGAGGTTGGAGTTCGTCCGGTAGGACGCAGTAGAGGAAGGTCGCGATGTACCAATCCACCGATTCGTCGGGTACCTGATCCAGGGACAGGGCATCGGCCCGTCTCAGTTCCACGGGGCAGGGCGCCTGGGCCGCACGGCGGCGGGCCCGAGAGAGCATGGCCTCGCTGAGGTCCAGCGCTTCCACCGTCGCCCGGGACGAATAGTGGGGCAGGTTGCGTCCGGTGCCCACCCCGACTTCGAGGACGCGGCCTTCCAGGTCGCCGACGATGTCCGGTCGCCATCGGCGGTAGTGCCGTTCCCAGGGCCAGTCCAGGATGTCGTAGAGAGGCGCCGTGAGCCGGTACTTTCGTTCTAGTGGAGCCGTGCGGGGATCGGTCAAAGTTTTCTTGACGGAGGGAAGGCGAGAGGATCAGGGGCGGTCGGGGACCCTCGGACGACCTTCTCGGAAGGGT
>SKKH01000269.1 GCA_007121555.1 Gemmatimonadota bacterium | reverse complement strand
GGATCGGGGTGCGGCGACACAGGAGGGGCTTGAACCGTTCGCGTCTCGGACAACGAGAGACGGATCTTGCACTCCTTCGACAACCTCCTACGGGAAGGACCTCCGCTCCACTCTTACCGTCCCGCCCTTCTCGCCGTAGACCGTGACCTCGAAGGAGGCCTCGGGGGCGTGGCGGGCCACCTCGAAGCGGACGGTCTGCTCCCGTTCACTCACCCCGGCCGAGTGGGGGCTCTCACCCGCCAGGTGCTCGATCCTCCGCCGGTGATGGCCGTCCACCACCTCGCCTCCCTCCACGTCGAGGACCACCAGCGGGGCCCGGGCGACCTGGAAGGGGGCCAGGGGGCGGTCCGTCACTTCGGCCACCCCGTCGTCCACTTCGGGGTCGGCACCCACCAGCCCCCGCTCCGTCACATTCGTGGGAAGAAACCCCGTGTTCCGCACCGTCACCTCGACGACGAAGCGCTCCTGGTCCTCTCCCCGTCCCACCGGCTCAACCACCGGATCGTCCACTTCCAGGAGGGGCGTCTGCTCCGCCATGTAGAGGTACCAAGGGATCTGGGTTTCGAGCTCCCGTTCCAGAAGGTCATGGGGCGGGTTCTGCCCCCAGTAGAGCCTCCACCAGCCCCCGATCTCCACCTCGCCGAGCTGGGGATGATCGTAGGGCTCCCAGTCGTAGAAGTACCGGCCCCCGAACTCCTCGTCGTTGAACCGGTGCCAGTCCGCCTCGTCCACGTAGCCCTTGTCGTCGTAGTCGGGCACCCAGTCCTCGGGGGGCGGCGAGAACTCGGGCACGTATCCCACGATCCCGTGGTCCGAGTAGGCCCACTGGATCAGCGTACCGTAGCGCCGGACCACCGGGTCGGTGGCGCTGGGCACGATGGGGCGTCCCGTATCCTCCGTGTAGTAGTCCGACAGGTGGATCACGAGGGCCTCGTCGTTTTCATTGAACTCCCCCGGGTCCATGGCCGAGGGAAGACGAAAGATGAACCCTCCCGAGGTGTGTCCATGGAGGATCAGGCTGATGTTCCGGTGGGCGTTGATGAAGTGGGCCACCGCGTGCGTTTCGGGCTCCGAAAGAGGGAAATCCCCCGACCCTCCCTGAAGGTGCCAGCGCTCCCAGTTCCGGGGCCAGTTCCGGTTCATATCGATGCCGCCCAGCCCGTCGCTGTTGATGATCCCGTCTCCGTTCCGGTCCACCCCCTCGGTCATCAGGCTGTAGAAGGGCCCCTCGTCCTCCTCGGTGCGCTCCCGCACGATCCGGGGATCGTCGGCGTCCCTGACGAACCTTCCCTCCGGGTCGGGCACCCGCATCTGGAGGATCTTTCCGTTGCCCGTCAGGTCTTCGGGCGGATCGCTGTCAGGAATCCCGTCCTCGTTGGTGTCGACGGGCCGGGGGGTGCTCCGGAGGAAGACGTTCTCGGCCAGGACCAGGTCCGAGCCGTCCGGATTGAACTTGGGATGGATGTAGAAGGTCCGGGTGTCCAGGAGTTCCGTCACCCGAGGATCTTCCCCGTAGTGGTTCAGCAGGTAGGCCATCCAGTAGAGGGCCACCTGCGAACCCGTGAGCTCCCGGGAGTGGAGCCCGCCGTCCACGTAGATCGCCGGCTTCTCAGCGTGGGGGCCTGTCTCCCGGTTCGTCACCTTCGCCAGGATCAGGTCCTGCCCGTAGATGCTCTCGCCGATCTTCTCCAGCTCCACCAGCTCTGGATGGCGAGCCTCCAGCTCCTCAAGGAGCTGGTGCGCTTCCGCGGTCGTGTGATAGATCGACCAGTCGATGGTCCCCTCCGCAGACACCAGGGGATTTTCCACACCCGCGGTTTCCCCGGCCTCACACCCGGCGATGAGGAGCGCCGCAGCGACGATCCATGGGGTGAAATATCTCATGCGTCGACTTCTCCCTCGGCCCGTCCGAGAACGCTGTTGGAGGACTTGAGTGACCCGCGTTTGGATCGTCAGGTTGCCCTGCCGCCTCTACCCGCAGAGAGACGACCCCGGCGGTCACACGATTCAGGCGCCTTCCGGCACGCAGATGCAGGGTATCGCAGGGGATCCCGAACCGGCAAGCGAGGAGCGGGGGTCTGGCGCTCCCACCGGTGGCCCCTCTACTTCTTCAACAGCCTTCTAATCTGAGTGGGCCAACACATCAGGGACACGGCGGGGTCCACGTCCCTGGGAGGAAGCCTTGCGCGGGCTGTCGCACTCCCGTCTGGGAAGAACCGTGAAGAGATACGACCGAAGCTATTTTGATCGCTGGTACAGGGGACCGGAAGCGCCCCGGGGAGAAGCCGAGCTTCGTCGGAGCGTGCGCCTGGCTGTAGCGGTAACCGAGTCCATCCTGAACCGGGACATCCGCACGGTCCTGGACGTGGGGGCGGGCGAGGGTCGGTGGCAGCCCATCCTGAGCGAACTCCGGCCGGAAGTGACGTACCTGGGAATCGAGCCCAGCCGGTACGCGGTGGACCGGTTCGGCGCGACCCGAAACCTACGCGAGGGAACGCTGGAGGAACTCCACCTCCACGTCTTCGACCACCCCTTCGATCTCGTCTTGTGCGCCGACGTCCTCCACTACCTCTCCCGGGCCGAGGTCCTCGCAGGCATCGCCGAGCTGGGGGACCTCGTGGGCGGCGCGGCGTTCGTGGAGATCTTCACGGACGAGGATCCGGCCCTCGGCGATCGGGAAGACTTCCGTCCGCGACCTGCGGAGTGGTACCGGACGATTCTCCACGAAGCCGGCCTGCGGCCCCTGGGGCTGCAGATGTGGGTCCACCGGGACCTCTTCGGCGACCTGGACGAGATGGAGCGGCTGCCGTGGCCGACTGGTGGCCACGCGGCTCGCTCCACTTCCCAACGGATCCCGCCCACCGGGTAACGTCGCTCGCTCACCGATCGAACGGGAAGGCGCTCACCCCGCTTCCGCCCGCCCCTCACGAATTCGGGCACACCATTTCTCGATCCCCTGGGTGGGCTCCGCCCTCTCCCGGACTCTTGCGAGGATTCCGGTCGCGTTCGCGGCGGCGAAGCTGATTCCCCGGATGTTGCGTTCCCTCGGGATCCCCGGCACCGGTCGGGGAAAGCCCGAGGCTCGGAAGACCGGCCTCCCGTGCGGATCGTCCATCAGCCGGAGCTCCTCCCGGCGGCACTCCCAGTCCAGGAGAACGCCCGCCACCCCTGAGAAGGCGCCCGGCCACCACCGGTGTCCCCGGTGCTCTCGGGGCGACACGATCAGGACCCCGGCCGCGATCGCCTCCTGCACCGTGGACTGCAGGAGACCTTCGTGCTCGGGCTTGGGAGTGCCGAGGCTGAGATTCACGAGGTCCGCCCTCTCGGCCACGGCCCACTCGAGCGCAGCCCTGAGACCCGGGAGGCTGGTGGCCAGCTCCCCTTCGAACACCTTCACGACCAGGATCTCCGCCTCCGGAGCCTTCTCCTGGATTGCGGCGACGACTGCGGTTCCGTGACCCAGGCGGTCGGAGAAGTCGGGGCGTTCGCGGCCGGTGGGGCCGATCCCCACACCTCCCGCGATCTCCCCGATGTGGGGATTGTCAGGGTTCACCCCGGAATCGACCACCACCACGCGAACTCCCCTCCCGGTCCTCCCCTCGAGATCTCGATCGAAGATGGAGAGGGAGACGAATGGGGGGGCGCTCCCGGTCACCGTCCCCCGTCCGGGAGCGCTGCGGAGGAGTAGCGCGAACTGGACGCGCGGCGGAGTTCGGCCCCGACGCCGGTTCCGAAAATCCTCCCGAAGGCTCCTCCCCGGGCGGCCAGTTCGTCCGGTGTACCTTCCTGCGCGATCCGGCCTCGTTCGAGCACGACCACCCGATCTGCGGTGCGCACGAGCTCCCACCGATGGGATACCAGGATGGTGGTGCGCCCCTTCATCGCTTCCTCGTATCCTCGGACCACCCGGGCCTCCGCGGTGGGCTCGAGATTGGCTGTGGCCTCGTCGAGGACGAG
>SKKH01000283.1 GCA_007121555.1 Gemmatimonadota bacterium | reverse complement strand
GCTCCTCGTTGGGGGCGGTGGGGAAGCCGGCGAACTCGATGCGGACGTAGCGGAGCACCCCACTGTCGTCGTCATTGTCGGTCCCACCGGAGTAGTCCACCAGGGGGTTGGCCTCGGAGGTACCGGTGCCCTCGATGAAGGTGGGGGCGCCCCGGTTGGTGATCCCGTTCCCGATGATGATCAGCCCGCCCCAGTCACCCGGACGGCGCTGGCCCACGGGCCGCTCCGAGGTGAAGACGATGGGGGCGTCGGCGCGTCCCTCAGCCATGATCTTCGCTCCCCTGAGGACGAAGAGGGACGACCCGGGGATGTCGAAATCGCCCTCGAGTCGGGTCCCGGGCTCGATGGTCAGGGTGGCGCCGTTGGCCACCTTGATGAAGCCGGAGATCTGATAGACGGTATCGGCGAAGAGGGTCCGGTCCTGGGTGATGTCCTGACACAGGACGCCGGGAGCGCAGGCGTCAGGGTTCCCACCGTTTCCACCTCCGTTTCCTCCATTCCCTCCGTTCGGATCGGACGGACTCGAATCGCTGTCGCAGGCGGTGAGTGCCACGGCCAGGGCGAGGAGCCCCGCCAGACTTCGTAGGCTGAATCGCATCGGTGTGATGTCCTTGGTATTGGGGTGTAGGGCCCTGGTCGAGACCGGCATTACCACTGCCAGGAAATCCCGGCCGACAGGCTGCGGCCCGTCCGGTGGAACTCCCGGACGGTCGATCCCTGGACCACCTCGTAGGGCGAGTCCAGGAGGTTCCTCAGGTCCACCTTCCCCGAGGCACCGGCCAGGAGGGGGAAGCGGAGGGACAGATCGAGCTGATGGCGGGGCCGCTCGAGCACGTCATCGACCTGGCTCCCTGAGGCCCTGGCGTTGACGATCCGTTCGCCCACCACGTTGTAGAGGGCGGTGGCGCTGGTGGCTCGGGAGGGAGCGCTCCACGTGAGTCCGGAGTTGAGGACGTAGGGAGCCTGCCCCACCATGGCCCGCTCGGCGTCCCCTTCCTGGCCGGTCCGAACCCGGCTCCGCATCAGGGTGACGTTCCCGAAAAAGGAGAGGGGTGCAAGGGTGGGAGAGAGCCAGGCGAGACTTCGGTCGACCTCGAGCTCGACCCCATGGTTGGTGGCGCTTTCGGCGTTCACGAAGGTGCGGGTGTTCGTGCCGGACCGGGCCAGGAAGCGCTGCTCGATCGGATCGTCGAACCACTTCCCGAACACCCCGAAGGAGACCACCTCACCGGCCTGGGGATACCATTCCCAGCGGAGGTCCAGATTCCGGATGAGGGTTCTGCCGAGGTCCGCGTTCCCGATGACCTGTTCGCCGCCCAGGACTTCCCGGTAGGCGATGGGTGCGATCTCCCGGTACTCGGGTCGGGCCAGGGTCCGGGTCGCGGAAGCCCGGAGCTGGTGATCCCGGGAGACCTGGAAGGTGCCGGAGAGCGAGGGGAGGAGATCCAGGTAGTCGGGATCCACCTGGAACCCCTGACCCAGCTGGTTCTCTGCGTCCAGCTCCAGTGCGTATCCTTCGGCTCGGATTCCGCCCACGAGGCGGAGGCGCTCACCGAGGGGAACCTCGGCCATGAGGTAGCCGGCGGTGAGTCGGTCCCGAGCCTCGTAACTTCCGCCTGAGAGCTCCCGGGAGAGGAGGAAGATGTCGTCGCCCGCGTCGGCGTAGCGGCCGTCGAAGAACTCCTCGGGCGAACCCTGCCACCGGGGGTCGTCGGGGCTCCAGAAGAAGGGCTGGATGCGGAAAGCGTCGCTCCACGCGTCCCGGTCCGTTCGCCGGTGGTTGACCCCCACCCGGATTCGGCTGGAGCTGGCCGGATCGCTCCCCAGGGTGAAGGCATAGGCCGCGTTGCCCTCCCATGACCCTTCCTCGAGGAGGCCGAAGCTGCGAACGGCACCTTCGAAGTCCTTGAACCAGATGGGGGTCTCGGGGTCGAGCCAGGTGACGAACTCGGAGCGGTCGGGCTCGGACCGGGAGACGGCGGAGCCGGTGAGCGACCAGTCGAGTTCGTGGCGGGGGTGGAGCTGGTGCTGTCCCTGCACGCGATGAGATCGCACGGTGCGTTCGATGTACGTCAGGCGGTCGATCTGAACCCGGGAGCGGGTGTTCTCATCGGTGCCCACCTCCCTGCGGGCCCGGTTCTCGGCGCTCCGGTTGTAGCTGTTGGTGAGCCGGAGCTGGGTGTGCGAGCCCCAGAGGGCGCTCAGGTTCGCCATCCCGCCCCAGAGCACGGTGCTGGCCCCCTCGCTCCCGTCATATCGATCGATCTCGGTGTTCCCGGTTCCGACCCGGGCCCGGCGCTGGTCCAGGCGAGCCTCGTCGCCCCCGGAGTAGGTGAGGGCGCCGAGATAGCCCAGGGTCCCCCCCATGAGGGCGGAGGAACCGCCCATGGAGCCCGAAAGGGAGGTCGGGAGCCGACCGGTGTCATCGCGCACGCTCCAGACGTTCCGGAAGGAGTTCACGACCTCGTTCACCTCGGGCCCCCGGGTCACGGTGCCGGAGAAGTCCCTGGCGGGTGCGGGGATGCTGCGCTGGGAGGTGCCGAAGGCCCACCACTCCCCGCCGGCGCTGGGCGCGGTGGGGAGCGTGGTCCCGGTCACCCCTTCCTGGAACCCGGTGGAGGCCGAGAAGGAGAAGATGCGCTGACTCGGGAAGTCGGGGGTGCGGATGTCCACGGACCCGCCGGAGAAGTCGCCGGACTGGTCGGGGGTGAAGGTCTTGCTGGTGGAGACCGACTGGAGGAGGCTCGAGGGGAAGAGGTCCAGGGGGACGGTCTTGCGTTCGGGGTCGGCGCTGGGGATCCGAGCGCCGTTGAGGGAGCTGTTCGTGTACCGTTCTCCGAGCCCGCGCACGAAGACGTACTTGCCGTCCTGGACCGAGACTCCGCTCACTCGCTTCACGGCGGCTGCTGCGTCGCCGTCGGGTGAGCGGGAGATGCGTTCGGCGGAGATGGCGTTGACTACTCCGGTGGCGATCCGCTGCTCGTTCAGGAGATTGACCTGGCTCCCTCGTTCCTGCTGCGCGGTGACCACGAACCCTTCCACGTCCAGAGCCTGGCGCTCCAGGAGGACGTCCACGCGGGCGAGTCCTCCTCCGCTGACAGCGATTCCGGTGATCGTCTTGGGGGCATAGCCGAGCATGTCTGCCTGAAGCGACACCTCTCCACCCGGGCTCGCGTCGATCTGGAAGCGGCCTTCCACCCCAGCCACGACGCTGCGCGAGCCGTCGGCGAGCTGGACCCGGGCACCCGGGAGGGGGGCACCGGTTTCTGCGCTGAGGACCTGTCCCATGATCCGACCGTTTCCACTCTGGGCCCACGCCGGAGCGGCGAAGCCAAGCAGAATGACGAGGGTGCAGAGGGCGGACCGGACCCCGGAGGGAAGGGAGGCCGGGATTCCATCAGGGACGAAGAAGGCAGATCGTTGCATCGTGATCCTCGCAGCGTGGCGTCACGGGGGTCGTCGTCGGAAGGAGGGCGACGTCCGGAGTCTGCTTTGAGTCTCGGCGCGTCCGGTCACGTTCTCGTCGTCATGTCTGTAACGAAGTGGCGATCGTGCGCGCGCGTTTCGGTATCCGCCGGAGAGGATCCGTTTCAGGTGGGACGTGTTGGGCTCACGAGTGGTCGGGTTCCAGCGAGGATGAGCCATGGAGGAAGGGCGCCGGGCCGACGCCATGGGGCTCCTGGCCGAGCGGTATCAGGTGTTCCTCCATGTGGACCGGGGCACCCTCCAGGCGGACGGGGAGATCGGTCGATCCCATCTGGAAGACGGGACCCGGGTTCCAGATGAAAGTCAGGGGACAGCGATGACGCTCAGGCGGAACCAGCGTTCGTGTGAACCGGCGATCATGACGGGCTCAGGTTATGATGAACTCACATACCCTGCCTCCTCACCAGGATCAGGAGAGGAAGGGAAGCTTCTTGCGTACCTTCGCCCAGTTCGATGCCAGAAAGACATGGAGGGGCGCCCTTCGACCCTCCACCACGC
>SKKH01000240.1 GCA_007121555.1 Gemmatimonadota bacterium | reverse complement strand
CATCTCGATGACCGCCTCGCCCGGCGGAACGGGTTCGAACTCCACGGCGCTGACATCGTCTCGTCGCTCCGGGAGGTAGCAGCAGGCGAGGGGGAGGGGTCGGTCTACGAAGCTGCCGAACCCGTCGGGTCCGACGGAGACCTTGCGTTTGGCGTACCAGGGGTGGGCCAGGGGGAGTTCGGCCCAGTCCTCTACGAAGCGTGCCGCCTGGTCGGGCCACATCCGCATGGATGGGTAGCCGGGCCGTCCCAGGAAGCGTCCTGCGCTTTCCTGGATTCCCAGGAGGTCGTCGGTAAGCAGGGGGTGCCCGGCTTCCACGAAGGTGGCGGCCAGCGAGCTCTTACCGCCCCGGTTCGAGGCCATGAAGCCCACGGCATGACCCTGCACCTCCACGGCGGAGGCGTGAAGCATGGGGATGCCCTTCCGCTCGAACCAGTACGCCATGACCAGACCCAGAAGGTGGATTTCCACGGTGAACGCGTAGTCGGGGTCCAGAAGCTGACAGTGGATGTGGCGGTCCCCTACGCGGAAGTCCGCTACCTCGCTGAAGCGGATCAGGTCCTCTCCGGGCCCCTTTCGGATCACCAGAAGGGGCGCGCCGCTTTCCAGTCGGATCGGGCTCGAGAAGCTCGGGGCGGCGGCGTCGGTGTCGGCATCGCGCGGATCGGAATCCGAGGCCCCTGGCTCGGTGGATTCTGCCTCGACGGGAGGGGCGGGTGTGCACCGGAAAACCAGGTCAGGTTCCTCGGCGTCCTGGGCTGGAGAGGGAAGGGGAAGGGGTGTCTCGAATTCGAAATCCGTTGCCAGGGTGAGCCCGAAGAGTCGCCGGCGCATGAGGCCGTCCGATGACGGATGCTGAGAGTGCACCGGGTGTCGGGAATCAGACATCGTGGGCTGATGCGGGTTCGGTGTCAGCGTCTTCCAGAAAACCCGCCTCGACGAACTCATTGTACATCCGGTGGGCATCCTGATCGATCATCCGGCGATCCGCATCGTACGTCCGAGCGAGGGCCTCGGCGGCCTGCGTAACCCCTCCCTCGGCCAGGAGGCATTGCCAGATCGCCGGTGCCATGCCGCTGAGCCGCACCGCCTTGCCGGTGCGGAGGTTGGCCAGCACCGCCCCGTCTTCGAATTGCCCGAGATAGGTGCCAGCGGTGGTGCGGAGCGGCCCCGTTGCCGGTGGCTGAAACTGCACTCGGTTCGCGGAGGCGCGTTGTTCGACTCGATTCCGAAGGCATGCTTCCGGGGGGATGAGGCGCCACCCCGGTTCTTCCCGCTCGGTGATGGGGTTCCAGACCCCGATCTCAGGCTCGCTCCAGGGAAACCCCAGCCGGTCCGGTCTGCCCAGCCAGTACGTATCGCCTCCGGCACGCTCTTCCCACCGGGCGCGCCAGGCCTCGTAATCGGGGCCCAGGATCTCGCGGGCGTGATCGTTGAGGTCGCAAGCTGAGAGCACCGCGCGCACCCGTTCCTCCGTCTCCTCGATCTTGCTGCGGAGAGTCGGGTGGGAGTAGAGGTGGGCGAAGACGACGGGGCCCTCGGTCTGTTCCTCCAGGAATCGCCGGAACCGAAGGCCGGAGAGGGCACAATCATCCACCACCACCAGGGCAGGCTGAGAGCCGGCTGGCGCCGAATCAGGCGTGCGGTCGATGCCTGCCGCCGTCACTTGTGAGTCCGGGGTTGTGCCGCCAGTGCGAGCTCCCACCAGCTGATCCGGCCGGAGGTCGAGCACGTACGCCAGGAGCCCGAGGACGACGACTCCGCCCCGGGGGATTCCCACGAATTGCGCCTGTTCGATGGCTTCCCTTCCCAGATGATCTGTCAGCCGTTGTCCGAGAAGTTCGCAGTCCTCTTCGATGCCCTGCCAGTTGACGTACCGGACCCTGCGGAGCTCGGACTCCAGCTGGTCCGGAAGCCCTTCCAGGCGGGAAAGATCTTCGGCATCCAGTTGTCCCATGACGGCGATGCCCATGGGGGGTGCGGTGCGGACCACCATGACGGCCTCCTCCATCTGCGCCCAGGCCGGACTCGACGCCAGCGCACGGGCCAGGGCCTGGAGCTGTCCCGCCTGTACCGGCTCCGTCCGAGGGGTCCCCTGAGGCGAGAAGTGCGGCTCCCCTGTGTATACGTCGGGCAGGAGCTCCAGCAGGTGGTCGACGTCCAGGCCCACGACCCGGGGCATTCGGTCGGCGCCGGTGGGTGCCGTATCGTTGTTCACGTGTCCTCCATCCCCGACGTCTCCATGCGCAACTCCTCTCCACGTTCGGGGGCGTCCTCCAGGCGGTGGCGGCCTTCGCGCAGCCACCAGAATCCACCGGCCACCATTCCCGCGGCGTAGGAGATCCGCGACAAGGCAATGGCCGGCACCATGAGGAGGGGCTCCCAGACGCCCGCTCGGATCCAACACGCACAGATGTAGGCCGTATGGGCCAGGGCCAGCGGAAGGGCGGCCACCATCATCGTCCGAGGATACCGGTACATCCACGCCATCCGGGCCGTACCGGTGGATCCCTTGGCCGGGATGGCGGTGTAGGCCCACCTGTAGCTGCGGCGCAGAAGATTCATCCAGCCCGGCCGGTTGTGGTGGTACGCCATTGCCCCGGGTTCGAAGTGGATCGCATGCCCCCGCCGTCGAAGTTCAGCCTGCCACGCCCGTTCCTCGTTTGTATAGGAGAAGGGCGCTTCTTCGGTGAACCCGGCTGACTGGAGGAAGGGTTCCCGTCGCACGCTCAGGTTTGGTGGTGGATGGTGAGGCACGGGCCCAGCGGGGCGCCCGGAGTGGATCAGGTACCATCCACAGTAGTAGTCACATCGTGCTGAGACCGGGAGGTCGTCCGGCAAGTCCAGGGCTCCCCCCACGACGACCGCGCCCCCATCGTGGGCCTCCAGGAGCGCGTCGAGCCAGCCCGGTGCCGGGATGCAGTCTGCGTCCAGAAAGACAATGGGATCTCCCGACGAGGCCTGGGCACCCAGGTTGCGGGCGGCGGCGGGGTTTCCGCCGGCCTTCTCGGCGGGGACGTTCAGTACCCGAGCTCCTGCGGCCCTGGCCCGGCCAGCGGTGTCGTCGCCCGAGGCGTCGTCTACTACGATCACTTCAAGGGTCACCCCGGGCCGAGCTTGCGCCCGAACGGCAGCAACCACCTCGGCAATCATCTCCTCGGCATCGTGGGTCGGGATGACCACGGAAACCCCTCGGACGGGCCCATCCGGTGAGTCGACCTTATGCATCCGCGGTTGCGTGCTCATAGAGGGTCTCAACAGAGGTCAGAAAGCCGTTCCAACTCAGATGCCGGTCCGCATAGCGGCGCCCGGCCTCGGCCAACGTCCGGGCGCGGCCTCGGTCCCGGAGGAGGGAGACGATTCCCTCGGCAAAGGGCACCGGCTCGGGCTCCACAAGGAGTGCGGTCTCGTCGGACAGGACTCGCCGGTGGGCGAGCCCTTCGGTGGCCACAATTGGACGCCCGGCCGCCAGGTAGTCGAAGACCTTCAGCGGAGCGTTGCCCCCGTATGCTCGTGTCGAGATAACCACGTCGGCCTGGGCGAGGTAGGCGGGGATCAGCTCGCGGGGCTGGCGCGGCACGATCCGGATTGCCTCCCCATGCTCGACGAGAACCGGATGCGGCCGTCCGTTCATCCGGGATCCGCCCACGAGAACGAACACGGCCTCGGGGACGAGGCGGCGGACGTGGGGGATCGCATCGATGATGAGAGGGAGTCCCTGGTAAGGCTCAAAGGAGCCGGTGTAGGTGATGACCCGAGCGTCGTCTGACAACTCCAACTGCTTCCGGACCCGGGCCACATCGTCGGCATGGGGGGGTGCATGACGCCCGGGATACATCCATTCCCGGACCGTGGCTTCGGGACATACCCTGCGGACGCGCGGCGCCAGGCCGGCGCTGCACGCAACCACATCGACCCGCGCCAGGAGCCATCGTTCCATCGCCGTGAAGAGCGAAGGCATGGGCGGAAGCCCCAGAAGGGGCAGGTCCGCCATCTGTTCCGCCAGGCT
>SKKH01000204.1 GCA_007121555.1 Gemmatimonadota bacterium | reverse complement strand
TCCGGACGCTCGCGACCCGTTCCCGCAGCCCCTCCGCCGCGTCGGCGTCGAGGCTTCCGATCATCGCGATCGAGTCCTCCACCGACTGGTCCCGGAGCTCGATCTCGGCCAGGTAGCGGTCTACGGCCTCCTGGATCAGACCGGAGAATCCCCTCTCGCCCCGCTCTGCGGCAAGCTTGAGGAGTCGGGCCCGCTGGTCGTTCCTGAGTTCGATCGTGGTTCGCATCCGAGTCCTCGCTCTTTATGCATGCATGTGCATGCATAAACTAGTAGGTGCCCGGACGCCCTGCAACGAGCCATGTCCGGCTTCACGGGTCCACCCGGCCGCGCGCGTCACCGACCCTTTCCCGCCTCCCCCCACCGGGCCAGGAACCGGGCCACGAAACTTGAAACGTCGGCGGGCTCCACGGTGAGCTGAGCGAGCGCCAGGGCCACGCTCAGGGCCACGTGGTAGCCCTCGGAACGGGAGGCCACGGCCCTCCGGTAGGCCGGGTGGGCATCGTTCACCCAGACCGTGGACTCCACGAGGCGCCCCAGGGAGGGATCGCCGGCGCGGCTCTCGAGCCGGATCCGGAGGCCGAAACGGGCGGGTCCCTTCCGCTTTCGTCCCCCGGGCAGGGGGGTGCCAGACAGGGAGGGAGGAGACCCTTCCCTTCCCGGCTCACGCACGGGCTCCCCGGCTCCGGCTGCCTGATCGCCGCGGGCCTCCCCTTCACTCGGGTCGGGGACAGCGCTCGCCTCACCGTTCTCGCCGTTCGGAGACCCTTCGGGGGTGCCGCTGCCGGTCGCGACGCCCCGGAGGGATGGGCCATCCCCCAGGGGGAGACGTCGCTGCCCTCCCGAGATCCGGTCCACCAGCGTCGAGAGGAGGGGGTAGTCGTCCGAAAGGTCGGCAAGGACGGACCGGAGGTCCCGCTCCAGCGAACGGGTTCGCCCCGGCGTGGGATCGGACCGGGAGTCGGGCACGCCCCAGTCCTCGAGCTGGGTCCGGACCGCCTCCTGGATCGCCTTCCGGTACGCCAGGTAGACCGCCCCCCTCTTCCCGTTCCGGATGAAGTCGCCCTTGTTCAGGGTCAGGGCCTCGGCCAGGGGGGGTACCTCCACGAGGCCGGACACGTCCGGCCTTCCGCCCGGCGGCATCCCCAGCCAGTCCCACCCTCTCCTGATGACCTTTCCCAGGGTCGAAACGGCGACGCCTCCTTCGGCATGCCCCCGGTCCGGATCCCGGGTCAGGAAGCCCACCCCCGAAGGCTTCCGCTGCCGCCCGACCTTCACGATGACCGGGACCCGGTCCGGCTGGGGCGCGAAGCGCGCCAGAGGTCGCCCGTTCACCCGGAACCGGACCCCCTCGGGGTGATAGGGCTCGAGGATGGCGTCGAAGGCCTCGTCGAAGAGGGGCTCGAAGTGGGTCAGCACCCCGCTTTCCAGAAACCCCGGCTCGAGGAGGGGAGAGAGGGAGTTGGAGAGGTACAAGCGGACCGCCGTCCCCGACGCTTCGAGGATGCCCGGGGGCTCGATCCATCGCCACGGCGCCCGGGTCCGGGACTTGAGCCGCCAGGAGGTGGCCAGCGCGTTCTTGCGGCGAGGGGTGAGGGTCTCGGTCACGACCTCGTCCGAGATGAGGAGTCCGAGCTTCACGCCCACTCCGGCGAACCCGATCGACGTCCCTCTCCGCTTTCCCGTCACCGCCAGGTCGTGGAATCGGACCAGGCTTTGTCGGCTCATCCCCTTTCCGTTGTCCACCGCCGTGAGCGAGCCTGCGGCGGAGTCGGCCCAGAGATCTACACGGGTCGCCCCTGAATCCAGGGCGTTCGCGACGAGCTCCGTGAGAATGGTCTCTTCCACGGAGCCCGGGTAGGCGTCCCTCAGGTCCTCCAGAAGCCGGAGCAGGTCGACACGGGTCTCTCCCATGAACCGGAATATGGGCGGTCTTCAGGCGGCGGGGCAAAAGGGGGGCGGAATCGCGGACGTCATCGGGTGGCATTCTAAGAAAGCGGGCGGGATGCGGTCATGGCCATCACGTTCCTCTCGGCGCAGACCAGATGCCTCTACCTCTTGAACAGCCTTCCAAGCCAGTCCCTCACGAGTTCGTACTCAGCTCGACGAAACGGCGCCGCGACGTCGATCAGTTCACTCACAGTCATCCATTGACGACTCTTGAACTCTCGTCGCGGTGGGTTCGGGAGACTCGGAAGCTCGACACCCGATTTGAGACGAAAGAGAAACCACCGGTGCACCTGGCCACGCCCGGTCTTTCGAGAGCGCATGGCGTGTGGCAACTCGTATCCAAACCAAGCGTCGGAAGCCGCAGCGAGGTCGACATGTGCCTGGTTCAACCCGGTTTCCTCTGCAAGTTCTCGCCAAGCGGCAGCCACCGTGTCTTCGCCGGGCATCAGGCCGCCCTGTGGCAGCTGCCAGGCACCGGGCACGTCCGCCCGTTCCAATCCCAGGATCCGACCGTCATCGCGGTGAACGACCATCCCAACACCCGCCCGGAAGTTTTCGCCCGGCTCATTCGTCCTGGTCATCGCTTCAGTTCCAACTCCCACGCGAGAAGGGCGTCGCTGCGCTCCTCACCTTTCGTGGCCATTTCGTTCGCATAGACATACCCCACCCAACGCATTTGCCCAAGCCATGTAGCCGGCACCACGAAGAGCGCCGCCACGGAAGCGATCGGCCAGAACCCCCAAATGAGCCAGACCGCCCCGGCAACACCCAACGCTAGAACAACGCAATTGGTCGCCGCGACCACTTCCAGAAATCCAGCCTTTCCAAGGCCCCACCAGGGGTCTCGCTCTCGCCGTCGAGCCTTGCCGGGCACGAACGGGAGCGCATCCAGGATCTCCGGGTGCGCCTTTATGAAGGCCGCTCTAACTCTGCGGAGCCCATTCAAGTAATCCGTAGTCGCAATATTGCGCTCCATGATCCGGCGGAGGGTCACCAAGCCGTAGATTGCGACGCGGCCAGGTGTTCATACTCGGCCCGCAGAAGCTCCGTCGACCTGTCATTCAATGTCGTTGGTAGGTTCCGCAGATCGCGCAAGACTCCTTCATCGGCATCCATGTGTCCCATCGGCCCTCCCCTTATCCTGGAGGATGTGCGTATCCCAAAGCATTCCATGCCCTCCGACTGGATCAGGACAGCCTATCCGGCAAGCTCCACGAGAACGACGCTCGTTTCGAGATACGTGTTATCGGGACTGGCCGGCTCAGTGGTCTCGAACCAGCGGCGGGTGATCGCGAATGACAGGCGGTACGTTCCATCGCTGAGGGGCGCGCCGTGGGGGAGCACGAGCGCCTTCGTGGATTCGGCGTTCTGAATGATCGACACGGGCTCCGCGATCCAATCGACAATGTCCGGTACATGCCAGCGGACGATGTCCAGCGCCCGGTTCAGGTCCACGACGACGTTGCGAAGGAGCTCCCGGTCGGCCGCCGTGAAGGCCGTCGGCCGGATCCTGCGGGCCGTGCCGGTGTCGACCTCGGTGACTTCCAGATGTCTGCCGACGAGGCGCGCCGTGAATGCGACCTTCCGGTCCACGAGCCGGTTACCGGGCCGCCGCGTTCCCAGTGGGAATGCTCCCGGACGGAGCCGCGCACGCACGACCATCGGGTCTGGCAGACCCGGGAACGACCGCGGACCGGTGCCCGAGCCGCGGATCGCGGCCTCGATGAGCTCACCGAGCCGCCCTCGGTCTGCATTGGACAGCACCGGCCGTGTCACCCGACGCTCCAGCTCCAGCTCGACCTCTTCGACGAAGTCGATGGGCTCCGGCGACTCGAGGAGGAACCAGCGATCGCTCGTCCCGCTCGCCACCGTGACGTGCAGCCGCTCGGGATCCTCGAGCAGGGGAAGCGCCAGGGCGCTCGCGGCCTCGTTGAAGACGGCCTCCCGGTCGGCGGCCGGCGCGGCGGGCGTCATCGCGGCGCCGATCCTCCCCGCGAGCCGCGTCCAGAGGCTCGCGAGCGGCTCCGCTGCCGCGCCCGCTACGTACCGATCGACGCCCGGGCAGCTGGCGATATGCTCGCTGAAGCCCTCGTAGCGACTGGTCTGGAACGGCAGCCGATACACGTCGATGCCCCGCACGCGCAGCATGTGGATCGACGCATCGCTCGCCATGATGGCGCAGCGGCCGGGGCCGCGGTCGTCGCGGGGCACACTCACCCTCGCCGTGCCGCACGTGCAGCGGATCGCGTCGGCGAACACCTCGATCGTGAGCGCGCCCGTCTCCGCGAGTTCCGACAGTGGCTCCGACCCGATCGCCACCCCCGACGTGGACTCGACCCGGAGCGTGCCGCCGCCCCCCACCAGGTCACGCCGCACGAACGCCCGCACCCCCCGCGCCGGATGAGCAGGGTCCACCAGGACCGCCGCGCCCATCGCCCCACCGCCGCCGATCGTCCCCCGCACGTCCAGCTTCAGGAGATCCCATGTCGGCTCGCCGAAGCCGCCGCTCGCCGAACCGGCAGCCGTGAGCGCTCCGTCGACGACCGACCACGAACCGGCGACGTCGGAAAGCGCCCCCAGGTCCGCCGGCTCGAAGGGCGCCCGCTCCACCACGGGGCTGCCCGCGAGCCGGAGCGTGGCGATGTACGATGCGCCGGCGTCCCACAGTGGACGGCCGTCGGGATCGAAGGGCTCCACTCCGATCCGGGGCTGCCGCCCGTGCCAAACGTCGTCGGGCTCGCACACGCCGGACGACGCCTCCGTCAGGCTGCGGTAGCGGCTGACCCGACCATCCCGGCTCAGCGCGGTTACGATGCCGAGGAACGCGCTCGACAGCCGGGGATGGGGCTCCCCGCGGTGCGCCAGAAACCACTCCGCCGACGCGTGCGAGCTCTTCGCGGCGCGCGCCGCGGGGACGGAATCGAACGCGGAATCGACGACGATGGTCACGGGCATTCGGAAGTCGGCCTCGCCGGATCCGGAGCCCGGGCCGAAGACGCGCAGGCTCTCCGAGAGCACGATATGAACCGACTCCTCCCGGTACGTCAGGCCGTTGCCACCGGGCGGCGCGCTCACCACGTAGGGAGTCAGCTCCAGCCCGGGCTCCGGGGTCTGGTTCAGCCCCGGTGGTCCGGCCGTGACGAACCCCACGCGCTCCGTCACGGTCGCCGACTCCCACTCCGTCGAGGAATGCCGGACCGCGAGCTTGGCGGTGAGCGCGACCTCGTACTCGTGACGCGCCAGGAGCGTGACGACCTCCCCGCCCCCTTCCGACGCCTCCCGCGCGCAGCGCTTTCGATCGCGGACCAGCTGCTCCCGGTCCGCCGCCGTCACGCACTCGACCGAGTCCAGAACGAGCGCGGCGGGATCGCCACCGGCCACGACGAACGCGCTGAGGCCCTCGATCTGGACCTCGAGGTTCTCCAGGCTGACCTGCAGCGTCCTGAACGACGCCGACGGCTCGATGGGCACGTCGATGAACGACGAGGGGCCCGTGTTGGCGTGATGACGGGCGACCTCTGCGCCGTCCGAGTCGAGGGCGACCACCACCAGCCGCGCCTTCTGCCTGCCCGCCACGCGGACACGGAGCACCGCCACCGCCAGATCCTCGAACGCGGTCACGGTGAAGACCGGACCGTGCATCCACAGGAACGCGCCCACCCGGTCGGCCGTGGCGCCGTCCGCGCCCGGCAGACGCACGGCGCAGGGCGTCCCATGGATACGCACGGGCGCGATCGTCCCGCGGGCCCGGAAGTGGAACGGCCGTTTGAAGCCCACGGGAAGCGGACCCATCACCTCGCCGGCGAAGTCGAACCGGGCCACGTCCGGAGGCGCGACGCGGCAGCACGGGAACGCGGGATCCTCCTCCATGATCTCCGCGTCCGCGGTCGGATTGTCGAGCCCCACCGTGAACGGCGTGCTGCCATTGAGGAGGAGCTTCTTCGGCGCGACCTGGCCACCGGTGCGGGTGTCGACGTCCCACAGCCAGCGGAAGCTCCGAGGCGAGGAGGCGTCCGTGAGCTCTTCGACCACCTCCCATGGGCCGCCGGCCAGCGGCCGACGCCGCATGGTGATGCCGGTCAGGGTGTAGCGCGTCGTCAGCGCGAGATCGCCGTCGCCCGACACCTGCTCCCCGAGCTCGTGATCGAAGGAGCCGATCCCGAGATGGTCGGCCAGCATCACGGAGAAGTTGATCTCCACGGTGGCATCGAGGGGGACCGGCGCGGCCGTGCCGCGCCAGGCGCCCGTCGCCCCCGCGAGCGCGTTCACGGACGTCAGCGCCGTCGGCTCCCCGCCCGCGCGACCGTCCAGGCGCTGGACGCGGGCGGCCACCGTGCCGGACAGCGATGAGCAGCTGGCCTGCAGGAGGGGGCTGGTGACGATCCGGCGGTCCGCCGGCTCGAGTTCGCCGCGGGCGCATTCCAGGGTGAACGAGACGCTGGGCAGGAACCAGGGCGTCTCGAACCGGAAAGTTACGCGGAAGACGAAGTAGTTGGGGGTGTGGGCGAGCCATTCGGCAAGCAGCTCGACGGCGATCCCGAACCGGAGGAAGCCGAAGAGCACGACCGCGAACCCCATCTCGAAGCGCAGACGCGCCACGAAGTCGTTGGAGCCGCAGAGCAGGAAGCGGAGGAGCACCTCGAGCGCACCCCAGCCTTCGAACCGGACCCGGCCCCTACCTCCCTTCACCCTCACGCTCAGCATGAAGCCTCCGCCGAGGTGGGCGTCCTCCAGCCACTCGACGCAGAGCGCCGCGCGCACCTCGAGGTCGAATAGCTCACTCAGTTCGACCTGGAGCTTCCCCCCGATCCAGGTGTCGAGCGCCCCCAGTCGGCCGAGCGCGACCAGGCCGGGCTTGTTCCCGATCGTGATCGTCCCGCCGACCCGAAGCTTCAGACTTTCGGGGAAGTTGTCGACCAGCTCGTCGAGGGTGACGTCGAGCTGGATCAGGAGCACGAACACGTCGCGCTTGAAGTCGTACTCGACCACGCCGAGGGCGAGCGGCTTCTTGCTCTCGAACATGCCGAACTCGACGGCGATGATGAGCCCGGCCGCGTCGGGAGAGTCGAAGCCCACACCGAACGCCTTGAGCTGGAACACCTCCCCGGCGCCCGTGAAGGAGATGCCGGCACCGAACCCGAACGCCCAGGCATCCTTCGACGGCTTCCAGGCATCCAGCCCCCGCGTCTCCGGGATGGCGGTCGGCCGCGCCCGCTTCAGCCACGAGTGGAACTTGAGTTCGCCGGCCTTGCGGTCCCCGTCCTCGAGCCTGGGAAGCAGTTCGTTCGCGTAGAGGGCCTCGATGCCGCGCAGTTCGAGGGGCCCCATCGGAATCGCGCCGAAGAGCGCGACCACCAGCAGCAGGTAGTCGGTGCGTTCACCGGAGAGAGGGACGCGCTCGCCCCAGAAGACGTCCAGCGTGAGTCCCCATTTGTTGCCCCCGGCGTGGATGACGAGGCCGCCACCCAGGCCCTGCTCCCGCACCTGGGTTCCGTCGGGCAGGATCTCCCGACGGTACATCCCGTGGACGGTGACCTCGACGACGTCCTCCACCTTCAGTTCGGCGCCCATCCCGCCGAGCTGGAAGCCGGGCGCATCCGGGTTGCCGGCCAGCCGGCCGCGCAGCCGCTTGAACCAGACGGCGCCCTCCAGAGGCGAGGTGTTTTCGCGGATGCCACCAGAGATCGAGAGGTAGGTGGCGCCGTGCTCGAAGACGAGTCCCATCTCGTGCAACTCGAGGGCGAACCGCGAGAGGCGCAGCTCCGCCCCCCTGGGCATCATCATGTTGCCCGACGGCTTTCCCCGGTCCCAACCCACATCCCTGAGAACCGCCTCGAACGGCTTGCCATCTTCCGCCTTCACCCGGACGGGCTCTCCCTCACTGCCGTCCTCGCCGGGTTTTTCCCGGATCATGATGTCGACGAGAGCCTGCACGGCGGCACCGGGAGCCGGCGAATCCCTCCCGAGCTCCTTCAGGGACACGCCTGCGCGGATCCGGAAGATGTCGGCGATGACCTTCCAGAGGTCCAGCCGGATGATGGGAAGGTCCTCGCCGAGTTCGGGGGGTGTGCGGGCGAACGACAGGCGCAGGATGTCTCCGTCGATAAGTCCGAGCTCGGCCTCGAAGTCCGCGTCGTCACCGTCCGCCCAGGCGACCCCGCCCTCGAGCGTCAGTCCCGACCACCACTCCTCGTCCTCGGGCGGAGTGGAGAAGAACAGCTGGCTGAGAAAACAATGGGCGTGGTCGCCCAGCGGGACGACGACAGGTGCACCCTCGAAGGTGAGGAAATCCACGAGGGATTCACCTGGATCGAGGCTCCGCCGGACGCCGAAGCTTCCGTGCTGGGGAATGGGCGGCCTCCCGACCGCGGGCAGCACGAGGCCCTCGATGACCACCTCGGCGCCCTCGCTGATGTGCAGGCGCTTTCGGAGATCCTTCAGGGCGGTCCCTTCGACGTTCCAGTCCAGCTCGATTCCGCCGAAGCCCAGGCCCCCCCCGCCGAACATGAACGCATCGGGATCGAGAGGCCGCACGAGCCAGCCGAGAACCGCCTGGGCGCGGGCGATTGACGAGATGAAGGACAGCTCGTGCAGTCCCCTGGCGGGGAGGCCGAAGATTCGGCATGGGCCGACGGAGATCGGCAGGTGCGGCTCGAGTCGGATCGCGCCGTCCGCCTCGATCGTGAGGCTGAAGTCGCGGAGGATGGTCGTGTCCGCGGCGGCATCGGAGAGCACGATGCCCGGGTCGATCCCGTGCTTCGCAGGATCGGGGTGGGCGGCCAGGAGATCCGGCGGGACGGCGACCTGGAGGGGCAGCGTGTCGACCTGGAGCGTATAACCGCCTCCCAGGGTCGTGGACACGCGGAAGTCCGACGCCCAGTCGGGGCCCGGCGCGAAGACGAAGCCCATGGACGAGAAGAGTCGCGTGCGCAGCGTCGTGGGCGCGGCCGGGACACCGTCGATGAGCACGAGCTTTCCGGTGACGGTGAGCGTGCCGTCCGAGGCCACCTCCGTGATCACGTCCTCCACCTCGACCGCGTCGGCCAGTTGACCGGCGAGCGCCGCCCCGTCCGTCGATGGCGGGAAGGACGAATCGATGTCGTCGACCGGCCAGACGGAGGGGAAGGACGGGAAGAGATCGGTCAGTCGCATGTCAACCCACCTGGCTGCCGGGGTCGATGATCGTGTCGAAGATCGCGTCCGCCTCGGCACCGGCGATCATCACGGCCATCGCTGCGGTGAGCTCCGCGATCATCTTGATCCCACCGAGCGTGCCCGTGGTGTCGGTGAACTCGGTCTGCAGCTCGAGGTCCGTTGTGTACGGCTGCGCCCCGAACGGCGTGAACCGGTTGCCGGTGGTGAACTTCCGGTCGAACAGCGGCAGGCATGCCACGGGGTCCAGAAGCGCCACCGACCCATACGCCTCGGTCACGCCCAGGTGCTCGGCCCAGAGCGCCAGGCGCAGGTCGCGGATCCAGTTGTCGTCGCCTTCGGCGAGGGTCTCTCGAAGTGCGAAGAGATTGCACTCGCCATCGGAGAAGAAGCCGCGCCGGTTCAGGTTCGCGGAACCGATCGATGCGAACGCGTCGTCGATCAGCATCATCTTCGAGTGGACATAGATGCTCGGGAACGTGCCCGTCGCGACGGCCGCCCCCTCCTTGTGGGAGGAGCGTCCGGTCCCGGAATTCGGCTTGAAGAGGTTCGTGTCGCCGGCCCTGTCCACATCGAATCGGTCGCTCGTGGGGCTGCTGAAACCGGCGACCTTGCGATACGCGCGCATCACCTCACTTCCGACCACCAGCCAGAACGGGGCGGGGGGCAGCCGCGCAGGAGGCCCGAGCTCGATGACGTTGTCCGCCTCGACCAGGTCGGCCGCGAGCCATAGGCGGCCGTGCGCGGCCCTGAAGGACGTCTCCGCTTTCAGGAAGCGCTTCCTCAGGATCCCCACCCTGAAGCGGTCGCCCCACGCCGCGCTCATCTGCTGGATGAACTGCTGCCGACGCGCGAGACCGAACGGCTGATCCGGCGTGGCCGGCACCAGGACGACGAGCGGCCCCGACACGCGCCTGGCCGCCGCCGCCAGGGCGGACGCGAACTCGGGCGGGGGCGTCAGATACTGGTCCTCAATGTAGATGTAGCGGCGAGCCTGACCGATTGCCTGGAGGAGCGTATCGAGAACCGTGCGTTCGCCGTTCGGCGCGAAGTCGGCGAAGCCACGTCCGCTTCCCGGCAACGAGCCGTGGTAGGTGCGGGCCACCTGCACGATGTCGGAGCCGTCCGTGGGCAGCCCCACCAACTGGGCCCCATCCAGCACGAGCGGCGTGCCGGACGTCCGATCCCATCGCTCCCGGAACGTCGTGATCAGCTCGCCGGCAGCCCCCCCGTTCACGCGGGCGTGTACGTCGTGGTACGGGCTGCGGGACGCGTGGTCGCGGTCCTGGAGCCGGTTCGGGTTGAGGTCGATGCCGCCGCAGTAGGCGTGGACACCGTCCGTGTTGCGCACGATCTGGACCTTCTGGTGGAACACGTTGAAACGGCGCTGGGCGTTCAGGGCCAAGGCGACGAGACCAGCGATCGGGTCGGCGTGTGGGTTATCGTCGACTTCCGCATCAACCGGGTCGAGGTGCGCCTCGACCCCCGTCATCGCGGAGAGCGCGTCGATCGCCCCGCGATTGATCTCGAAGCGGTCGATGAGGCTGTCGAGGCTCGCGGACCCCAAGAGCAGCCCGGCGGCGATCAGTTGCGTGTGCAGGAAGAAGTTGGGCTGGTCCCAGGAGGTCTCGTCCTGGAAGAACGTGGCGCCTGCGGCGCCGACCGCCAGCAGGACGCTGATGAGGGCCACCGACGTCTGTACGTCCCGCACCCAATCGGGGTCGAGTTGGAGCATCTGCAGGGCGAGGAAGCGGGGCTGGCCGCCTGCGGCGACCATCGCCTGGGCGACCTCGGCGACGGTCCGATGGGTGAGACCGGGCGGCCCGAGGCGCGCCTCGTGGTGGAGCGAGTATCCCGTGACGTAGAACGCGCCGTCAGCACCGGCGGCCACGGCGCCATCGAGTTCGGTGAACAGATCCGCGAACGTCGCGAGCCCATCGGCAAACGGGGTCACCGTATTCCCCCGGGTGAACCGGGCCAGAGCGGGCGACTGCTGGGGCGAAAGCCAGGCCGTGAGCGGCGCCACCGTGACGTGCGCGGTCTCGGGCGAGAGAGGGACGTTCCCGTCCGGGAAGGGCGAACCCGCCGACGTGGCCGCCACCTGGCCGCCGCCGGTGACGTCGAGGGTGGAGCCGGCGATGAGATCGGCGCGGCCGATGCCGAGTGCCGCGAACACGTCACCGCGGTGGGCCGGCACGAGGGTGATCGGGCTTCCACCGTCGAGGGCGATGGCCAGGCCCGTGACCGGACTTCCGCCCGGCTCGAGGATCCGGAGCGGCTGTTCGATCCCGTCCAGCGCGTCGACGAAGTCCTGCCACGTGGGCGTGCCGGAGAAGACGGTGGCGTCGGCGAGGGCGCCGCGCAGGTAGCGCAGGACCCCGATGGAGTCGAGCCCCGGAGCGCCGGGGGTGAAGGCGACGACCATGATGGCGGACGTCAGGATCGCATTGCCGTCGAGTTCGACTGTATCTTCGCGCGCGTCGCCCTTCGCGTCGCCCTTGAAGTCGTGGGCATCCGTCCCATCCTCGAAGCGGATCGCGATCACCGGATTGCCCAGTGCCAGACGGGTCCGCAGGGGCGCGAAGAGCGCCAGGTCCGCCGCACGCCCCCAGATCCAGTGCACACTGGAGGTCTCCTCCTGGTGATGGTGCCACCGACCGGAGGCCGGGAAGCGGAGCACGGTGGGCGATCCGCTGCCCGCGATCGCCCCCGGGGCCGATTCCGGGGCGGCCGGCGTTCCCGGGGGGCCCGGGCCGGAGGGCGGAAAACATTGTCGCAACGGCTTCGGCAGGTCGGTCGCCACGGTTGCAATCCAGGACCACCCGGCGAGCGAAGCGAGCGGGGACGTGAACATGCGCGTTACGTCCCCGCCCCGAGAATGGCGGCGTCCAGGGGCCCGACCAACCGCGAGGGGACGCCGTCCGATGTCATGGAGACAGCCCACACGTGTAGGACAATTCCGTCGGTGGGAACGGGGAGGGTCGCCACGCCTGCTCCCTCCGCCCCGAGAACCACAGGCGTGGCGGTCAGGCGCCGGCCGGCGTCGTCGCGGACGACCAGGCGGGCGTCGGGAGCGATGTCCTCGCGGTTTCGGATCGTGGCCAGCGTCGCGGTGGCGGACATGAGCGAGTCGTCCGCGCCGTGGAAGACGTAGACGCTCTCGCCGCCCTCGCCGCGGGTGCGTACCTGCACTCTAGCCACGCCGCCGGCGATCTCGAGGGATTCGAGCCGGGGCGCGACGGAGCGCGCCGGGGACGGCACATGGAGCACGAGAGGGAGCATCTGGCCTTCTACAGACGGGCGGCCCGCGGCGTCGACGGCCCGCAATCGATAGAGCCAGCGGGCCGGCCGGTTCGGCAGCGTGTCCTCCAAGGGAGCCCCCGGATCCACGATCGCGAGAAAGGTGGCCGCGGCGCCGAGCCCATCGATCCGCGCAGCAGCGTGGGCGAGGAAGCGGTCGCTCACCGCGCCGGCGGCGTCCTCGGCTCGGAGCGCCGCCTCGTCCGACGGCGAGAGTGGCCACGGCGTCAGCGCGCCGTCGGCACTCAGGAGGAGTATGCCTTCGGGCAGCACGCGCAGCCGCGGCAGGACGGCGCTGGCCGGCACCCGCTCCAAACGCATCCGCGGTGCGGGTAGGAATCCGGGTGGGAGCGCGTCGGCCGGCCGCACGGTCCCGTGCACGTCGCTTCCAGCCTGTCTCGGGAGCGTGAGCGCCGCCACGTCGGCCAGGTCGGAGATCGCGAGCGTGGGCCGGCCGAAGTACCTGGCGGTCACCTCTCTCGCTGCCACCGTGCTCTCGTTTCCCGGCCGCGGTTCGCTTTCGACGGCGGTGCGAAGATCGGCGATGTAGGGCTCCGCGTCGGCCGCCGTGACCCCGATGGCCGCACGTTGACGGCGCCGCGTAGCGTCGACCGCGAGCCAGCTCGCCGGCAGGGTGATCTCATACCCCTCGACTTGATCGGAGCCCGGCGGCGCGGGGGTCCTCGGGACGATGGCCACACGCCGATGCCAGGCCTCCGAGTTCAGCTCCTCCGAGGTCGTGCGAACCACCGAGAATTCGCCTTGGCGGGGAGCGACGCCGGAGTCGACGGCATTGGCGGCAAGCGTCAGCGTGACGCTGGTGCCCGCCGGGTGCGAGACGATCCGGAACGCCGCACCCAGGACGAGGAGCAGCCCGGCGAACTCGTCCGCAGCGACGCCCCTGTCGAACTCGACGGGCAGGGACCATCCCGAACCGGTCGCGGTGGCCACGGCCGTCGTCCGGGCTCCGATCTCGATGAGGGCCCCGTCGTGCTCGTAGACCCTGAACTCGGTGACGTCGGGATCGAGATCCCGTTCGGCCGGCCCCCACCCCCACCGTACCCGCACGATGTCGCCACCGTCGACGAGCTCGCGCTGTTCGGTGGTGAGGTCGGGATCGTCGTGCTGCATGAGCATCACCTCCACGCCGCTCGGTCGAACGGCCGCAGGGTCTGTCGGGACCGGCTGCGGCGGAGTCGTCGGTTGCGGCGGCCGGACGAACTTCCGCAGCGGCGTGGGTGCGGACGCGCGTGGTGTCGATTCGCGGCCGATCGCATCCACCGAGAACACCCGGTAGACGATGTCGTCCCCGTAGCTGAGCACCTCGGGCTCGAAGATCTCGACGGCACGGACGACCTCGGTGTACGAGCCCGGGGCCGCATCGGCGGGCGGGAAGGCCCCGAGCAGATCGAACCCGGACGCCGGCGAGTCCGTCGGCGAGCTGGCGTTGCGGCCGGAGAGCTGGGTTCCATCGCCGGCCTGCGGCTCGAAGGGCCGGCCAGCCCACGATCGGTCGAGTCGGTAGCGTGCGACCTCGGTGGGCGGTGCCGAGGCCGCGTCGGCCGGATACCAAGGCAGCACGCCGACGGGCAGTGCCAGGGGCGCGTCCCAGGCGACATCGAAGCCGCGGTTCGTGTCGAGCACGCCCCGCGCCGCGGTGCGGG
>SKKH01000175.1 GCA_007121555.1 Gemmatimonadota bacterium | reverse complement strand
CTCCTCGCCAACTCCAACCTCGTGCCCCACTGGGCGACCCAGGACCATTTCGATGAGCTGTCGGCGCGAGGCCTCATGATGTTCGGCCAGATGACGGCCGGGTCGTGGATCTACATCGGGACCCAGGGGATTCTCCAGGGGACGTACGAGACCTTTGCCGAGGCGGCCCGACAACGATTCGGCGGTAATCTGGCCGGGACCCTCACCGTCACCGCCGGGTGCGGAGGGATGGGCGGCGCTCAGCCTCTGGCGGTCACGATGAACGGGGGCGTGTGTCTTATCGCGGACGTGGATCCGGCCCGGCTCGAGCGCCGTCGTGATGACGGCTATCTCGACGAGGTGGTCGACGGGGTGGGCGAGGCGGTGGAGCGGGCACGGGAGCTCGTGGAGAAGGGGCAGGCCCGGAGCGTCGGCATCAGGACCAACGCCGTGACCCTCCTGGAGGGGCTCGTCGCATCCGGGGTGACCCCGGACCTCCTGACCGACCAGACCTCGGCCCATGATCCGCTGGAGGGATACGTCCCTGAGGGATGGAGCCTCGAAGAAGCCCGGCGCCAGCGGCATCGGGACCCCGCAGGATACGTGGAGAGGAGTCTGGACTCCATGGCCCGCCACGTCTCGGCCATGCTCACCCTTCAGGAGCGGGGAGCCCTCACCTTCGACTATGGGAACAATCTGCGCCAGCGCGCCCTGGATCGAGGCGTGACGGAGGCCTTCGAGATCCCTGGCTTCGTGCCCGCCTTCATCCGACCTCAGTTCTGCCGGGGACGCGGACCCTTCCGCTGGGTCGCCCTCTCCGGCAATCCCCGGGACATCTACGCCACCGACCAGGCGCTTCTCGACCTCTTTCCCGAGAATGAGGGTCTTCGGAGATGGATCCTGGCCTGTCATCGAGACCCGGACGCCCTTCTGGCCGGGGAGCTGGACGGCTGCGGACCGAGCTTCGGCTTCCAGGGGCTTCCCGCCCGGATCTGCTGGCTCGGATACGGAGAGCGAGATCGGGCCGGGCTCCTATTCAACGAGATGGTCGCCGACGGCCGCCTGGCCGCGCCGGTGGTGATCGGCAGGGACCATCTGGATGCCGGTTCGGTGGCCAGCCCGAACAGGGAGACCGAGGGCATGCGGGATGGGTCGGACGCAGTGAGCGACTGGCCCCTTCTGAACGCCATGACCAATGTGGCCGCTGGAGCGTCCTGGGTGAGCTTTCACCACGGGGGGGGAGTGGGAATCGGCTTCTCCCAGCACGCGGGTCAGGTCATCGTAGCCGACGGAACCCCGGAGGCTGCGGAGCGTCTGGATCGCGTTCTCAGCAACGATCCCCTCCTGGGAGTGTTGCGGCATGTCGATGCCGGGTATCCCGAGGCCCTCGCCTGCGCCGATGAGACGGGGGTCCATATTCCGATGAGGGCGGACCTGGGTGGCGCCGACGGAGGGGAAACCAGCGCATGACCGTGGTCAGCCGATACTGCACTCCACCCCCTGACTGGCGTGCTGCCGCCGCACCGGGCCGGATGGCTCACGAAATTCGAACCCAGAATCCCCAGAGCTGTCGGGTGGCCCTTCTCGGACTCCCTGACGAGCTGGGTGTGAGGTTGAATCGGGGCCGACCCGGGGCCGCCCAGGGGCCGGGTGCATTCCGGAAGGCGCTGGCACGCTACGGTACGGCTCGGCCAGAATGGGGTTCGTGGCCCCCGATCTTTGACGCCGGTGATGTGCGCCCCACCCTCAACCTGGACGAGACTCATCGCCGAGTGACTGCGGTCACAAGTGAGCTCCTCCAGCGCGACCTCCTCCCGGTGGCCATCGGAGGAGGGCACGACCTCACCTTTCCGTTCGTCCGAGCCCTTGCAGAGCGGGAAGCCGGTCCGCTCAGCGGAATCTACCTGGACGCCCACCTCGACGTGCGAGACGAGCCCGGGTCGGGGATGGCCTTTCGGCGTCTCGTGGAGGCATGTGGGGTCCAGGGCCTGGATGTCCGGGGGATGGATCCGTATTCGAACCGCAGCGACCATCTGGCGTGGTTCCGGGCCCACGGGGGGAAGACCGGCGGCTTCGGCCCCGACGATCCCTGGCCTTCGGGGCCCCTCTTCATGAGTGTGGATCTGGACGTGATCGACCAGGCCTTCGCCCCTGGGGTCAGCGCCCAGAATCCAGCCGGCTGGAGCCCCACGAGGGTGGAGTCCTGGGTCCAGGCGGCCGGTCGATGCTCCCGGATCGGAGCCTTCGATCTCATGGAGCTTTCCCCACCGTGGGACGAGGGCGGACGGACGGCCCGGCTCGCTGCCCGGCTCTTCTGCAGCTTTCTCCACGGAGTGAGCGAACGCCCGTCGGGAAGCAAAGAGGTGGAGCATGGAGAATGAACGACCCGGGTCACCCGGGGTGGTCGATGCCGCTGGACACACGAGCCTCCTGATCCGGGGGGCCCGTGTGGTGAGCCCTCCACCCGGCGAAGGATATCGCCGTGGGCCGGAGATGAACCGGCTCCGGATCTGGGAGCGGGCGGACCTCCTGATTCGGGATGGACGCATCGACGAGCTGGCCGAGGAGATCCCGCCCCGTCCCGGGACCCGGGTCGTGGAGGCCGAGGGCCGCGTCGTGGTCCCGGGCTTCGTGGACGCCCACACCCACGCCTGCTGGGCGGGAAGCCGTCTGGATGAGTGGGATCTTCGGAGGGCGGGAGCCGGATACTCGGAGATCCTGGCGGCCGGTGGGGGCATCCTGTCCACCGTGAGGGCCGTGCGTGCCTGTTCCGAGATGGGGCTGGCCGCCTCCCTCAGGGTACGGCTGGGGTGGCTCCTGCAGGAGGGCACCACGGCGGTGGAGGTGAAGAGTGGCTACGGCCTGGAGCCCGACTCCGAGCTCCGGATGCTCAGGGCCATCCGGCGGGCCGGGGACCACTGGTCCGGGCGAGTGGTCGCCACGGCCTGCCTGGGCCACGCATTGGACCCGGATCATCCCGACCCCGTGGGCATGATCGTCGATGAGGCCCTCTCCCTCGTCCACGAAGAGTTCCCCGAGGTCGCCATCGACGCATATTGTGAAGAGGGTGCGTGGTCCGTAGAGGAATGTGTCCGCCTCTTCCGGGCCGCCCGCGCACTGGATCATCCGATCCGAGTCCACGCCGACCAGTTCAACTCGCTCGGGATGGTGGAGGAGGCGCTGAGTCTGGGTGCCCGTTCCATCGATCATCTGGAAGCCACCACGCCGCAGGACCTCCGGAGGCTCGCCGCGAGCGAGGCTGCAGGGGTCATTCTGCCTATTTCGGGGTTTCATCTGGATGATCGG
Organism: Gemmatimonadota bacterium; assembly: GCA_007121555.1. GTDB lineage: Bacteria > Gemmatimonadota > Gemmatimonadetes > Longimicrobiales > Gaopeijiaceae > PWLA01. The sequence goes on along the minus strand of SKKH01000175.1, from coordinate 77,222 downwards.
TATGCCGATGGCCGGGCCCTGATCGATGAAGGGGGAGCCGTGGTCGTAGCCACGAACTGGAACCCGGGGTCGGCGCCCTCCCCCTCCATCCCGCTGGCCATGGGGCTGGCGGTACGAAAGAACGGTCTCACCCCTGCGGAGGCGTTGACCGCGGTCACCGCCAACCCGGCCCACCTCCTGGGAATTCAGGACGCAGGATGGATCGGACCCGGCCGACGGGCCGATCTGGTGCTGCTGCGATGGCGTGACGAGCGGGAGCTGGCCCACACCCTGGGCGGATCCCCGGTGCTCCTGGTGGTGTGTGGCGGACGGATCGTGGCGGGACCCGCGGCCTGACCGTTGAGCCCACTTGCGACCCGGGGGCGCCAGGGCACGTGGAGGCCTCGGCAAGTTCGAAGGCCCGAGGAGTGCACTTCAACACCGGACCAAACATGATACATGCACACCGGCGACTGCTCCGCGGTCTGGCCCTTCCCGGCCTTCTGTCGGCGTTCGTGGCCCTCCTGGGGTGCGGCGAGGCCCCGTCCACCTCCAACGAGGGGTGGGAGGCGATCTCCCTCTCCTCCCCTGCGCCCGAGGGCTCGGGCGAAGCCAATCTTTTCGTGGCCTCGGATGGTCTCGTCTACCTGAGCTGGCTCGAGCCCGTGGACGAGGAGCACGCGCTGCGCTTCTCGGTTCTCGAGGGGCGGGAGTGGAGTGAGCCCCGGCGCATTGCCCAGGGCCAGGACTGGTTCGTCAACTGGGCCGACTTTCCCTCCGTCTTCGTGTTTCCCGATGGGAGGATGGCCGCCCACTGGCTCGTCCGAAGCGGTCCCGGCACGTTCGACTACGATGTGAACCTGGCCTGGTCGCTGGACGGGGGCGATACGTGGACCGATCCAGTGGTCCCCCATCGCGACGGGACTCAGAGCGAGCACGGGTTCGTCGCCCTCTTTCCCTGGGTCACAGGGAACGGGGTCGAGGCTCAAGACGGGTCCATCGCCCTGGGGGCGGCCTGGCTCGACGGCAGGGATTTCGCCACCGGTACGGACGATCCGGAAATGAGCCTTCGCTTCACCACCCTCCTGCCCGAAGGACTGGGCGCGGAGCTGCTGCTGGACGGGCGTGTCTGTGACTGTTGTCAGACCTCGGCGGCCCTCACGGATCGGGGGCCCGTCGTGGTCTACCGGGACCGCACCGAGGAGGAAGTACGGGATATCTCCATCGTCAGGGCCGTGGAGGAGGAAGGGGAGCTCCGGTGGACCGATCCGGCTCCGGTGCACGAGGACGGCTGGGTCATCCCCGCGTGTCCGGTGAACGGCCCCATGGTAGCGGCCCGGGGGTCAGAGGTGGCGGTGGCCTGGTTCACCGCCGCCGATGACGTTCCCCGGGTGCGAGTGGCCTTCTCTTCGGACGGCGGCGCCAGCTTCGGCGATCCCATCCAGATCGACGACGGCAACCCCGTCGGACGGGTGGCCCTGGTCCTGGAGGAGGACGGAGTAGCCCGGGTGAGTTGGCTCGAGGCTGCAGACGGTGGGGCGGAGCTTCGAGTGCGGCGAGCGGAGGCTGGAGGTTCGGTCGGACCGTCGCTCCAGGTCGTCGAGACCTCCCAGGCCCGGGCCAGCGGCTTTCCCCGGATGGTTCGGGTGTCCGATGGGCTGCTCTTCGCGTGGACCGACGTAGACGGGAGCGGAGGGGTGGAGACGGCGCTTCTCCGGGAGGTCCGGTGATGAAGAGACTCGAGGAGCGCCAGGAGAGGGCAGGGAAGGGCGGTTCGGTCGTGTCCTACCCCGACTCGAGGCCCCCTTCCTCCACCCCGCTCGGCTCCCCGGCGGACCGCCGCCGGACCCCGGGGCGCGATCTGATCCTTCCCGTTCTCCTCCTCGCTGCCCTCGTGGGCTGCGGCTGGGCCGACGAGATGCCGGGTCGGGTGGACTCGGCCGCCCCCCACTACGCAGCTCCCGATATGGCCGGGGACACCGTAGCCCTCTCGGATCTTCGCGGTGAGGTGGTTCTGGTGAACATCTGGGCGACCTGGTGTCCTCCCTGCAGGGTCGAGATGCCCCATCTCCAGCGCCTCCAGGAGGAGCTCGGAGATCGCGGGTTCCGGGTCGTGGGGGTGAGTGTGGACAGCCGGGGATCCGAGGCTACGGTGGAGCGTTTCGCCCGGGATGTGGGTGTGGACTTTCTGATTCTCAGGGATCCTGGAGAGCGGATTTCGTCGCTCTTCGGAGCCTACGGCGTCCCCTTCAATCTCCTCATCGACCGAGACGGCATGGTCCGTTGGCGACATACGGGACCGGTCACCGCCGATGATCCCCACCTCCGGGAGATCCTGGAGGAGACCCTGGGCTCGGCTTCCTGATCCCCCTGGATCGTGCGGTCCGAGGGCCTCGGAGCGCGACCTTCCAACAACCCGGTTCCGGCCGCCTCCGGAGACCCCCTTTTCGGTCCAGCCGACCCTCGACGGCGAAAATTGGGCCATTTCGACCCGATTTTTCAGGCGTGAAACATCTATACTGAGTTTATGTGATATTGTCTAAAACATTGAAAAACAGGGTTTTACTACGCTTATATAATGTGGTATCGAGGGGTGTCCCCTCTTATCCCCAGCTTTTTACGTCCGGAGGGCTCTGGCGAAGGGGCGTGAGGAGGTCCTCCCGCTTCGGAGGCCGGGGATCGGGCCAGTATTCCAGGGGGGCGGGCAGCGCGGTTCCTCCCCGGTCTTCCAGCTGGAGAGCCTCGACTCCAGTGGCGATGAGGTTCAGGGTGCTTCCGTCCTTCTGGAGTCGTCCCCGGACCAGGAGGAAAGGCTCCATTCGCACTGCGGCCCGGCACCGCTCGTAGACCTTTGGCTTCACGATGGCGTTGATGTGGCCCCATTCGTCCTCGATGAGGATGAAGATGTATCCCTTGGCGGTCTGGGGACGCTGGCGAGCCACCACGATCCCGGCGAGGCGGACCATCGCACCGTCGTCCGTGCTGGGGAGGCGGTGCGAGGGAAGGACGTCCGCTGGGAGCCGTTCTCGAACTAGGGCCAGGGGGTGAAGCCCGGTGGAGAAGTGGAGCACCCGGTACTCGGCCACGAGACGGTCCCGGGCGTCCATCCTCCTCCCCAGGGTGCCGACGAGCCCCTGGGTCTGCTCCGACCCCGAGGACCGTGACCGATCGATATCGGAGTTGACTGCGGTGAGCTCGAGTTGCGGGTCGTCTGAGCGGCCGCGGGCACGGGTCCGCTCCTCGTCGGGACCCAGCCACAGGCCGGTCTGCCAGAGGAGCTCCCGGCGGCTCAGCCCCAGGGCGTCGAGTCCCCCCACCCAGATGAGATTCTCCACCGCCGGACGTTTGAGGGCCGCCGGGGTGCGTCGAAGGAAGTCCACCAGGCTCTTGAAGGGTCCCCGCTTCTCCCGTTCCTCCACTACGATCCGGGCAATCTCCTCACCCCACCCCCGGATGAACCCGAGCCCCACCCTGAGGTCCGATCCCTCGGCCGTACACCTGATCCCACTTCGATTCGCGTCGGGGGGGAGGAGACCGATCCCATTTCGTTTGGCATCCCGACCCAGGGCGTCCAGGGAGTAGAATCCCATGGGCTGATTGTTGAAGAGGGCCACGTAGTACTCGGTGGGGAAGTAGTGCCGGAGCCATGCGGACTGATAGGCCAGAAGAGCGAAGGCGGCGGCATGGGACTTGGGAAAGCCGAACTCGGAAAAGGCCACCACCTGGCGGAAGACCGTCTTCGTCGTCTCCAGCTCCACCCCCCGGGCCGCGGCCCCCTCCCGGAAGGCCTCCCAGTGCTCCCGCATGGCCTCCCTGGAGCGCTTTCGGCTCATGGCCCTCCTGAGGGACTCGGCCTGCCCGTCGGTGAATCCAGCCAGGTCGCGGCAGACCTGAAGGACCTGGTCCTGGTAGATGATGACCCCGAGGGTCTCGCCCAGCGCCTCTTCCAGGAGGGGATGGTCGAAGGGAGGTTCGTAGGAGGGATCGGCACGCTGGGCTTCCCGTCGCCGGACATAGGGATTCACCGCGCCTCCCACGATGGGACCGGGGCGGACGATGGCCACCTGGACGGCCAGCTCCGCCAGGTTCGAGGGTCGGGTCCGGCGAAGCATCTGGATCTGGGCCCGGCTCTCCACCTGGAAGATCCCCACCGTATCCCCCTCCTGGATTCTCCGGTAGATCGCCGGATCCTCCAGGTCGATCCGGGAGAGGTCGGGGGCTCTTTTAGCCTTGTATGACTTGGGCTCAGGACGCTCGGTGACCTTGGTCACACTATGGGTGGGTGCAGCTCCGACCTCCCCGGCCGCCCGCTCCGCGATGAGGTCCACCGCCTCCTCGACCAGCGAGAGCATTCCCAGTGCCAGAAAGTCGATCTTGATGAAGCCGGCGTCATCGCAGGCGTCTTTGTCCCACTGGCAGAGGAAACGGCCCTTCATGGCCGCCGGCTCCAGCGGAACGAGTTCCAGGAGGGGACGGCTCGAGATGATCATCCCACCCACATGCTGGGAGATGTGACGGGGAAGGCCGGCGATCTCCTCCACCTGCTCCACGAAGAGGCGCCAGGGCCGACTCTCGAGCTTTTCGGCGAACTCGGGGATCCGCTCCAGGTCTTCTCGAAGTCCCCCGGCCGATCGATGCTCGGCCAGCTTCGAGACCTTCTCCAGGTCTCCGGCCGGAAGATCCAGCACCTTGCCGACCTCCCGGACCGCTGAACGAAGGCGGTAGGTGGGAAAGGTGGCGACCAGCCCCGTATGGTCGTGCCCGTACTCCTCGTAGACGGCCAGGATGAGCTCCTCCCGGATCTCCCGGGGAAAGTCCAGGTCGATGTCCGGGACCGAGCCCATGGCATCGTTCAGAAAACGCCCCAGGAAGAGGTTCGCCTCCACCGGATCCACGTGGGAGAGTCCGATCAGGTAGCAGATGATGGAGGAGACCGACGATCCCCGACCCCGTCCGGGAGGGAGCCCCGAGGTCGCTCGGGGAGAGGAGCCCCGCACCCGGGCCCCCACCGTCCGTGCCAGCTCCATGATGTCGCGGTAGACGAGGAAGAAACCCGAGAGCCCGTGGCGATCCACCAGCCGCAACTCCTCCTGGAGCCGGGACTCGGCCTCGGCTCGCCGGTTTCGGGCCTCGCGGGCCAACCGCGTCCGGTCTCCCTGCCGATCGGGAAAGGCTCGGTCCGGATCCACCGGATACCGTTCTTCAAGCGCCGCACTCGTGACCGCGGTCAGTACCTCGATGGCGCTTCCCGACTCGCTCCCCTGGAAGTCGGGAAAGGTATAACCCAGATCCTCGGTCAGATCGAAGCCGGCACACCGTTCGGCGATCCGGAGGGTGTGGGCCAGCGCATCGGGGCGCTGGGCGAAGCGGGCCGCCACCTCCGCGGGAGGCGCCAGATGAAAGCAGGCGTTGGGTCGGCGTCGTCGGTGGGATCCGTCCAGGGTCGTCCGGTGACGGATGGCGGTGACCACATCCTGGAGACGATGGCGACCGGGCGTGTGGTAGTGGACGTTGCCGGTGGCCACCACCGGGAGCCCCATCCGGTCGGCCAGACGACAGAGGGCTCGATTTCGCCCCCGGTCTCCCCGGACCCCATTCTCCTGGAGCTCCACGAAGACGCTTCCCGGCCCGAATCCCTCCACGAGCCGCCGGACGAAGGCTTCACCTGTGGCGACACTGTCGGTCAGGGCGTGGAGGAGGGGACTCCGCCGGCACCCGGTGAGGAGGATGAGACCCTCGCTGAAGCCTCCATTCCCGGCGCTGGACTCTTCACCTTCGGATCCGGTCCCGAACTCCCCGTTGTCGACTCCTCCGCTCCCGCCCCGGAGCTCTCCTCGAGCATCCAGCAGGATGTCCAGGGGGAGGGCCGGAGCCCCCCTTGGGCTTCTGCGGTGGGCGATGGTGAGGAGCCGGCAGAGGTTGGCGTATCCAGTGGGAGATTCTGCCAGGAGGGTGAGGTGCCAGCGGTCCGGTCCTTCATCGGGGCGGGTGGTGGCGGCCACGGGAGCCACCTCCCCGGGAAGACCGCACTCCCGCACCGTGATCTCGGCCCCGGTAATGGGTTGGACCCCCGACTCCCGGGCCAATCGAGCGAACTCCATGGCTCCATAGAGGCCGTCGTGGTCCGTGAGACCCAGCGCCGGATACCCCAGCTTCCGAGCCTGGAGCACGAGTTCCTCCGGATGGGAGGCCCCGTCCAGGAAGGAGTAGCCCGAGTGGCAGTGGAGCTCGACATAGGGGGGGGAGGCGTCCGACATTGGACACCGAATATATACCGAAAGTCCAGGTCATGTGAAGAGGGGTGATCCATAAGGACCACCCCCCTTCGCCCAGCGACCCCGACTGCAGCTTCATGGGGTGCTGGAGGTGACCCCCCCGGGTCAACCGCTCGCTTTCATCGCTGGTCGTGGGCCAGCACTCGGTCACTCTGGCTCATGTGGAAGACCAGCCGGTAGGCCGGGACGATGCCCCGGTCCAGGTAGTAGACGAACTGTCCATTTTCCGGATCAAGTCGAAGACGCCACACGCTTCGCTCCGATTCAGGTCCCCTGTCGGGAGTCCACCGGTGGTCGGGGAAGTGCTGGAAGAGCTCGCTGCCGTGCTCCGTAGCCCATCCGCCCCATCCGGAGTTTTCGTAGAGGGTTCCGTCTTCCCGGGCGTGTTCATGGGTGAAGAGGAGTCCTTCGTCGCTCCGCTCGATGACCCAGGTCCGGGAATCGTCCTCATCCACCAGGAAGGTGACCCGGATCTCCCGGTCGTCGCACTCGGCGATGCGCATGCCCAGGTAGGCGGGGTGGAAGGTGTCGTCGGACTCAGGCGCGGTGATGGCCCGTCCCGGATACTCGTCACCGCAGCGTTCGGCCAGGGCCTCGAAGAAGGCGTTCTGAGCCTCGCGTCCGTCGACGGACGTCGTCGCGTCGGCGGCTCCGGCCGTCTCCTGGTCGCACCCCATGAGAAGTGCTGATCCCAGAATCATGACCACGGTCATGGTCAGGTTCTTCCTGATGTGAATCATCCGCTCTCTCCCGTTCGCTCGGTTGGATATGGGTGACTCGCGGCCGGCTCCGGTGCCCGGGAACCGATCCATATGGGCCGATTCGTCAAACGCCTCCTACTCCTCGCTGACCGGAGGATCTCCGGGCAGCAGTCTGGCCGACCACAGTCCCGAGTTCCCGTCGGAGAAGAGGACCCGTCCCTTGTAGGTCATGGCGCTCCAGGTGAAGGGAGCGTTGGGAAGAAACCCGCCGGGATCGAAGGGCTTGAAGACGGCGATCTCCCGCCCCTGCGTGTAGAGGTTTCCCTTGAGTTCACCCGACACGTCCACGACCCGGACTCCACTCTCGAAGTAGGCCTGGTAGAGGATGTCGTCTTCGATCCACATGTTGTGGGTCCCGAACTCGGGCACCTCGTACTTCGCGATCTTGGTGGGATTCTCCATGTCCGTGAAGTCGACGATGTGGACATAGCCCGAGGTCTGCATGGGCCGTCCTCCCTCTCCGGTCTCCGGGTCGTACGGGTCCCGGTCGAAGTTTCCGGGAAGGGCCAAGCCCGGTCGGTCCATGATCTCGTCCGAGGCGAAGACGAGGAAGCGGCCCGTGGACTGGTGTTCATACGGAAGGACCGTGTGGGTTCGTCCCCCCGGAGTCACATGGTTCGTGATGAATACGGGATTCTCCGGACTTCCTCCCCATCCACCGTGTCCCACGTCCACGACCACGATCCCGTTGTTCCACTCCGCCGAGAAGGCGATCCCGTTGTGAACCATGACGTCATGGATCCGGCTGTTCGGATGGTTGTACTCGCCCACGTTCACGGGATTGTAGATGTCCGAGACGTCCACGATGACGTACTTCTCCCCACCGGAGAGGGCGTAGAGATAGTCCTCCTCGGGCCAGGTGTTGTGGACGCCTCCCGTGAGGTTGTCATCGTGCTCAGAGGCGATGACGGGATGGGCCGGATCGGCCAGGTCCAGGATCACGAGTCCGTTCCGCCGGTCCGACGCCCCTTCCCGGGTCATGACCGCGTAGCGACCCGTAGGGGATACCTTCACATCGTTCACCGTCCGGGCGTCGACCTGTATGGAGTCGGTCTTCACGAGATTGGAGGGATCCGTGATGTCCCACACGTAGGCCCAACCGTCGGCGTTCCAGGTCCCTGTGATGGCGTAGTCTCGGCCATCCGGTCCCTCCCAGGGCCAGAAGTCCGAGGTCTGCTCGCGGTTCACCCGCCCCTGTCCTTCGACCACGAACTCCTGGACCACGTCCCGGGCCTCCACATCGACGACGTGTCGAGCCGTGAGCGGACCGGACTGAGCCAGGATGGTGAAGCGCCCGGCCCGATCCGCCACGAACCGGCCGTCGGACGAGATCTGTCCCGGGCCCTCCACCGTTCCCAGCTCCCGGGGTCGCTCGAAGGCGAAGGACCAGGTCACGGGCAGATCCTCGATGACGGACCCGTCCGCACTCTCGGCGTGAATCTCGAAGCCGAGCACGTCACCGGTTCGTGCCTCCTCCACCTCGCTCCGGATCTCGAATCGCTGGGCGGGAAGGGGTTCCACCCGATGCTCCACCGCACCTGTGGTGCCCTCGATCTCCGCCGTGATCGTGACCGTGCCCGAGGTGTGGGCCGTGACATCACCCGCCCGGTTCACCGAGGCCACCTCGGGAGCCGAGGAGTGCCAGCGAATCTCGGCATCGGGTCGGTGCGAGCCGTCGGGGTGCAGGCCTCGGGCCCGGTGGCGAATCGTCGTGCCCTCGTAGAGCCGTCCGTCGTCGCGCTGGAGCTCCACCTCCGCGATCTCGGGCCAGAGCACCCGGACCGGGACCCGGGCCGAAAGGGGCTCAATCTCCGCGTCCGCGGGCAGGACCAGATTGGCGGTCACCTGGTACTCGCCGGCCACCAGTCCGTGGACCTCACCGTCCTCCACCCAGATCTGGCCCCGGGGAAAGGCCAGGCGCATGGGTACGTCCAGCGCGGTGCCGTCGCGGTCGTATGCGGTGAAGGTGAGCGGAGCGGATTCTCCGGCAGCCACCTCCACTGTGGAAGGCTGCGCCTCGATTCGGACCACCTCCAGGGCGGCCTGTGGATCCTCCTGGGCCAGCGCCGGGGGCGCGGCCACGAGGATGGCGCTCAAAGAGACGATGGAAAGTCCGACCAGCTTGGACATGGAATCCCTCCGGAGAGTTCGGTTCATATTCGGACTCGATAGCTGCCGATCCCCCGACCTGCGAGCCACCCGGGGAAGGGGTGGCGGCCGGCAGGGGAGCCCGTCAGATCAGTGTCCTGCGAAGTGCTCTTCGTACCAGGCGATACTTCGGTCGATGAGGTCGATCTGGTGCTCCACCTCCCGGATTCCGTGTCCCTCTCTCGGATAGAGGACGAGGACCGGATCCAGCCCGATATCGTGGAGCGCGATGTAGAACTGCTCCGACTCCTCGGGCACCACATTGAAGTCGTTGATCCCGTGAACGAGCATGACGGGGGTGGAGACCTGCGCCACATACCTTAGGGGCGAGCGGTGCCAGAGCTCATCCATGATGTGCTTCTGCCCCGGGAAGGTCTCGTGGGGATATCCCCCGTACTCCACGGCCAGGTAGTCGTGGTAGTAGCCCAGATAGTTGAAGCTCACCAGGTTCGAGATCCCTGCCCGTGGAATGGCCGCGGCGAACTCGTTCGTCTGCGTCACGAGCCACATGCTGAGCTGACCTCCGTAGCTCCCGCCCTCGACCCCGACCCGATTCGGGTCCAGCCAGGTGTATCGGGCCAGGGCCGTGCGCATCCCGTAGAGCACGTCCTCGGCCTCGCCCCCGTTCTGATCCCGGAAGATGGCATCGGCGAAGGCCTGCCCGTATCCGGTGGAGCCGCGGTAGTTCACCTTCAGCACGGCATACCCCTGGGCGGCGTAGACCTGTGGGGTGTGGGAGAAGGCGGCGCCCCGCTGGCCGTGGGGACCCCCCTTGATCCGGACGATCAGGGGATACCCGTGGGTCCGGGTCTCGTCGAGTCCAACCGGCTTGAATAGGAAGGCCTCGACCTCCAGCCCGTCATAGCTCGGGTAGGTGATGGACTCCCACTCGCCGAGCTCCCGGTTTGCCATGAGGTCGGCGTTCAGGTCCGTGAGCTGACGTGGGGCTCCACTGCCTTCGAGGAGGTGGAGCTGGGCCTCGTCCGTCGGGCTCGAGAAGGCGAAGGCGACCCGCCCGCCCGCGCCGGTGGAGTAGCTCCCCACCTGGCCCCGCTCTTCCACGACGACCTCGGGCGCCCCCCCGTCCACGGGGATCCGGTAGAGCTTGACGTCGCCCCGGTCCTGGACGGTGAAGTAGAGATGTCGGCCGTCGGCGCTCCACGAGGGCGGGCCCTGACGGTTGTCGACGGCCGCACCGAGGTGGCGTCGATCCGAGCCGTCGGGCCGCATGACCCAAACATGGGTGTCCTCCATCGTCGTCTCCGACGAGGTGAGCACCCGGGTCGTGCCCTGATAGGCGATCCGGCTTCCGTCCGGGGACCACCGGGCCCGGTAGACCATCCCTTCGAGGGAGGTCACCCGACGCTCGGCTCCGGTCTCCAGGTCGATGGACAGGAGATCATAGTTGTGCCTCCGGTCGTTCTGAGGCTCCCGGTTGGAGACGAAGAGAATCTCGCTCCCATCCGGTGACCAGTCCAGCGTATGGTCCTGGTAGTGGTTGTCCGTGAGCTGGGTGACCTGCTCCGACGCCACGTCGACCGTGTAGATCTGGAGCCTGCGGTTGTCGGTGAAGTAATCGCCCCCCGCTCCCGTGGTCTTGTAGTTGTAGCGTCGGATCACGATCGGATCCCCTTCGGCTTCCTCGGTCTCCGGCCCCGCGGTGCTCGACAGGAAGGCGATCCTCGAGCCATCCGGGGACCAGGCGATGTGCTGCTCCGCACCGGGAAGGGGATGGTTCGTGCCCTGGGCCTCGGCCAGGAAGCGGAGTTCCGAGCCGTCCGGGCGCATGACCATCACCCCCCGCCGCTCTCCATCGCTTCCCACGAACCCGATCCAGTCCCCATCCGGTGACCAGCGGGGAGAAGAGATCGAAACGCCATCCCCGGGGGACACGGGCTGGTGACGATCCTCGTCCAGGTGGTACACGGTGTACGTGGTGTAGGGGGTTCCCGGCCGGTCCGCGTGGTTCGTTCCGTAGAGGACCCGGGTTCCATCGGGAGAGAACTCGATCCCCGAGACCGAGCGGAGCTCCCGCAGGTCCTGGGAGGTCATCCCCTGGGCCTCCACCTCCCCGATGCTGGAGAGGTGGAGGAGGAGGGCGAAACTCAGGAGGATTCCGCTCCTCAGCAGCCGCTCCGGTGTTCCGTTCGTGCGCATCCGCGTCGTCTCCATCAGCTCAGGTTTGGATTGGCGGCCCGTTCCTGATCCGACAGGGGCACGCAGGTCAGGCTTCCGTAGGACTGACCCTTGTGGGTGGCACCGGTGGGGAAGGGAAGGTCGTGTCGGAGCATGTCGCCCAGCCGATGGCCCTCCAGGAAGAACTCCCGGGACCGCTCCACGAGGATCTGATCCAGGATCTCCTGGTTGCTCCCACCTTCGAAGTGGGGGAGGTCGTGCTGGTCCCTGAGGGTGTTGATGATGTCCACCGCGGCCTGTCCACCCGTGGCCTCGGCAATGATGAGCTGGGCCTCCTCCCAGCTCGCGATCCGGATGGGCGAGTCCCGTTCCGCGTACTTCTCAGGGGCCCACTGATCCGTGATGTTGTCCACTCCCAGCGATTCCATGTCCAGGGCCTGGGACCGTGGATCCGGGACTCCCTGGACTTCGGGGTTCCGGTAGTCCGGGTGGACCGACATGTGGAACTGGAAGAAGGTGGAGTTGTGGATGTTGTTCTCCCGCCGCGGGGTCACGGTGGAGTATTCCGCGTAGTGGGCGAAGCCCTGGGGCACGGCCTGGGCGTCGGAGATCGCTCCCGAGAGGTCCCCCTGGTTCAGCCGGACCCGGGCTCGACCCACCTGGGCCATGTTCAGGATCGCGTTGTCCCCGGAGGCCTGGGCGTGCTGGATGGCCGAGGTGAAGTGCTGCTCGGCGCGGGCCATGATCTGGGCCGGGGTCATGGCCGGTCCGTTGTCGACAGTGACCTCGCACATGCCCTCGCCGAGGAGGGTGTTCGCGTACCCGGCGTGGGCGGCGAGGCGGCCCAGAAGGCTCGCACGATTCGGGACTTCGGCGTCGGAGAAGGCGGAGATCCGGTCGTAGCCCTCCTCACTCAGCACCCGGGCCCGGGAGAGGGGGTTGAAGATCCCCACGTTCGTCCCGGTCCGGGTCGTGGTGCAGTTCCCCTCGTCGTTGCGGGACACGTCGCGGAGGGCACCCCAGTTCTGCCAGACCCCGATGATCCCCGAGACCTTGATCTGGTGGGAGATGATCCCGGTGCTGATGATGTACTGGGGCAGTGCGCACTCGAACTCCCCCACCGCGCTCACCACGATGGTCTGGGCGCTGCCGGGGTCCGAGAGGAAGTTCTCGTACTCCACCACTCCGGGGAGATCTACGTCGAGGAGGGCGTCGCAGCCCGCCGTGGCAAGGATCAGGGCGAGGACGGCCAGCGCAGTTCCAAGCCCGCGCCGTGCCCGCTTCCGCCCATCCGTCTGCTTCAAGAACGTCTTCATGATGGCCTCGTGTCTTGGGTCGTCGGAGTCAGGTCAGAAGCTGAGCCGCACGGTGAGATCCATGCTGGCCAGGGGGGGCATGACGGTCTGGAAGCTCCCGGTGATCCCGGTGGCTCCCCCGGTGGCTCCAGCCTCGGGGTCCCAGGCGTTTCCGTCGCCGATGGGGATGTCGATGCTCCCGTCGCGGGCCGTGCCGAACCCGTGCTCTCCGGTCCAGAGCATGGCCAGATTCCGGCCGGCCACCGTGACCCGGGCCCTCGAGGCCCCGATCCGTTCGCTGAGGTGGCTGGGCACGTTGTAGGAGGCCGAGACCTCCCGGAGTCGAGCGAAGCTGGCGTCGTACGTGCCCAGGGGAGCCCGACCGACGTTTTCGTAGGCCTGCATGAAGGGGTTGTTACGGAGATTGGACTGGCGGGTCAGCCGCAGGCTGGTTTGGGCCGCCGGAGAACTCGAATCCTCCTGGTAGTGTCCACCGGCCGCATCCACCCGGGCGTAGAGCTGGACCGGGCCGAGGGTAAGGGTCGTGTTGATCCCCAGGTCCCAGGTCGGAACCGAGGGGCCCCAGCGGACGAAGGGCGCCTCGCTGCAGGGGACGAGGTCGCCCCCCTGTTCGACACCGAATCGACCCGTTCCCCCGTCACAGAGGGCCAGGGTCACCTGTCCGGTCTCGTCGATTTCGGCCTGCCGGACCGTCCGGTAGTAGATGTCGCCCACCCCGTGTCCCAGGTGGTGGCGAACGGAGCCCGGTCCGGAGATGAAGTCCTGATCCGGCCCCAGCTCCTGGATCTCGTTGGCGTTGGTGGCGAGCTGTGTTCCCAGCTCCCAGCTTCCCCAGCCTCCCTCCATGACCCTCGTGCTCAGGGCGAGCTCGTTCCCCCAGGCCTTGACCTCGCCCAGGTTCACGAACTGGCTTCCCGGGAATCCGAGGGACGCCGAGAGGGGTCGGGCCACGATGGCGCTCTTCGTTGTCCGCTGGAACCGTGTGTATTCCACGGTGACGCGACCGTCCCAGAGCTGGGCGTCGAACCCGATCTCCAGCTCCTCACCCCGCTCGGGCTCGAGGTCGGGGTTTCCGAACGCGCTGGGAACGAGGCCCGGCTGGTTGCCAGCCCCGACCTGGGGGCTCAGGGTCCGAACCGCGTCGAAGGTCCCGGGCTGCTGTCCGGCGGCGCCCCAGGCCCCCCGGAGGCGGAGCTCCGCCAGCCAGGGGAGGTCCAGGAAATCCTCTTCGCTGACGACCCAGCTCGCGCTGATCTTGGGGTAGATGGCGGCTTCGAACTCGGCACCGAAGGCGCTGTTGTCGTCGCCGCGCACCGCGCCGGTCACGAAGAGCCGGTTGTCCCATCCGAATTGCTGCTGGATGAAGACGCCGAGGGTGCTGTTCTCTTCGAAGGTCTGTGAGGCGTTCCGGTCCGAGGCGGCCGAAACCGTGGTGATCTGGGGAGCCGGGAAGTTGGATCCCGAGGCCCCCACCGTCTCCCGCTCGTTCCGGTAGTACTGGAGTCCGGCCGAGGTGGTGGAGTTCAGCCGGTCGCCCACGTCATGGCTGGCGGAGGCTGAGTAGTCGAAGGTCCAGATCCGGACCCGAGCCCGAGTTTCGGACCGCGTTCCCAGGGCGTCCCCACCGAAGAAGTGGGCCGTACCCTCGGGCTGCCGGGGGGTGAGCGACCAGTTGCGCTCGTTCACGTTGTCCAGCCCCATGGCCACGCGGTGATTGAACCAGGAGATGGGATTGTGGCGGATCTGGACGCTCCCGGTGAACCGGTCCACGTCGGCCCGGTCCTCGATCTTCCGCCACTCGGTGGGGGGAGCGCGGAAGTAGCCCCCGTTCCTCTCGATGAAGTTGGGGTTGGACCAGAAGATGTTGCTGAACGGATCGCTGTTGAATCCGCCCTGGGCCAGCCGGGTCTTGCCCTCGACGTAGCCCACGCTCGTCTGAAGGTTCAGTTCGTCCGTCAGGGTGGCGTCCAGATTGGTCCGGACGTTCAGGCGGCGGTCCCAGTTGTGCTCGAGGACCCCCGTGTTGTCCTGGAAGGAGCCCGAGGTGAAGTAGCGGAAGCGGTCGGTCCCCCCGCTGATGTTCGCCTGGTAGGTCTGGGTGAACCCGTAGGTGAAGATGTCGCCGGTCCCGAATTCCCGCTCGTGGTCGATGACGTTGAAGCAGACGAGCTGGTCTTCAGTGGGGACCCCGGTGACTCCCGGCGGGGTGGCGCACCGTTCGCCGAGGCGTCCCGATGGGTTCCAGAGCCAGTTCGTTCCCGTCCGCACGGTGAAGTCGATCCGGGCGTCGCCCTCGACCCCCCGCTTCGTGATGATCTGGACCACCCCGTTGGAGGCTTCGGTCCCGTAGAGGGTGGCCGCGGCCGGTCCCTTGATGATCTCGATGCTCTCGATGTCCTCGGGGGCGATGTCGTTGAGGCGGTTCACCCGAGCACCGCCCCGCTGGCCGGGGCCGGAGGTGGGGTTGTTGTCCATCCGGACCCCATCGATGTAGATGATGGGATCGTTGGGCAGCCCCATGGTCTGAACGCCCCGGATCCGAATCCGGGTGCCGGTGCCGACCTGGCCGACGTCGCCACCCATTGTTACTCCGGCCGAACGCTGTCCGATGAGTTGACTCAGGCTCTGAGCCGGCGTCACCTCGGCCAGGTCCGCGGCCGAGAGCCGATCCACCACGTTGCCCAGCGCCCGGCGCTGGGTGCCTCCGGCGGTGCCGGTGACGACCACCTCGTCCAGGGCCAGGGCGGCCCGCCGGAGGTCGATCTGGACCGTGGCCACCTCGCCGGCGGCAACGTCCACCTCGACCTCGCGGGTGGCGAACCCCAACATGACGACCCTCAGTCGGTGGGTGCCCGCGGGGACCTCTGGAAGGGTGAATCGACCCGAGGGGTCGGTAAGGACTCCTCGCTCGGTGCCGACCAACTGGATCTGGGCGCCGGCCAGGGGCCGAAGTCCGTCGCCGTCCCGGACCTGCCCGTCAATGGATCCGGTGGCCTGGGCGACGGCGGCGCCGGGGAGGGTAAGGGCCAGGACGATCGCCAGGGCGATGCCGGCCAAGAGGAGGGCCCCGAGGCGGCCGGCCGGGTGCGATGCTCCCGGCGGTGGGCGGACGGGGTCGACAGTGCTGTGACGGTAGAGCAGGCTCATGGGTTTCCTCCATCCTGGAAGCGTGAAACCTCGGGATGACGGCCCGAGTTCGCCGCAGGGGGCGAGATCTCGCGACGAGAGAATGGCGCGGGGGTATCACCGGGCTATCACGCGGGAATCACCTGGCCCACTCTGCACCCATGTCCCTCTATCTCCGTCTCGATGGCGCTGCCGGCTCCGCCGCTTTATCTTCGATTCATCATGCATGAGCTCCGCTGCTTCGGACGCGTGGAGCTTGTCGATGGCAACGGCGTGGCGGTACGCTCCGTTCTGAGCCAGCCCAAGCGAATCGCGTTACTTGCCTTCCTTGCCATTGAGCAGGGTGGTTCCGCGTCCCGGGACCACCTTGTGTCCCTATTTTGGCCTGATGCGGACCCCGAAAGTGGTCGGCACGCGCTGAGCCAGGCCCTCTACTTTCTCCGAAGGTCCCTGGGCAAGCGGGCTCTGCCGACCGAGGAGGCGGATCGGGTTCGGATCGCACCGGACTTCCTCCGGGCGGATGTCCAGCTCTTCCAGCAACGGCTCGACGCGGGCGATGCCAGCGGCGCCCTCGAGCTCTATACCGGACCTTTGCTCGAGGGCTTCTCCCTTCCCGACCACCCTGAGTTCGATCGCTGGCTCGATGAGGCCCGGTCCCTCCTTCAAGGTCGCGCCCGAGATGCGGCCATGGCCGCCGCTGACGAGGCCCGGGAGGCGGGAGATCTCCCGACGGCCTGCCGCCATGCCGAATCCGCGGTGCGGATCGCGCCTCTAGAGGAGCGGCCCCTTCGCTGCCTTCTTTCGGCGCTGGAGCTGGCCGGTGACCGAGGTCGCGCCGTCTCGGTCTACCGGGAGTTCGAGGAGCGCCTCGAGCGGGAGCTGGGGGTCGAGCCCTCCACGGCGACGCGGGAGCTCGTGGCCCGCATCGGTCTGAATACTTCCGCTGGTTCAGGGGCTACGGGCCAGGCCCCGGCCCGGTCACCTTCGGCCCTTCCGGGGTCCGGGACTCCCGAGCCGGAGGCCTGGCCCCATGTCACCACCGATTCCGGCGGACCGAGGCGCCGGGCCGGGGACTCCGATCGACGGCCCCCCTGGATCGATGCGGCGCCGGAAGGCTCGACCGGGCTTCGGCATCCCCGACGGCGAACTCGCACGGTGCTGGGGCTGGGCCCGGTGTCTCTCACGGGGTGGGCGTTCGCCGTGATGCTGGGGCTGGCCATCGCGCTGATCGGGCGGGAAGGGCCTTCGAGCGAGGCCTCGACTCTCGCCACCGACGCCGGGGCCCGGGTCGCCGTTCTCCCGTTCTCCTTTCAGGGGAGCGAGGACTACGCGTACCTCGGGAGCGGGGTGGCCGAACTCCTGAACATCAGCCTGGGTGAGCTCCGGCCCCTCCGGATGGTCGATCCCCTGGCCGTGGCCTCGGCCCTGGATGAGGCGCGCGTTCCCGGCCCCGTTCCCGTGCGGGAGGCGGACCGGATCGCCGAGCGCTATGACGCCCAGTTCTACATCACCGGCAGCGTGATCGAGTTCGGCGGTCGGATCGAGATCATCGTCTATCTGTACCGCCAGGGAGGCGATCTGCTGGCCTCCCTCCGGAAGCACACGACGGATGAAACCCTCCTCTTCCAGATCATGGACGATCTGGTTCGCGAGATCCTGGCGATGGAGCATCTTCCAGCTGGGAGCTGGCTGGGCCGGACGGCTGCCGTCACGACCCACTCCCTTCCGGCCTTCCGCAGCTTCCTCGAAGGCGAGGATCTCTACCGCAGGGGGGACTACGAGGGCGCGTTCCAGGCCATGGAGGTGGCGGTGGACCTCGATCCCTCCTTTGCTCTGGCCTACTACCGGGGGGCCTTGAGCGCTCTGTGGATGGGATCTCCGGACTTCGACCTGGCCCGGAGCTGGATCGAGAGGGGGCGGGCCCACGCATCCCGCCTTCCGGAGCAGGAGCAACTCCTGATCTCGGCGTTGGACGCCTTCCTCGGGGGGCGGCCCATGGAGTCGGAGCGCCTCTACCGGCAGATCCTCATCCGCCAGCCGGAGAACGTGGAGGCCTGGTTCAATCTGGGAGAGGTCCTGTTTCACTATGCACCGGTGATGGGTCGGGCTCCCTCGGAGTCCCGGGAGGCCTGGGAGCGCGTTCTGGAGGTCCAGCCCGACCATCGGGGTGCGCTCTTCCATCTGGCCCTGACCGAGGTCAGTGAGGGCCGGGTCAACGAGTTGACACATATACTCGAGCGTCTGTCGGCGGGAGACCCGGACCAGGGTCCGAACCTCTCGGTGGAGGCGTTGGCGGCCTGGGCCACCCGGAACCGGCCCGCCCAGCTAAGAGTCCTCGAACGAGCGCGGCATGAGCCCGACCGAGCCGTGGGCTGGGCCGTGGAATATCTCGTGAGGTATCTCCACGAAGTGCCCGGAGCCCTCGAACTGGCGCGGACCCGCGCTGAGGAGGCGTCCTCCGACCTGGAGCGGGCGCGGGGCCATACCCGGGCCGCCTTTCTCGAGCTGGCCATGGGGCGCCTGAGAGCTGCCGGAGACGAGGTGACCGCCCTCGAGCAAATCGCTCCTTCCCAGGGGGCGCTCCTGCGCGCCTACCTTCACTCGCTCCCGGAGGCCCTGCTGGAGCTCCGGGCCCTGGAGGTGAGCGGTGGGCTTCCTCTGGTGATCGAAGATCCCCCCGGGGCCCGTCCTGCGCGAGATATGACGCCCCGACCCGCTGCGCCACGAGACTCGTGGGGGGGGCCGACCCTCGTGCCGGGCACGGAGGCGGCGAGGACGGCGGGAGTCGACGAGGATCTGGGCTGGTACCTCGCGGCCCTGGGAGGGGCGTCGGCCCAGGCGTCATCCACCCCGCGGCCGTCGTTGGGCGAGGCGGTGGAGGCACTGAACGCTCTCCCACCGCACGAGGCTCCCCTTGGTCCACTCCTCGCCCGCGCCCTGGAGGCTGAAGCCGTGCGACGGAGTCAGGAGCGGTCGCTGGCCCTGCAGAGCTTCGAGAAGCTTCTCACCGCCCCCGGCACCTGGTACGAGCGGACCCGGCTCTCCCCGCTCTACTCCCTGGCACGGGAGCGCTTTCTTCTGGCCGAGCTTCTACGGGAGGAAGGAGCCGCAGAGGCGGCCCTGGGATGGTACGAGACGCTGGTCCGTAGCAGTCTCGGCGAGGCTCCGCTCCTGGGGGCTTCCTGGGTCCGGATCGGAGAGGTGCACGAGGCCCAGGGCGACCGCGCCGCGGCTTCGGCGGCCTATCGGAGGGCGGCCGAACTCTGGCGCGACGCCGACCCGGAGTGGGATCTGGTTCGCTCCGAAGTCCAGGCCCGTGTAGCCGATGGACCGGAGGATTGGCTGGCCCTGCTCGAGGTTCCCGGAACCGCCGGGCGGCCCTGACGGAGCGCGAGCGACGCTGCGGCGCCGAACGGGCGCCGGGTCCCCAGCCCCGCTGCCACGCCCTCCATGGACCCCGTCGGACCCTCGGCGGTACCCTTCGTCGTTCTCTCCAGACCGTCGACCCCCGAGCCCATCATGGAAGCCGGGGGGCGGGTCGATTCATCCACCCCCATCTCTTCACCGGGAGCACCCACGATGCAGGAACGCCTGGAGCCCATCCTTCTGAACATCCTCCGGATCGTCACTGGCTTTCTCTTCTTCCAGCATGGAGCGGCGAAGCTCTGGGGGTGGTTCGACGGTTCGGTGGTGGAGTTTCCCGAACTTCGGTTCTTCGCCGGGGTCATCGAGTTCTTCGGGGGTCTTCTCATCCTGGTGGGATTCGGAACCCGGGCCGCAGCCTTTCTCTCGTCCGGGCTCATGGCCTTCGCATACTTCCTGGCGCATGCCCCCCAGGACTTCTGGCCGTATGTGAACGGAGGCACCACGGCTACGCTCTACTGCTTCATCTTCCTCTACTTCGTGGTCCGGGGGGGAGGAAGCTTCTCTGTGGATGGATTCCTGGCGGGTCGGCGAAAGGGTGAGGTGACCTGACCGGAGTCGAGGACGCGGCAGGATTCGGGGCGTGGGGGCTTTTCTCGAGCGGTTCCGGCGTGCGCGGGAGCGCGTCGGTCCGTATTCTCGGAGAAAGGGGCCGCTGGTACGGTGAGTCGGGTCGCGAAGGTCGGCGAATCTCTGACTCACCACACTGCGGCCCTGCACCGACCCGTTCCACACCCCGCAGAAGGAAGCGTCCATATGTGTCGTCCCCGAGTCCTGCTGTCCTTCCTCCTCGCCAGCGTGCTCGTGCTTCCCGTCGGACTCCAGGGCCAGGACGGGGAGGACGCCTCGACCCGGGGTGCGCCCCAGACCTTCGACTGGCATCTGGCCGACCCCATCGCCCCTACCACCCCCTGGGGGCAGCCCGTGGATACCACGGCGACCCGACTCATGCGGTCCTGGACCACGGGGGCGGAGTTCACGAGCCCCCTGGTCGATCACCTTCCCCTGAGGGAGGGGGTTCCGTCGCCGGTGGAGCACTTCGGGTATCCCCTGGGCCAACCAGGTACGCTCCATACCACTGCGGAATTCTACGGTTGGTACGAGGCCCTGGCCGCCGCGTCGCCCAGGGTGGAGTTCGACCTACTGGATGAAACGGAGGAGGGGCGCAACTTCGCGCTGGTGAAAGTGGGAAACGAGGAGAACCTGGCCCGAGTGGAGGAGATCCGGGCGGCCTACCACCGTCTGACGGATCCCAGGGAGACCTCGCGGGACGAGATGGAGGAGATCGTCGCGGATCTTCCGGCGATCTACATGATCTTCTCCGGTCTGCATTCGCCCGAAACCGGCCACCCCGAAGTGACGGCCGAACTGGCCTATCGGGTGGCGGTCTCCGACGACCCGATGATCCAGGAGATCCGGGAGAACTCCCTCCTCTTCATCATGCCGGTGACCGATCCTGACGGTCGCGACCGGGTGGTGGAGTGGTACCGGCTCCACGCCACCGATGTGGAGATCTGGGAGGACCGACCGCCCGGACCTCCCTTCTGGGGGAAGTACATCCGCCACGACAACAACCGCGACGGGCTCCAGCTCACGCTGAATCTGAGCCGCCAGGTCGTCTCCCTTTTCGAGCACTGGAAGTATCCGGTGGGGCTCGATCTCCACGAGTCCGTTCCCTTCCTCTACGTCTCCACCGGGACCGGCCCCTACAACCCCAACATCGATGCCATCACGCGCCATGAGTGGCAGTGGATCGCCCACCACGAGGTGACCCAGGCCACCGCCCATGGGATGCCCGGGGTCTGGACCCATGACTTCTTCGACGGATGGAATCCGGGATACATGGTCTTCGCGTTCAATAACCGGAACGCCGTGGGACGCTTCTACGAGACTTTCGGCAACTCGGTGCCTCAGACCCTGGATCGTGAGGTGGGTGAGAATCGGACCTCGGTGGAGTGGTTCCGGGCCAACCCTCCCTATGCCGAGGTGACCTGGTCGCTCAGGAACAACCTGAACTACGCTCAGACCGGGGTGCTGCACTCGGCCCATCTGCTGGCGCGGAACCGGAGGGAGCTCCTGCGGAACTACTGGCGGAAGAACGCCAACTCGGTGGAGCGGGGTCGGACGCAGGCGCCCCACGCCTGGGTGATCCCCACGGACCAGCTCCGGCGTCCTGATGTGGCCCATATGGCCAACCTCCTGCGTACCCACGGGGTGGAGTTGCATCGTTCGGAATCTCGCGGGGAGTTCGGTGAGGTTGGGGTGGAGCAGGGCGATCTCCTGATCCGGGCCGACCAGCCCTACGGAGACTTCGTCCGGAACCTCATGGAGATCCAGCACTTCCCCGAGAACGCTCCGCGCCCCTACGACGATGTGGCCTGGACCTTCCCCCTGGTCCACAACGTCACGGTACATGAGGTCGATGACGACCAGGTCTTCGGTCATTCCATGACCCTGGTCACAGACCCCGTCCATCTGGCTGGCCGGCTTCGCGGAGGGGCGGAGGGGTCCGATTGGTGGGTGGTCCGGGCCGAGGCCTCGGCCCACACTCTGGAGGCCAGGTGGTCCCTGGGGGAAGAGGTGCCGGTCCGGGTCACCCGGGAGCCGCTGGAGATCGGGGAGGAGGACTCGTTCGGCCGAGGGTCCTGGCTCATTCGCACCGACGACCTCTCCCGGGACCGGATGGAGCGGTGGGCCGAGGCGTATGGGATGGAGGTAGCAGGAATGTCCCAGGAGGAGGTCGACGCCATCGAACATCGCCCTCAGACGCTCCCCCGGATCGCCCTTCTCCACACCTGGCGCAACACCCAGGACGACGGATCGATCCGCTACGCCCTGGACGGGTGGAACATCCCATTCATCTATCTGCCTGAGGATCGCCTTCGGGAGGGGAATCTGCGAGACCGATTCGACGTGATTCTCTTTCCCGAACAGGGGAGGAACGCGACGGGCAGAGAGATCTTCTCAGGGGTGGATCCAGCCGATGGGCCCCTCCCCTGGGAGCCACTGAGCGGCATGCCCAGCATCGGACAGATCTCCACCACGCCGGACATGACCGGTGGGATGGGATACGAGGGGCTGGCCGCCCTCCGGGACTTCGTGCACGGGGGCGGCACCCTCCTGGCCCTGGGCTCCGCAGCCACCCTCCCGGTGGAGTTCGGGCTGGTGCGCGGGGTCTCTCTCCGCTCGCCGTCCGAGCTCTTCAGTCCGGGATCCATCGTGCTCGGCGAGGTGGATGACCTCGGTCACCCCATCGTCTTTGGATACGAGGAGAGGGTCCCGGTCTTCGATCGCTTCGGGCCCTATCTGTCCGTCTCTTCCGACCTGGAAGAGCACGTGGTGCTCCGCTACGCACCCACGGAAGACGTGTTTCTCAGCGGCCTGGTCGCCGGCCCTGAGGGTCTGGGTGGTCATCCGGCCATCGTCTCCCTGCCTCTCGGCGAGGGGTTCATCGTCCTCTACGGCGTGCGGACCTTGCACCGGAACCAGACCCGGGGGAGTTTCGCTCTGGCCTGGAACGCGATCCTCAACTGGGATTACCTCGGACCCTCCAGGGTAGAAACCCCGGTTCTGACGGACGACGCCAACCTCGACTCTGATCTGGACGGAGCCCGTGACTGACCGACTCCCCTGGACCAGGGTGGTCTTTCTTCCCCTCCTCCTGGGGCTCGTTCTCGGGGGGGCATCGACAGCCGGCCCGCCAGACCATGGATTGGCGCCGCGGTCGACTCCGGCCCTGGGCGGGCATGGGATCGCGGGTGTCCACACCGGCCCGGTCGAGGCCGCGGCGTGGGTGACCTTGGGGGAGTCGACTCCGAATCTGGAATCGGAGATCCGGAGTCGGGTCGAGGCCTTGTCCCAGGGAGTACCCACCTGGAGCGGGGGAGAGAGGATCCGTTCCACCACGACCCTCCCCGAGATCTATCGGAATCGAGGATTCCTTCCCATCTGGATCCAGGGGGACCAGGTGACCCGGGAGGCCCGGACCCTTCTGGCCCAGATCGGGGGAGCCCGGGCCGACGGCCTGGACCCTGACGACTACCACCGGATCGCGCTGGACTCCCTCATCCCGATCCTGGGTCGAGCAGACGACCCTGACGACGAGCTCCGGAACCAGGTGGATGTGGAGTTCCTTCTCACCGACGCCTTCCTGCAGCTCGGGTCGCACCTGGCGCTCGGCCGACTCGATCCCAACTCGGTGGAGCCGGCCTGGACCGCGTCCCGAAACGGGCTCGAGATGGGCCCGATCCTCGAGGAGGCTCTGGCGGGTCAGGGCGTGCGTCACGCCCTGAACGAGTTGCGGCCGTCCGGAAACCGGTACCAGATCCTGCGGAGGACGCTGCGACAGTACGAACGGATCGTGGAGGCGGGAGGATGGGCCGAGATCCCCGAGGGCCCCACCCTGGACCCGGGAGACCGGAGCGAAAGGGTACCCCTCCTCAGGGCTCGGCTGGCGGCGACGGGTCACCTTCCCCGAGACCATGCGGCGCCGGGGGACCCCGAACTCTACAACGAGGCCCTCGAGGAAGCGGTGAAGGCCTTCCAACGGACCCACGGCCTGGCCTCCGACGGAAGGGTCGGTCCGGCCAGTCGAAGGGCGCTCAACGTGCCAGCCACTGAACGGTATCGTCAGCTCGTGGTCAATCTGGAGCGCTGGCGCTGGCTTCCCCGGGAGCTGGGGGACCGGTACATCCTGGTGAACATCCCCGGGTACCAGGTCCATGTGGTGGATGACGGAGAGGAGACACTCCGGCTCCGGGCGATCGTCGGGCGGAACTATCGTCAGACGCCGGTCTTCTCGGCCGAGATGACCTACCTGGCCCTGGCACCGTACTGGAACCTGCCCCCGGGAATCGCCGCCAACGACCAGCTTCCCCGCATCCGGGAGGACTCGGGGTACGTGAGTCGGCAGAACATGGTTCTCTTCGAGAATGGGACGAACCGCGTCGTCGATCCAAGTACGGTGAACTGGACGGGCATGAGCGGCGCCGAGTTCAACCGGCGCTTCCGCCTTCGCCAGGAGCCCGGCCCGGACAACGCCCTGGGCCAGGTGAAGTTCATGTTCCCCAACCGGCACAACGTCTACATCCACGATACGCCGGCCCGGGAGCTCTTCGACCGGGTCACCCGGGATTTCAGCTCCGGGTGCATCCGGGTGGAGCGGCCCCTGGAGCTGGCGGCCCACCTCCTTCGCGACGATCCGTCCTGGACCCCGGAGCGCATCCGGGAGGTGATCGCACAGGGTCGGGAGCGTGCTGTCACGTTGCCCCGATCCTACACAGTGCACGTTCAGTACTGGACCGCGTGGGTGGAGCTCGACGGCACCGTTCACTTCCGGGACGACATCTACAACCGCGATCCTCGGGTCATGGCGGCGCTGGCGGCTCGGCCGTGGTCGGGGGAGTGAGAGCAAGGGCGGCTCGGTCGGTGCGGGGCTTGGGGGACCTTTCCTGACCAAGAGGGGTGCGGATACCTGGCAAGCAAGACGAATATTCGCACCGGACCCTGACCGCAGACACGATGGCGCCTCTCGGCCGCACGCCTGGAGTCCGATTCCTGGCACCTTTTCTGGTCCTGGCCTTTCTGGCCCACACCGGAGATGGTCTCGTGGCTGCGTTGTGCCACCCTGAGATGGAGGAGCACGTCACCGAGACGGCGCAGGCTCCCGACCACCCGGACACCCATGCGTCCGGCCACGCGGAAGGGTCGGCAGCCCCACACGACCACGGGGACCACTCGCAGCCCTCCAACTCGGATGCCTGCCCCTTCGGATCGGGCTCGTTGGCGGTCTGCTCCGGATCTGCCACTGCTCCTTCCGTCCTGATGCTGACCGCACAGATTCCAGCTCCCATGGAGGCCCTCGCCCGCCCCCTTTCCGACGATGTCGCAGGAGCCCTCCTGCCGTTGACGCAGTTTCGACCACCTCGCGGTTGATCCTTCCAGGCCGCTCTCTGCGGCCACCTGAGTTCCCAGACAACCGTATGACCTACATCCCCTGATCCGGGGGCAGGGTGCAGCCATGCAGCCTGCACTCCACGGGTTCAGGTACCCACGAGGTGCATCCATGAACACCCCGACCCGGGGCGCCGGCACCAGTGCAGTTTCTCGTCCGGCTCTCCTCTACGGCCTCTTCGCAGGACTCTTCCTCGCTTTCTCCGCCGGGGCACAGGAGATCGAGTTGGATTCGCTCCCGGGCCCCAGCATCTCACCGGATGAGACCCCCGTCGATCCCCTGGATTCTCTGGTCGTCGAGGCGCTCGATTCCCACCCTGGAATCCAGGCCGCTCTAACCCGAATCCTGGCCCTCGAGGCTCAGGTGCCGCAGGCGGGGGCTCTGCCCGATCCCACCCTCTCAGTCGGCCTCATGAACCTCCCACTCCCCGACTTCAACCTCTCGGCGGACGGGATGGCCATGGCCTCGTTCCAGCTTTCCCAGACCTTGCCGCCCAGGGGACTCAGACACGCCCGGGAGGAGAGCGCCCAAGCCAGGGTGGCCGTGGCTCGGGCCAGGGTGGAGGTGGCTCGCTGGTCCGTGACCACACAACTCCGGGAGGCCTACTTCGAGCTTCTCCTGGTGGAGATGGCCGAGGAGGTGCACCATGAGGCGCATCTGGCGCTGGAGGCCTTCGCGGCCTCCGCCGAGGCAGCCTACACGCAGGGACTTGCTCCTCAACAGGACATCCTCCGGGCCCAGACGGAGCTGGCCGCCATCGAGGAACACCTCGCCGAGCTTCGTCAACGTCGTAGCGTGGCGCTCGCAGGAATCAACTCTCTTCTAGGGCGGGATTCCAGGGAATCCGTAGAGGTGACCCTCCCCGGTTGGGCGGAGGACTTTCTGGACGCGGATCCGGGCCCCGGGGTGCTCACCTCCTATCTGACCAATCCGGAGTTGGGCGGAGGGTTCCCCACCCTCGCCCAGCTCCAGCAGGAGGCGGTCCGAAACCACCCGGAGCTCCTTCTCGCTCGGGGGCAGGGGGAAGTGGCCAGACGCGAGATGCAGGTGGCCCGCCTGGACCGAAGACCCGGGATCTCCGTCACCGGCGGCTACGGCATGCGAAGTGGCCGAGCCGACATGTTCTCCGCTGGGATCTCCGTGCCACTTCCCGTCTTCCGGGGTCGGAAGCAAGATCAGGTCATCCGGGAATCCGAGTTCGAATGGGAGGCCGAGGAGCTGGGAGTGGCATCTCTCGAACGCTCCGTGAGGGAGGAGGTAGCCCGAGCCCACGCCGATCTCATCCGTGCTCGGGAGCAGGTGATCCTGCTCGAGGAGGGGGTGATTCCTCAGGCCCGAGCCACCGTAGAGAGCTCTGCCGCAGCATACCGTCAGGGGGAGGTGGACTTCGTGAGCCTCATGGAGGCCTACGCCGTCCTTTTCCGCAACGAGATCGAACTGGCCCACCTCACCGCCGGGCTCGGGCAGGAGTTGGCCCGACTCGAACAGGCGGTGGGTGCGCGCATCAGCCGGAGGGAGGACCGATGAGGTACCGTCGAATCGAATCCAACTCACCACGCTCGTCCACTCGGGTGGCCTCGACCGCCGTGCTCCTCACCGCCCTCCTCCTGGGCTGTGGCGTGGCCGACGACGATGGGCATGACGGGCACGATGCTGTGTCAGAGCCGGTCGGCCAGGAGCACACGGAGCATGCTCCGACCGATCGTCAGGAAGAGGAGGCGCACGAACACGAAGATGGGATGATCCGGGTCTCGGACGAGCTGGCCCACCGACTGGGTGTGACCTTCGAAGAAGCCCGCACCGAGGACCTGGAACGGACGATCAGGGGGACCGGCGAGGTGACCTGGGACGAGACCCGCCTCAGCGTCGTGAGCCTCAGGTTCGGCGGCTGGGCCGAGCGGCTCCACGCCGACTTCACGGGGCGTTTGGTGGAGGCCGGCGAGCCCCTGCTCGAGGTCTACAGCCCGGAGCTGGTCTCGGCCCAGGAAGATCTACTGGCTGCCGCCCGACTTGCTGGAACCCTCGCAAGCAGTCGGGTTCCGGGGAGTTCGGACCGAGGTCGCTCCGTGGTGGAAGCGGCCCGGGAGCGGCTGCGCTACTGGAACGTTTCCGACGACGACATCCGAGCCGTCGAGGAGTCTGGGGAGGTTCAGCCCCACCTGACTCTCCCCGCGCCCTTCACCGGATATGTGGTGGAGAAGCGGATCCAGGCCGGGGAACGCTTCGAGAGCGGGTCCACACTGTACCGCCTTGCCGATCTGTCCCAGGTCTGGATCGACGTGGACGTCTACGAGCGGGACCTCCGCTTCGTCCACGTCGGGACACCCGTGGAGGTGGAGGTGGCCGCCTATCCGGGCGAACCGGTGCAGGGGGAGGTCGCCTACGTCTACCCGGAGGTGGAGCGGGATCGGCGCACGGCCCGGGTACGGATCGAACTCCTCAACCCGGCCATGCGCCTGAAGCCGGGAATGTACGGGACGGCCCGGGCCCGGGTGGTCGTCGCCGAGGACGCAGTGACCGTCCCCCGGGACGCGGTGATGCATACCGGAGAGCGGAGTCTCGTCTTCGTTGCTCACGGGGAGGGGTCGTACGAGAACCGGACCATCCAGATCGGGGCCGAGGCCGGAGGCCGAACCCAGGTCCTCTCGGGCCTGGAGGAAGGAGAGCTCGTGGTCGCCCGTGCCGGCTTCATCCTGGATGCCGAGAGCCGCCTTATGGACGCCATGATGGGTCAGCCCGGTATGCCGGGAATGGAGATGGACATGGACGAGCCGGGCATGGAAATGGACATGGACGAGCAGCCGGAGCACGACCACGGTGGGCACGACGCCGGGGGTCCCGATGCTTGAGCGGATCATCCAGGGGTCGGTCCACAATCGGGGGCTGATCCTGATCCTCGCTGCCTTTCTGGTCGCCGGAGGTGTCTGGTCCGTGCGGACCACACCGGTGGATGCCATCCCCGATCTCTCGGACGTACAGGTCATCGTCCAGACCGACTGGGCCGAGCAGGCACCCCAGATCGTGGAGGACCAGGTCACCTATCCCCTCACCACCACACTCCTCGCTGTCCCGGGGGCCACGACGGTCCGGGGGATTTCGGCATTCGGGACCTCCTACGTCTACGTGCTCTTCGAGGACGGGACCGACCCCTATTGGGCCCGCTCCAGAGTCCTGGAGCAGCTCTCCCAGCTCGGCGACGAACTCCCCAATGGAGTCACCCCGCGGCTCGGTCCGGATGCCACCGGGGTCGGGTGGGTCTATCAATACACGCTGGAGTCGGACCGCCACGACCTGGCGGAGCTCCGTTCCCTCCAGGACTTCTTCGTGCGCTACCAGCTCCAGGGCGTCCCGGGAGTGGCCGAGATCGCCACCGTGGGGGGGTACGTCCAGCAGTACCAGGTGGATGTGGATCCGGACCAGCTTCGGGCCCAGGGACTCTCGCTGAACCGAGTGACCGCCGCCATCCGTGAGGCCAACGCCGACATGGGCGCGCGTATCGTGGAACAGGGGGGACGGGAGTACATGGTCCGGGGGCTGGGCTATCTGGAGTCGGTGGAAGAGATCGAGGAGATCCCCCTGGCCACCCGGAACGGGACGGCCATTCGGGTGGGAGACGTGGCCCGGGTCCAGCTCGGCCCGGACATGCGCCGCGGGGTGGCGGACAAGGACGGGCGGGGGGATGTGGTCACCGGGATCGTCGTGATGCGTCACGGTGCCGATGCGCTGGAGGTCATCGACGCCGTGAAGGACCGGATCGCAGAGGTCGAGGCCGGGCTCCCCGATGGAGTCTCCATCGTGCCGGCCTACGACCGATCCGAGTTGATCCGGGAGGCCCAGAGGAACCTCACCCGGACCCTGATCCAGGTGCTGATCCTCACCGCGCTCATCGCCTCGCTCTTTCTGCTGCACCTGAGAAGCGCGCTGGTGGTGGTGATCACCCTCCCGGTGGCGGTCCTCTTCGCCTTCCTCGTGATGCGGATCCTCGGGGTCCAGGCGAATCTCATGTCCCTGGCGGGGATCGCCATCGCCATCGGGGCCATGGTGGATGCCGCCGTGGTCCTCATCGACAACATGCACAAGCACCTGGAGAGCGAAGAGGGCTCGATCTCGCCGGCCCGGAGGTGGGAGATCGTGGCCGCCTCGGCTTCAGAGGTGGGTCCGGCCATCTTCTTCAGCCTGCTGGTGATCACCGTGAGCTTCCTTCCGGTCTTCGGACTGGAAGCGCAGGAGGGACGGCTCTTTCGGCCCCTGGCGTTCACCAAGACCTTTGCCATGGCGGGGGCGGCGCTGCTGGCTGTGACCCTGATTCCGGTGGCCCTGGGGTACTTCGTGCGGGGACGAATCCGGTCCGAGAAGGAGAACCCGGTGAGCCGGGCCCTCCTGGGTGGCTATCGGCCGGTCCTCTCCCTTGCCCTCCGCTTCCGTTGGGTCACTCTGGGACTCGCCGCGGTGATCCTTGCGGTGACGGTGATCCCTCTGGGTCGCCTGGGCTCCGAGTTCATGCCCCCGGTGGAGGAGGGGACGGCCCTCTTCATGCCCATGACCCTGCCGGGGGTGTCGATTCAGCAGGCCGCCGAGATCATGCGGGTCCAGGACTCCATCCTGGTCTCCTTTCCCGAGGTGGAGAGCGTGATCGGGAAGGCGGGGCGGGCCAATACCGCCACCGACCCGGCGCCTCTGGAGATGTTCGAGACGCTGGTGAACCTGAAGCCCGCCTCCGAATGGCGGGCCGGGGTGGACTACGACTCCCTCGTGGCGGAGATGGATGCGGCGGTGCGGATGCCCGGGGTCATGAACGTCTGGACCATGCCCATCCAGAACCGGATCGAGATGTTGGCCACCGGAATGCGCTCTCCCGTGGGGGTGCAGATCTTCGGGGATGACCTGGATGAGATCGAGCGATTGGGTGAGGAGATCGAAGGGCTCCTCTACCAGGTGGAGGGGACCCGGAGCGCGGTGGCGGAGCGCGGGGCGAGCGGGAGCTACCTGGACGTGGTAGTGGACCGCCGGGAGGCGGCCCGTTACGGACTGAACGTGCGGGAGGTGCAGCTTGCCATGATGACGGCGGTCGGGGGCGAGTCGGCCACGCGCACGGTGGAGGGACGGGAGCGCTATACCGTTCAGGTTCGGTACCCTCGCGAGCTTCGCCAGAGCGCCGAACGGATCGCCGACGTGCTCATCGACACCCCTGCCGGCACCCAGGTACCCCTGGGCCAGCTGGCTCGGATCGAGCCGTCGGAGGGGGCCATGGTGGTGAATACCGAGGATGCCTTCCCTGTGAGCCGGGTCTTCATCGATGTGGAAGGGCGGGATCTCGGTGGGTACGTGACCGAGGCCGATGCCTTGATCCGGGATCAGGTGCAACTCCCCGCCGGCTTCCGCCTGGAGTGGGCGGGCCAGTATCAGGCGATGGAGCGGGTTCAGGAACGACTGACCCTCCTGGTACCCCTGACCCTGGGACTCATCTTCCTCCTGCTTTTCCTGCATTTCAGGAGCGCGACCCGAGCCGTGATGGTGATGTTGACCCTGCCCTTCGCGCTGGTCGGCGGGGTGTGGCTTCTCTGGCTTCTGGGCTACAACACGAGCGTGGCCGTCTGGGTCGGATTCATCGCTCTGGCCGGGGTCGCAGCCGAACTCGGCGTGGTCATGTTCCTCTATCTCGACCAGGCCTTCCAGCGAAGGGTGGACGAGGTGGGGGAGGCCGGTTTGACCCCCGAGCTGGTGAGGTCGTCGGCGCTCGAGGGCGCCACCACCAGGGTCCGACCCGTCATGATGACGGTGGTCTCGGACATCGGTGGACTCATGCCCCTCATGTGGGCCACAGGAGTGGGTGCGGCCACCATGCAGCGCGTCGCGGCGCCCATGGTGGGGGGACTCCTCACCGCCATGATCCTGACCCTCATCGTACTCCCGGTCATCTACTCCCTCTGGCGTGAACTCGAACTGAAGCGGAGGCGTTCATGAAGACGAACGGAGCAACTCAGGCCCAAGGTGCGGATCACGTGGGCCTCGCGGGCCAGAATGGCCACCACGAGAAGGATGACGATCACGGAGGAGATCGCCCTCACGGTGGTGGCCACGAGCATCACGAGAGCCATTCCCCGGAGGCCTTTCGGGAGAAATTCGCGGTTTCCCTCGTTCTGACCCTCCCCGTGGTCTTCTGGTCAGGACACATTCAGGATCTCCTGGGCTACACGGCCCCCACCTTCCCCGGATCGGACTGGATTCCACCCGTTCTGGGCACCGCCGTGTTTCTCTACGGCGGACTGGTCTTCCTCAAGGGGGCAGTGGACGAGCTGAGGGACCGGCTCCCAGGGATGATGACCCTCATCTCGCTGGCCATTGCCGTGGCCTTCGGGTTCTCGTGGGTGGTTCAGCTGGGGCTCATCGATGCCCAGGCGCTGTGGTGGGAGCTGGCCACCCTGGTGACCATCATGCTCCTGGGTCACTGGATCGAGATGCGCTCCATCGAGCAGGCCCAGGGCGCCCTCCAGGAGCTGGCCAAGCTCCTTCCGGACACGGCGAACCGGATCACGGAGGAGGGCGAGGAGGAGGTGCCGGTGTCCGAGCTTCAGAAGGGTGACCTCGTCCTCATTCGACCCGGTGAATCCGTGCCCGTGGACGGGATCGTCCGGAGTGGTGAGACCGCCCTGGACGAGGCCATGATCACCGGCGAGTCCCGGCCCGTGAAGAAGGGGGAGGGGGATGAGGTCATCGCCGGAACCATCAACGGGGAAGGCTCCCTTCGGGTGGAGGTGACAGGTACCGGGAAGGACACCAAGCTTTCCGGGATCATGCGCCTGGTGGCGGACGCTCAGGAATCCAAGTCCCGGGCCCAGCACCTGGCCGACCGGGCCGCTCGGCTTCTGACCGCGGTGGCCCTGGCTGCGGGTGTGGTCACCCTGGTGACGTGGCAGCTCATCGGGGCCCCCATCGACTTCTCCATCGTCCGGACGGTGACGGTCCTGGTCATCGCCTGCCCCCACGCCCTGGGACTGGCCGTGCCCCTGGTGGTGGCCATCTCCACGACCATGGGGGCCGGAAACGGGCTCCTGGTGCGGGACCGGCGGGGGCTGGAGGAGGCCCGGAACCTGGACATGGTGGTCTTTGACAAGACCGGGACCCTGACCCTGGGCCAGTTCCGGGTGGTGGAGATGGCCGTGACCGAATACCTCACCGAGGAGGAGGCGCTCCGGATCGCCGCAGGCGTCGAAGCCGAGTCGGAGCACCCCATTGCCCGGGGAATCGTGAACTCGGCGGAGGAGCGGGAAATCCAACTCCCTCGAGCCCAGGGATTCCGGGCCCTCACCGGGAAGGGAGTGGCCGCATCCATCGACGGGACCGAGTACTTCATGGGCGGTCCGGCCCTCCTGGAGGCCCAGGGTGCTCAGGTTCCGGAAGTCCTGCGGGAGCGAGCCGAGGACGCCGGTGCCCGGGGTCAGGCAGCTATCTATCTCCTGCAAGGGGAAGAGGTGCTCGCCGTCTTTGCCGTGGCCGATGCGATCCGGGAGGAAAGCCGGGACGCCGTTCGGTCCCTTCAGGAGCGGGGGATCCAGGTGGCCATGCTCACCGGGGACGCCCAGGAGGTGGCCGACGCGGTGGCCCGGGAGCTGGGGATCGAGACGGTCTTCGCCCAGGTCCTGCCCGAGGACAAGGCGTCGAAGGTGCAGGAGTTGCAGGCCATGGGCCACAAGGTCGCCATGGTGGGTGACGGGGTGAACGACGCGCCGGCGCTGGCCACCGCGGACATCGGAATCGCGGTGGGCGCAGGCACCGATGTGGCGGTGGAGGCAGGTCACATCGTCCTGGTCCGGTCGGATCCCCGGGACATCGGTCGGGTCGTAACCCTCTCCCGCGCCACCTATCGGAAGATGGTTCAGAACCTCTGGTGGGCTGCCGGCTACAACATCGTGGCCATTCCCCTGGCCGCAGGTGTCCTGGCGACGTGGGGAATCCTCCTGACCCCGGCGGTCGGGGCTGTGCTCATGTCGGCCAGCACCGTGATCGTGGCCGTCAACGCCCAGTTCCTGAAGCGGGTGAAGCTTTAGATGAAGAAGTACAGGGGATCTTGCGGAGGGGTGACGCGGTAGTCCAGGGGTCGATCAGTCGAACACCTCGGACAGAACCCGTTAAGGATCTCAGGAACGTATGATGCTTCGTAACGTGGGCGCCCTCGCCCTCATCCTCGCGATCCCGGTGCTGGTGGCCGGCAGCCTCGTTCCCGACTCCACCTCCCAGGTCCTGGGCGATCCGGTGAGAGCCCTGGCGAATCACTCTCCGGAGGTGCTCCCGACGGATCCCTTCGTCGACCGGCCCCTCGAGTTGGTCCGGGATGCACCGGTGGCGCCGCACGGGGCCGCCCTTCCTCCCGGGGTGCGGGATCGCCCCTACTCCCGGAAGGTCCGAGCCTCCTTTCGACTCCGGGTCCGGGACCTGCTGATCCCGTACCGGGTCCTGGCGATCACGGTGCGTCCCGGCGAGGTGATCGAAATCGAACTGGACCAGGTCTGGGGGGAATCGGCCCCGGAGGACTTCCGGCTGCGGACTCCGGACGGGGTCCATGCCCCGGAATCGGCCGGCCGGTGGATCTGGTCGGCTCCTCTGGAGCCGGGCACCGTGCCCCTCCGCGTGGAGGCGACGGGCGAGGCCGACGCCATCACTCTGAACGTCTTCGTCCTTCATCCTGTCGAAGAGGCTGCCGACGGGAGCTTGAACGGGTTTCGAATCGGGGAATACCGGGTCCCGGCCGACGACTCCCCTCCTCCGGGGTTCATCGAGGCGGGGGATGAGGTGCTGGACCTGCGTGTGGCACCGGGGTTCACCCTGGGCCAGTTCCTCCCCCATCAGCCGGGAGACCCCCGCTATCTGGCCCTCTCCGAGCCCCTCCTCCTCAAGCTCGAGGCGGTACTGGAAGAGGTGAAAGCCGAGGGGATCCGGGCCGAGACTCTCCACGTGATGTCGGCGTTCCGAACGCCTCACTACAATCGGGCCATTGGGAATACCACCGATGGGAGCCGCCACCTCTGGGGAGACGCGGCCGACGTCTTCATCGACGAGGTCGGAGACGGCTGGATGGACAGCCTCAATGGCTCGGGGAGGGGAACGGATGCCGATGCCCGTGAGCTCCACAGGATCATCGAACGGGTCGAGGCTCGGGGTGAGCGCCATGTGCGACCGGGCGGGCTGTCCCTTTACAGGTCGAATGCCCGCCGCGGCCCCTTCATCCATGTGGACGCCCGGGGCACGCCGGCACGCTGGTGAGAGATCAGGACCCTCGCAGTATAATAAAATCACATATCCAGCAGTCGGATCGGGCAGGGCGGCCCGGTCACGCCCGAGGGGTCGCGGAGTTGCGGAGCTTCACACGCTCATCCGCTCTCTGAACTCCCGGCTTCTCCGCCTCGAGAGGACCACCTCGTGGCCGCCCCGAACCTTGGCCATCAGGCGGCCTCCGAACCAGGGGTCGATGGACTCCACTTCGTTCAGATTCATGATCTGGCTGCGGTTGGCACGGAAGAAGAATCGGGGATCCAGTTTCGCTTCGAGCTCGTTCAGGGATCGTAGGATCAGGGGACTCTCGCCGGCCAGGTGCACCTGGGTGTAATTGTCGGCGGACTCGAAGAGGCGCACCTGCCGAAGCTCGACGAACCAGCACCGATCCCCGTCGCGCAGGAAGACGCGGTGATGAGGCTGAAGGGGGGGTGGCCCCCGGGTCTCGGGTTCCTCGTCTTCGGCCGTCCTGGCCGAGTCCGCAGCGGGGGACTGAAGGAGTCGCTCCACGGTGCGAGAGAGGCGAGCCGGTTCGATGGGCTTCACCAGGTAGTCCAGAGCGCTGACCTCGAAGGCCTTCAGCGCGTAGTCGTCGTAGGCGGTGGTGAACACCACCAGAGGCACCCGGTCCAGGGATGCCAGAAGGTCGAATCCCGTCTCGCCGGGCATCTGGACATCGAGGAAGAGGAGCTGGGGATCGAGCTCGGCCAGGGCCGCTCGGGCCTCCTCGGCGTTGGGGGCTTCGCCCAGGATTTCGATCCTCGGGTGGGCTGCCAGGAGACGACGCAGCTCAAGGCGGGCGAGGCGCTCGTCGTCCACGATGAGCGCGGTCAGAAGGGAGCTCATGGAGGGGCTCCGGGCTTCAGGGTCCGGGAAGGCCGGCCCCGGGAGCTCTTCCTGGCCGGTAGGCTGTCCTGAAGGAGAGCCGGCCCCACTGAGA
Organism: Gemmatimonadota bacterium; assembly: GCA_007121555.1. Taxonomy (GTDB): domain Bacteria; phylum Gemmatimonadota; class Gemmatimonadetes; order Longimicrobiales; family Gaopeijiaceae; genus PWLA01. The sequence goes on along the minus strand of SKKH01000175.1, from coordinate 41,895 downwards.
CGTCCGGATCCACCTCATCCGCCCGACCCCGGGCGGACAGGACCTCGGCGGCGCGGCGACGGGGAAGCTCCACATGGCAGACCACCGTGCCTTCGGTTTCCTGCCGGAGCTCCAGGTGGGCGTCCTCGTCGAAGAGAAGGCGAAGCTGCTCCCGGGCGTTGGTGAGGCCCACCCTCTCCCTGCCATCGTGCTCTACGAGCCGTCCGGGATTCGTGACCCGGACCATCACCCTCCCGTCCGCCTCCGTGATCCGAAGCGAGACCACCCCTCCATCCCGCCGTCGGGCGATGCCGTGCTTCAGCGCGTTCTCCAGCAGGTTCTGGAGGAGCATGGGAGGGACCGCCTGGTCCAGGAGGTTGGGATCCACTTCCACCTCGTCCCGAAGCCGTTCCTCGAAGCGGATCTTCTCCAATGCCAGGTAGTTCCGGACCCCGTCGAGTTCCTGTTCCAGGGTCACCGTGGGAGACTGGCTCAGGTGGAGTGTGTACCTGAGGAGCGCCGCCAGGTGCGTGACCGCGTCCTGTGCCCGCTCGGGGCACTCGGAGATGAGACCCCGAAGGTTGTTGAGGCTGTTGAAGAGGAAGTGGGGGTTGAGCTGGGCTCGCAGGGTCCGGAGCTCGTTCTCTCTCATGGCGACTCTCAGCTCCCACTCCTTCTGCCGAGCCTCACGGGTCTGAGTCCGGAAGTGATAGCTGAAATAGAGCAGCATCCAGCCCAGGATCGCGAACCAGCTTCCCACCGTGTTGCTGATGATGAACTGGAAGGGACTCGCACCGTCGGGGATGCGAGGCAGGATGAAGGGGATGCTCAGGATCCCCATGGAAGTCCCGATGACGAAGATACCCAGGGCCACCCGGGGGATGAGTCGAGCCGGAGGGAGACGGGTCCATTCTCCTCGCCTCATGATTGGACGGAAGAGGTGGGTGCCCAGCAGGCCCAGCCCCGATACCCATACGATGGCCAAGAACCCTTCGAGGGTGAGGGTTCCCAGCGCCGTGGAGATTCCCAGGCTCCAGAGGGTCATGGCGGTCCAGCCGCCGATCTGGCACTTCCAGTACAAGCTCATGATGGATCTGAAGATGGGTCCATTCGGGAGCCCGCAGCAAACCACCAGGGATGGACGGGGAACACGGCGGGTGGACGGTTCCGTGGAGGTATGGGTGGGGCTCGCTCAAGGCAGGTCCGGGCTTCCCGTTCGTCCGACCGACGGACCGGTGATCCAGTGGGATGTCCGCTGGATCAACCCATCGTTGAGACCGGACCCGGAGGAGGGGAGCTTTGGAGTGTCGGGTCGGCAGAGACCCGGCCCGGGTCGACCGGAATCGGCTCGAAAAGCTCGGGTGGTCATTGAAAGCGAGGCTCCATGTTCATCGTTCGCTCCGTCCTCTTCAGCCTCCTGCTTGCGCTGCCGTCGGCCTTCGGCTCGGATCCTCCGGAGCTCAGCGGAAACCTGCTGGCGGAGGGAGGTGAGTGTCACTCGACCCAGCGTCCGGCAGCGCTGACTGCCGGCGGGATGGTCGCCGACTCCACCCGTTTCGAGCTATACCGCCACGTGCACCGAAGGGACTGACGCACGGGTGTCCCGCCGACCCGATCTCCCTCCCCATCCCCGGCAATCGGCTCCGATTCAGCCGGCCCCCTGATCCATGGCCGGTGCTCGCCGGACTGATCCGCTGGCGGATGCCGGTCCGGCCCCCGCATATTGGGTGCGGATGCAGCATCCCGTTCCGGTGGCCTCCCGCGTGGCATCATGACCGACCCCTCATCGAACTCTCCAGTAGACGGCTCGGACTCTCCGGGCCGTCCGGGATCTGGTTCCAGTAGTCAGGACGAGTTCCTCGCCCGGGTTCGAGCCGCGTTGGCCCCTCGATACGAGGTGGAGCGGATGGTGGGGTGGGGGGGCATGGCTGCGGTATTCAGGGCTCGGGAGCCTCGCCTGGACCGGGTGGTGGCTATCAAGGTCATGTCCCCCAGAGTCATGGCCGATTCCTCCATGGTGGAGCGATTCGCCCACGAGGCTCGGACCACGGCCCAGCTCTCGAGTCCCTACGTGGTGACCATCTTCGATGTGGGAGAGACCGAGGGCCTCCACTACATCGTCATGCGGTTCGTCGGCGGGCGCACTCTGGCACGGGTCATGGAGTGGGGCAGGGCACCCGTTTCGTTGCCTGTGGCCCGTGCCTGGCTTGCTCAGGTGGGACTGGCCCTCTCGCATGCGCACCTGCGGGGGGTGATCCATCGCGACGTGAAGCCCAGCAACATCCTCCTGGACCGGGAGGGTGCGGCCCTCGTCTCGGACTTCGGGATCGCCAAGTTGACCCTGGGCGATCCCCAGCTCACCCGCACCGGTCAGATCGTGGGGACGCCGGCGTACATGAGCCCCGAGCAGTGCATGGGCGATCCGGCGACGCCCCTCTCGGACCAGTACGCGCTCGGAGCCGTGGCCTACCAGCTTCTCACCGGTGCGCCTCCGTTCACCGGTTCCACCCTCCAGGTCCTGAACGCGCAGGTACGTGACCAGCCGCCGGCGATTCTGGAGCTTCGTCCAGAATGTCCGGCCGATCTGGCTCGTGGGATCGAGCGGATGCTGGCCAAGCGGCCGGACGACCGGTGGACCGACGTGTCCCAGGCGCTGGATGCCCTCGAGCTCACCGGCCCCCGACCTTCCGCTCCGATCTGGAGGGAGCTGGCCGCTCTGGCCGCACCTGCGGTGGAGCTCCGGTTGGAGCGGGGGGAGACGGAGAAGCTGGAGCCTGGTGAAGAGGGACGGCTCCAGGCCATGCCCGTGGACGATGCGGGGACTCCCCTCCCCGATCGTCGAGTGGAATGGGAGAGCTCGGAGCCCGGAGTCCTCGAGGTGGACGACCAGGGTGTCCTGCGCGGGATCAGTCCCGGGGTCGCGGTGATCTCGGTCCGCTGTGAGGAGGCCCTGGCCCGCGAGCCCGTGGCGGTGGTGGCAGTGACCCGGCCCTCCCCGCCTCCACCCACTCCGTCGTCGGCTCCGTCCCCCATGTCCGGCTCATCATCGGTTGCTCCTCCCGGCCTGGGTTCCTCGGGTCCTCACACAGATCCGCTGGGCCAGGAAGGGGCCTCGTCATCGGCGGAGGTGTCAGCCTCCCGGCAAGGTCCTGGACCGGAGTCACAGGAATCCGGAGCCGGTTGGGATCCGGGAGAGGGAAAGGACTCCAGGCGCCCCGGGCGTGGAATGCTCACCGCCGTGGGCTTCGGCGCGGGTGTGGGACTCGTGGTCCTCCTCGGCGTGGGAGCCTGGGCGTTGATGGGAGACCGGGGAGAGTCCGCTCCGCCTGATGCCGCGATGCTGGAGGATGCTGGAGATCCGGTGGAGGCGGAGGTACGGGAGGGCGAGACCGGAGCGTTGGGAACCTCGGTCCAGGCCGGGGCTGAGGACTCGGGACCCGAGCCCGCTCCGCCGGTGGAGAGCCCGGTGGAGGAGGAACCGGAGCCGGAGCCCACCGCCGTCGAGCCCTCTCCCGCACCGGACCCGTCTCCCGCGGACCAGGAAGCCGCTGAACCGGAGCCACCCCCGACCCCGGCTGAGGTCGACGAGGAAGGGGAGCCAGACCCCGATCCCGCGCCTCCGGATGCGCCCGACGAGGATCCGGCTCCCCCCATGGAGGATGAGCCCGCCCCACCCCCCTCCGAGGCGGAGGTGGAAGACGACCTGGCCATCATCGCCTCGCTGATACGTGGATTCGCGGAGGCCGTGGCGGATCAGGATCCGGCCGCCATGGCCGAGGCCTATCCCCGATTCGAGGGTGAGGAGGGATGGTGGACCTTCGGCGACGAGCTGGACGAAGAGGTGACCCGGACGGTGAACCTGGTGCCCCGGAGTGAGGTGATCCCCATCGGGGCCACGGCCACCGTGGTGTTCTCGATGACCGTGACTCTCGCGGACGAGGAGGGGGAGCCCGTCGACGAGGAGACCTTTCCCCTCACCATGCGATTCGATCGGGAAGGGAGGAGCTGGGTCCTGGCCGACCTGCGGTAAACGTCAACAGCTTTCGCCGCAGTAGGCCTCCACCACGTCGTCCAGGAGCTGAAAGAACTGGGTGTGCTCCACCCGTCGGTCCTCACCCGGGACCGTCTTGTGTGCCACCACCATGTCCAGTTCGGGAAGGACCGTGATGTACTGGCCGACGGCTCCCACCCCGGTGTAGGCGCCCCGGTACGGCCCTGTCGCGGCCTCCCCGTCCCAGACCCACCACATGTACCCGTAGCCGTGGGGTCCATCCCTTCGACGCTCCGGATTCATCTCGTGGACCGGCGTGGTGGGGCGCGTCATCTTCTCCATCCACTCCTCGGAGATGATCCGGTGGTCCCCCCACCGCCCCTGGCGGAGCGCCAGGTAGCCCACTCGGGCCATGTCCCGGGTCGAGAGGTGCATGTGGTACGAAGGGTGGATGGAGCGGTCCGGATTGCCCCCCTTCTCATGCCGCTCCCGCTCGAAGTCCTGGAACCGCAGGGGGATGGCCAGCTCCATCTCCAGAGCGTTGAAGATGTCCACCCCGCTCTGGACCTCAAAGATCGTCCCGGCGGCATTGAAATCCCAGTTCGAGTAGAGGTAGTACTCCCCCGGCGCCACGCTTCCTCGGTCGGGCGCCGAGTCCAGATCGTCTCCTGAATTGGACGCTGGATGGAAGATCCCGGAGCGGGACGCGATGACGTCGCGGGTCCGGGCCTCCCGTTCGGACCCGGTGAGTTCCCCGTGGTCATCAATGTCCAGTTGGGCCAGCGTCAGGTCCAGATCGATGATCTCCCGGTCCCAGTAGATCCCGTAGAGCATGGCGAGGATGCTCTTTCGGACCGAGGCCAGGTAGCTGACCTCTTCCAGGTCCCCGTACTCGAAGGCCACCCGGCCTCCCGTCACGACCATCATGGCCGAGGTCGACATTCCCTGAAGGCGCTCCTCGACCGGGATCAGGCCCTCGGAGCTGAGACCCCCCGCCTCCGGCGAGCCCCACCGGTCCCACTCCGCCCCAGGGAAGGGGGTCGAGCCGGTCCCGCATCCGATGAGGAGGAGCAGGAGAAGGCCCAGGATCCCAGCCGCGGCGAAAGGGGACCGCCGGAGGGGGCGCCACCGGGACCGACCGGGACCGTCATGGGGCTCGGGAGACACGCGGCCGGAACGGGCCCGCGGCTGGGTCAGGACGGGCGGCCCAGACCGGAGGGGGGACGGGGTCATGGGATGTCGGGGGAAGAGGAGGAGTGGGTGGAGCCCTGGGTGAGGAGCTCCCGGGCGCGGGTCCAGATGTCGTCGAAGGCCTCCTCGGTCAGGGTGCCGGTGAAGGTGTTCTGCTGGCTCGGATGGTAGGAGGCCAGAAGCGTCGGTCCGTCGTCCAGGGGCACTTCGACGCCGTGGCCGAAGGCGGGCTTGGGTGAGGGGACAGCCAGCTCCCGGTCGCGGAGGATGCGCAGCACATGATTCCAGGAGTATCCCCCGAGCGAGACCACGCACCGAAGTCGGGGGAGGAGGAGGTCGAACTCCTCTTCCAGGAAGAGGCGGCAGGCCTTCCGCTCCGCTGGCTTCGGCCGGTTCTTCGGAGGTGCGCAGCGGACCGCCGCCGTGAGGAATGCGTCGCGGAGTTCCAGGCCGTCACCTCGGTGTGTCGCGTCGGGCTGAGTGGCGAACCCGGCTCGATGCAGGGCGCGAAAGAGCCAGTCGCCCGAGCGGTCTCCAGTGAACATCCGGCCGGTGCGGTTGGCCCCGTGGGCCGCAGGGGCCAGCCCGACGATGAGCAGCCGCGCTCGCCGGTCTCCGAACCCCGGCACGGGACGGCCCCAGTAGCTCTCCTCCGCGAAGGCTGCTCGCTTCTCCCGTGCCACCCTTTCCCGCCACTCCACGAGGCGAGGGCACGCTCGGCACTGGACCACCCGCTCCTGTACGGCATCGATGGGGTGGCTCATGCGGGCGCGGGCTTCGACCTCAACGGAGACTGTTGAAGAGAAGCGGCCAGAGGGCGACCGTCTGACCCCGGAAGTTGGGCTGGAAGCCGAAGAGGACCACCGAACCCTGCCCGATCTCCACCTCCACGAGCGCGGGTTGCCCGGCCACGTGCTCCTCACCCAGGACCCAGCCCGCCAGTCGAGGGTCCCCGTCTCCATAGGTGCCCACGACCGTGGCCCGGTCGTCGTTCACCTCGAAGGCGCGACTGGTCCGCCAGTACCACGCGATGTTCTCGGCAGGCTCCCCTTCGCTGATGGGATGCGAGGGATCCAGGTCCAGTCGAAGGATGGAGCCGGGGATGTAGAAGTCTTCCGGCGGAAGGTCGGCCACTGCGTCCCGGATGTTCAACTCGAAGGCGTCGATAGCGAAGTCGGTGGCCTCGTCGATGCTGACCACCCGGCCTCCGCCCTCCACGAACTCGCGGAGCGCCTCCACCCCTTCTGGACCGATCCCCCCTGCGTAGGGGGCCGGCATGATATCCTCGCTGTAGCCGCTGAGGATGGAGGACGGAGATTGATCCTGGAAGATGATCACGTCGTAGCGGTCTCCGAGTCCTCCCTCCCAGACGTCCTGGTTCCTCACTTCTTCGTAGGCCACGCCCGCGTGGTCGAAGAGCCAACGGGTCCACCCCTCGGGCATGGGTTCCTGATAGGCTCGGTAGAGTCCGATCCTGGGGGCCCCTGCTCCCTGAAGGTGGGCGGGGACGTCAAAGGTGAGCTCCGTCCGCTGCTCGATGGGGTCGGAGAGGCTCACCCCCGCGGGAAGGGATTCCACGGCCTCGGTTTCCACATTGAAGAGGAGGGGAAGGGTGTGCGCCGTGGCGTCATACGGCCGGATCGGGGGTCCGCCCGGAAACTCCCGGAGGTCCGGATACTCCTGGGCCTCCAGCATGGTCTGGGCGAAGGCCGCATAGGGCTGCTGCATGGGGATCACGTAGGACCCGGCCGGGAAGCTTCGGGTCATGGAAGACCCGGCGGAGGCATCCGTGATCTCGAAGGCCGACTCGGCCTGGTGGACCTCGACGTTCCCAGTGGTGAGCACCCGGAGGAGCTGCTCGACCCCCACCTCGTTGTCCTGGTCGGCGGTCACGACCCAGGCCTCGGGCCAGCGGTCCCACCCGTCCACCGCGTCCCGGTGGATCTCGACGAAGTTGTCGAGCCAGAAGTCCCGATTCCTGGCGGCATTCCGCAGCAGTGCCATGGCCCCGGCCTCCATGTAGTCCACTGCGTCATCCAGCCCCCACCGGCCTCCCTGCCAGGGCGAGGGGAACTTCACGCTCATCTCGCGCGGGTTGTAGTCCCGGGTCTCCCCCGTGAGGTCGTCCATCGTCTGTTCGATGGGGTTCGCCCAGTCCGACCGGGCGGTCTCGGAGAGGATTCGGACGCCTCCGTGGTAGTGCATGTAGGCCCGCGCGGGCGTGTAGATGTCGAAGATCGCGCCCGTGACCACACCGTCCATCCCGTCCTTGGTCATCTCCGCGGCCATGTACTGACCGAGTTGATTCAGGCCGGCGATGAGGCGGGGGTCTACATTGGGTTCCACCGGATCGATGTAGGGCGGGATGAAGAAGCGGGCGCCCGCGTTGCCCATCTGGTGCACATCGTGCACGATCTGGGGCTTCCAGCGGTTGTGGGCGTGGAGCACCGTCATCTGGGTCTCCACCTGGGCGAAGAAGAACCAGTCCCGATTGTTGTTGTGGCCGATGTAGTGGTGGTAGAGCCGGGGCAGGGGAGCGCCCTCGAACTCGGTGCCCTGCCACTCCCGCCACCACTCCGACACCATCTGGGTCCCGTCGGGATTCAGCGAGGGGATCAGGACGATGATCGTCTCATCGAGAATCTCCCGGACCCCGGGGTCCTCTGAGGTGGCCAGATTGTAGACGAGGCGGGCCGGCATCTGCCCGGCCGCGACCTCGGTGGAGTGGATGTGGCTCGTGATGAGGACCACGGTCCGGCCCTCTTCCTTAAGGGCTTCGACCTCCGCATCGCTGGAGACCCTCCGCGGGTCGGCCAGAAGCTGCTGGATCTCCAGGTAGCGATCCAGGTTCTGATGATTCTCCTCGCTGGTGATGACCATCTGGATGAAGTCTTCACCCAGCGTCGTATCACCCAGCCGCTCCAGGGTGATTCGGGGACTGGCCTCGGCCACGCTCCGGTAATAGGCGGCGAGTTCCTGCCAGTCGGCGAGGAACCCATCCGAACCGATCTCCTGACCGAAGTGGTCGAGGGGGGTGGGGATCTCCTGAGACTGGGCGGGCGGGACGACGAGAAGCAGGGCCAGGGCGAGCGGGAGAATGCGGACGAGGCGTTTGAGCATGCCGATACCGGGGTCGGGATGGATCCGGGGCTTTCACCCCTCGGCTCCAGGCACGAGGGGGAAGGGCGATCGAGTTAGTGTGGCAAATTAGGGAGAGAACTGAGGGAAGGCCAGTTGGCCCGGCAGGGTCAGTCGCGGTCCGCGCCTCCCACCGCCACCATCTGAATTTCCACCCTGGCCCCCCGGGGGAGGGCGGCTACCTGGACCGTCGCGCGGGCCGGGAAGGGTTCCGAGAGGTAGTCTCCGTAGATCTCGTTCATGGCGCCGAACTCCTCCAGGTCCACGAGAAAGACCTGGCTCTGCACGACGTCGTTGAAGTCCATCCCCGCCGCGTGGAGGACGGCCTGGAGGTTCTCCATCACCCGGTGGGTCTCGGCCTCGATGCCACCCTCGACCATCTCTCCGCTCTCGGGGTCCAGGGCGATCTGGCCTGCCAGGTACAGGGTGTGGCCGGCCAGGATCCCCTGGCTGTAGGGCCCGATGGCTTCGGGAGCTCCAGGGGTCGCCACCTCCTCGGGAACGGGTACCGGGAGATGGGGCCCGGCAGGGGGAGGGGGCTCCGCACATCCCACAACCAGGAGGGCCGTGAGGAGAAGAAGGGGGGCATGTGGTCCGATGGTGAGGAGGTGCATGATCGTCAGGCCACCCCGTTTCGGATGGCGTGCCGGACCCCGTCTACGAAGCGATGGAGCTCTTCGGCGGTCGTGTAGACCGAGGGGCTGATCCGGAGTCCCCGGCAGTCGGGGTGAGAGATGGGGGTCACGATGATCCGGTGGCGGTCCCAGAGGAAACGGGCCAGCTCCCCGGGCTCGATGCCCTCCACCGCCACGTTCGCGATCCCTGCCGCGAAGCCCGGCTCGAGGCTCGTGTGGAGGTGCACCCGATCCTCCTGCAGAAGCTCCTGGGCCCAGGTGTTCCGGAGGTGGACCAGTCGGGCCTCCTTCCGGGCGGGTCCGATCCCCTGGTGGAAGGTCAGCGCCGCCCCGATGGCCAGGTAGTTGGCGCACGGGTGCGTTCCGATCTCCTCGAACTTCCGGATGTCGTCGTCCAGGGTCTCCGGTGAGGCCATGAGAGGCCAGAGCTCGGGAATCTTATCGTGCCTGACGTAGAGGAATCCGGTGCCGAACGGGGCGAAGAGCCACTTGTGCAGCGAGGTGGCGTAGTAGTCACAACCCAGGTCGTCGAGGTCGAAGTCGAAGTGGGCGTAGGCGTGGGCTCCGTCCACGATGACGGGGATGCCCCGTTCCCGCGCCATCTCCACCACGGGGCGGACGGGCAGAATCTGGCCGGTGATGTTGATCATGTGACACATCAGGATCAGCCGGGTCCGGTCCGTGATCCGCTCCTCGAAGAGCCGTACGATCTCGACCGGGTCCTCGGCCGGCACCGGGATGGGGAACTTCTTCAGCACGATTCCCTCTCGCCGCACCCGCTGCTCGAAAGTGGTCAGCATCCGGGGATAGTCCTGGTCCGTGGTGAGGACCTCGTCGCCGGCCTCGAGATCGATGCCGAACTGGCAGATCTGGAGCCCTTCGGAGGCGTTCCGGGTGATGGCCATCTCCTCGGTATCGCAGCCGAAGCTCCGGGCCAGGCGCTGGCGGACCCCTTCCTTCTGCGGCTCCAGGACGTTCCACATAGTGTGGACCGGCGCCTCGTTCGAGAAAGCCAGATACCGGGCCATGGCCTCCTGCACGGCGGCGGGGGCCGGGCTCACCCCCCCGTTGTTGAGATTCACCATGCTCCGGTCCACGGTGAAGGCCTGCTGGACCTCTCGCCAGAGGTCCTCGTCGGACGCGGCCTCCGCAGGGCTTCGGGACTCGCCCTGAAAGGCGTCGAGGGCCCTGGCCATTCCTTGAGGGTGGAGATATGCCGGGGACGTGCGCGCGGCGGCGGCGGCAGGCCCGAGGAGGGCGGCAGCCCCGGCTCCGGCCAGGGAGGTGAGAAAGCTTCGACGGTCGGGCATGGAGACCTCCGGTCGGTCCCGACCCGGCAACCTCCGGGTCGCGGGAGGACGCTCTCGCTGCAGGAAACGCGCGAGGAGCCCTCCGGGTGGTTCCTGACGGCACGGGCGGACAGGGCCAACGTGGGACAGGGCCGGGTCCGGGGCAAGAAGAACGGCCCTCAGGGAGATCCCTGAAGGCCGCTCACTCGCCCTCCTTCTTTCTACGGACGCTCTTCCATCTTCCAGAAGGCGATGCCCGAAGCCTGGCGGCCCACGGGGACGTCGGCCACCCGCTGGAAGCTCTCCAGGTCGAAGATGTCCACCTTGCCGGGTTCCTGGCCGACCCCCTCCACACTCACGAAGGCGTATCGGCTGTCCGGTGACAACGCCACCCCGTGGACCACCGTGGTCGAGGTCTCGGATCGACCGACGGTCTCCCCCGAAGCCAGGTCGATGAACTCCACGGCATTGCCCTGCTTGAGGGTGACGACGAGAAGTCGACCGTCGGGGGTGACCTCCAGGTTGTAGGGACCTCGACCGGTCTCGAAGGTTCGAGCCAGGCTCCAGCCGGCCAGATCGACCTCCAGGATCCGGTCCCCTCGGTTGCACGCCACATAGACGCGGTCGCCCTCCGGGTGGGGCGACGCCCAGGTGGGAGAGCAGCCCAGGTCGTCGTGGCTCATGACGCCTCCGCCCGGGTGCGCACCGTGATGCCCGGCATGGTCGCCATGCTCTTCGATTGGTCCTTCCGAGCCCTCGGCCACCGAGAAGCGTCGGGCCACCTCGAACCTCCCTGCGTCCACCTCCACCAGCTGTTCATCCATCATGCAGACCGTGTAGATCCGGTTCCCCGATGGACTGGCCCGCGCCCCGTGGGGCATGACGCAGAGCTCGATCTGCTCGATCTCGTAGAGCTCCGGTCCATAGGCCGCCGACATGGTCGAGGGCACGTGCTGTCCATGGAGGTTGAAGTTCGCTACGAAGACGAAGAGGCCGTCGGGGGTGACGTCCAGAGACGCCGGGAACTGTCCGAGGCGGGTGGGCCCGGCCACCAGGGTGTCGGGACCCAGCTCGTACTTCCAGAGCATCCCGTCGGGGGTCCCATGGCCCGTGGTCATATAGAGATACCGGCCATCGGGGGAGACGGCGAGACCGTGGGGCCCCTCGGTCTCGGTGGGATTCACTCCCACACCGACCTGTTTCTCCATCACGGCTCCGTCGGGTCCGAAACGGATTCGGTGGATCAGGTCGTCGGATTCCGCGCCGACCCAGACCCAGTAGTCCGCCTCGGGAGCAGAGGAGGTCTGGGCCAGGGCCGGATCGGGCCCGGCCATGAGGATGGAGCCCAGCAGGACTCCTCCTACGACGAGGGAGTGGATTCGGGCGGTGACTCCACGCATGCTCAGTTCCCCCGGGCCGCTGAGAGCAGCCGGTCCGCCGCGTCGAGGAACTCCCCGTCTTCGCTCATGAGGCGCTGGTAGTCCTGCAGGATGCCCCTCTGTTGCACCAACCGTTCGATGCTCTCCATGTCTCGGGGCACGAAGTCGGTGACGATCTCCGCTCCATCCTCCGTAAGGATGATCGTATCCTCGAGGCGGATGTAGATCATCTCGTCGGAGACCCGGAACTGGGGCTCGATCACGAAGACCATGCCGGGAAGAAGCTCGCCCTCGTATGGAAACGGGTCGTGGGCGGCCATCCCCACCCCGTGGCCGAGTCGGGTGTCAGGGTTCTGCGCTCCCCGACGGTAGGCCTCCACGAAGTCCCGGGCCGCGGCTTCGTAGCTGTCCCGGGAAAACTCCCATGATGCCAGGATGTCGTCGATCTCCTCCAGCGCCTCCAGCTTCACCTGCTGGGCGGAGACCCCGGGGCGGATCCGGTCGAGGATGGCCTCGTAGAAGGCGAGGTAGAACCCGTAGAGCTCCCGCTGCACATCATTGAAGCGGCCGTTGGCCGGCCACATCCGACCCATGTCGCTCACGTAGTAGTGATAGTCGGCGCCGTAGTCCAGGAGGATCATGTCGCCGTCGAGCGCCTCACGCACTCCGGCGTGGTAGTGGTTCATGTGGGCGTTGGAGGCCACGTGGGAGAGGGCGTAGTAGGCGCTTCCCATGGCCCCGTGACGCCAGAAGACGTATCGGGCCACCGCTTCGATGTCGTACTCGGTGACGCCGGGTTCAGTGGCCCGCATGGCTTCCATGATGGCCAGCCCGTGGAGTCGGCTGGACGCCCGGATCATCTGGAGCTCCCGCTCGCTCTTGATCATCCGGATCTCATCCAGGATGGGGTTGAGGTCCTGAAGCTCGCTCACCCCCAGGTCCGAGCGGAGGAGCGCCAGGAAGCGCTCGTGGCGGGGTTCCCGGTCATCCATGGGGTCTTCCGCAATGTCCCCGAGGGTGCGGTTCGCCATGTTCCGGGTGGTCGCTCGAAGCTCCGGTGGGGCGAAGGGCGCGTACACCGCTGCCGCTCCACCCCGGGCCTGGAGGTCGGATCGAAGGTCGTCGATGGAGCGAACCCGTGAGATTCCGGCGAGCTCCTGTACCAGGTCCGCGTCCTCGGCGGAGAGGACCTTTCCCTCACCGTATTCGCGACCCTCTTTCCGATTGGCCAGGTAGAGGGTGGCTTCGCGATCGGCGCCGTCAAGGATCAGGTAGGCGTGGGGGGATTCGATCCCGGTAAGGTGATAGAATTCGTTGGACTGCCGGAAGGCCACGAAGCCCATGGGCGTGGGAGCCCCCTGGATCACGGCGATGGCATCGGAGCCAATGGCGTCATAGACGCGGTCCCGTCGTTCCGCGAACTCCTCGGGGGGGAAGTGTTCGGTGAAGAGCGGCCGAGTCTCCTCAATGGGCGAAGCGTGCCAGGTGTCTGTCTCACTCCCCGGCGCCTCGGCACAACCGGTGAGGACCATGCCCAGGGCGAGGACGCCCATCAGAAGGGGAAGGAGAGCCGTGCGTGGCCGGCCTGGAGCGTCCCATCCGCGGTCACGCGGACTGGGAGCCACCTGGAGGACGTTTCGGGGATCGATGCCGCTGGGCCTCATCGTGGGTCCTCTCTCATGGATGTCCTGGAACTCGTGTGTTCGGGATGTCTCGTCATGGCTTCGGCGCTCAGAAGATCGCCCGGTGTTCCCGGGGTTCGATCTGGATGGCCCAGAGCCCACTGTTGGCGTCTGAGAAGAAGATGTGGCCCTTGTGGGGCATGACGCTCCAGACCATGGGAGCGTTGGCGATGAACCCCTGGGGGTCATAGGGCTTGTAGACCACCATCTCCCGTCCCTGGGCCAGGAGGTCTCCTCTCAGCTCCCCGGAGACGTCCATGATCCGAACCCCTCCCTCGTAGTAGGCCTGGTAGAGGATGCCGTCTTCGATCCAGGGGTTGTGGGTGCCGTATTCGCCCATCTGATACCGGGCCACCTTCTTCGCGTTCTCCGGATCGGTGAAGTCGATGATGTGCACGTATCCACCGGTGTGGGCCGGCCGGCCTCCCTCTCCGGTCTCAGGATCGAAGGCGAGCAGGTCAGCGTAGCCCTCCAGAGGCGAACCCACCCGGGGCCAGAGCTCGTCGGAGGCCAGCAGGTAGAAGCGGCCGCTCGAGGGCTCCTCGTAGGGCCAGATCGTGTGGGTGAGCATCTCGGGAAAGCGGACCTGGGTCACGAAGACCGGGGCTTCGGGCGTACCGCCCCACTGGCCGTTGCCCACGTCCACCACGACGATTCCGTTTTCCCACTCCGAGGAGTAGGCGATCCCTTCGTGGACGATGACGTCATGGATCGAGGAGTTGGGATGAGCGTACTCACCCACGACCCGGGGGTCGTAGATGTCCGAGACATCGATGATCACGTATCGCTGTCCTCCGGAGAGGGCGTACAGATAGTCGTTCTCCGGCCAGACGTTGTGAACACCCCCGGTGAGTCCGGCGGTCTGCTCCGAGGCGACCGCGGGGTTGGCGGGATTCTCCAGGTCCAGGAGGATCACTCCATTCACCCGGTCCGAAGCCCCCTCTCGTGTGAGTACGGCGTAGCGGGAGTCGGGCGATACCTTCACGTCGTTCACGCTGCGGGCGTCCACGAAGATGGAATCGGTCCGAATCATGTTGCCGGGATCGGTCACATCCCAGACGTAGGCGAAGCCCGAGGATCCGGAGATGGCGTAGTCCCGCCCGTCCAATCCCTCGAAGACCCAGAAGTCCCGGGTCCGATCATGTGTGACCTCACCTCGGCCCACCAGATGGGCCCGGTGGAGAACCTGCCGGGGATGGACCTCGAAGGTGGCTCGGGCTGCCCGGTCCCCTGCCATGGCTGTGACCGTGTAGACCCCTGGCACCTCCGCCACGAAGACACCCTCCTCCACGTGGGCGCCGGCGCCCCGGGCCATGATCGAGTCGTGGGGCTGGTGCTGGTAGCTCCACTCTGCAGGGGGCGCAGCCACCTCCTCTCCCGCTGAATCCCAGGCCTGGAGCTGGAGGCGAACCACATCCCCGGTCCGGACCTCGTCGACATCGGACCGGAGGGTGAGCCCCTCGGCGGGGAAGGGCTCGACTCTACGGATCACCGAGCCGGTCACTCCCTCCACGCTGGCCTCGATGGCCACCTCGCCCGGTGCGAGAGCCGTGACGAAGCCGTGGATGTCCACCTGGGCCACCTCCGGATCCGAGGAGGTCCAGCGTACCCCTTCGGCTTCGCGGGTGGTGCCATCGGCATGGAGGGCCCGGGCCCGGTGACGAATGCGCGTGCCTGGATGGAAGGTCGCGGACGGGGAGGTGACCTCCACGGTCTCGATTCCCGGCCAGGTCACGTGGACCGGGATCTCCAGGGCGGGAGCGGGTCCGATAGGCATCCCGGGAGGGGGGTTCTCCACGTAGATCGAGGCGGGGACGCGGCGAGGCCCGTCGGGCACGATCACCGACACGTGGATCGCGTAGCGTCCCACTTCCCGTCCCGTGACCTGTCCGTCTCGGACGTGGAGTCCGGTTCTGGGGGCGGCGAAGCGGAGCTCCACGTCCCCCACCGGGTTGCCTTCGGCGTCGAAGGCCTCTACCGAGAGGGGCACGCTCTCTCCCACCGCCACCTCGATCTCTGAGAGGGAGGGCACGAGGCGCAGAAGCTCCGCCTCGGCCTGGGCCGCAAGTGGGAGGGCGGTCAGGAGCAGGAGTCCTATAGCGAGGCCCGTGCCCCGTTGAATGCTTTTCATGGTGCGCCTGCCGTAGTGGCGAGAGGACCCGGATCAGAAGACCGGGCGACCCTCCCTGGGTTCAATTCGAATCGACCAGAGCCCGCTGTTGGCGTCTGAGAAGAAGATGTGGCCCTTGTGGGGCTGCGCACCCCAGACCATTGGAGCGTTGGCGATGTAGCCCTGGGGGTCGTAGGGCTTGAACACCACCATCTCCCGACCCTGAGCCCGCAGGTCTCCCTTCAGCTCGCCCGACACGTCCACGACTCGCAGCCCTCCCTCGTAGTAGCCCTGATAGAGGATGTCGTCTTCGACCCAGGGGTTGTGGGTCCCGTACTCCTCCATCTGATACCGGGCCACCTTTTCAGGATTCTCCGGGTCGGTGAAGTCGATGATGTGCACGTACCCGCCCGTGTGGGCCGGTCGGCCTCCCTCGCCGGTCTCGGGGTCGAAGGGCATGAGGTCGGCATACCCTTCCAGGGGCGAGCCCACCCGGGGCCACAGTTCATCGGTGGCAAAGAGGTAGAACTTCCCCGTGGACTCCTGTTCGTAGGGCCATAGGGTATGGGTGAGCATCTCGGGGAAGTAGACCTCCGTCACCAGTACCGGGTTCTCCGGGCTCCCCCCCCAGCGCCCATTGCCTACATCCACCACGACGATCCCGTTCTCCCACTCGGACGAATAGGCGATCCCGTCATGCACCAGGACATCGTGGACCGACGAGTTGGGGTGGTTGTAGCTTCCCACCACCCGGGGGTTGTAGATGTCGGCCATGTCGATGATGACCCAGCCCTGCCCCGCGGAGAGGGCGTAGAGGTAGTCGTTCATGGGCCAGGCGTTGTGGACGCCGCCGGTGAGCCGATCCGTGAACTCGGTGGCGATGGTCGGATTTCGCGGATTCTCGAGATCCAGGATCACGGCGCCGTTCACCCGATCCGACGCACCTTCGCGGGTCAGGACCGCGTAGCGCGAGTCCGGCGACACCTTCACGTCGTTCACCTGCCGGGCATCCACCTGGATGGAGTCGGTCTTCTCGATGGCGCTGGGGTCGGTCACGTCCCAGATGTAGGCCGTGCCGCCCGATGTTCCGGTGATCGCGTAATCCCGGCCGTCCACCCCTTCGAAGATCCAGAAGTCATGGCTCATGGTATGGGTCACCCGGCCCCGTCCGACCTCATGGGCCCGGTGCAGCACCTGGCGAGGATGGACTTCGACGGTGGCACGGGCGGCCAGGGCGCCCGCCACGGCGTGGATCGTGTAGATCCCCGGGACCTCCGCCACGAAGGTGCCGTCGCGGATCGTGGCTGCGGCTCCCCGGGCGTGAACGCTGTCGTGGGGGGTGAAGATGTACCCCCACTCCAGGGGGAGGTCGTCGATCTCCGAGCCGTCCTCGCCCTGAACCCGGGCCTGGAAGTGGAGGACGTCGCCCGTTCGCGCCTCGTCGACCGGGGCCTCCAGCTCGATGCCCCGGGCGGGGAAGGGAGCCACCTCCAGTGAGGCACTCCCCCGGGTCCCGTCCACCTCGGCGGTGACCGTCACCGATCCCACGCTCCGTGCCTCCAGGTTGCCGTGACGATCAACCTGGGCAACGGATTCGTCGGAGGAGGCCCAACGGACGTCGGGAGATTGCCTCCGGGTTCCATCCCCGTGGAATGCTTCGGCCCGAAGTCGCGTCCGCGTGCCCTCGTAGATCCGGGTGTCCGCCACGTCGACCTCGACCTGGCTGACCGCCGGCCATACCACCCGGACCGGCACCTCCAACACCGGTTGAGGGCCGCGAGGCATCCCCGGCGGAGGATTCTCCACGTAGATCGCCGCGGGCACCCGTCGTGGCGCATCGGGGGTGATGATGGCGACGTGGATCCGGTACTCCCCGACCTGACGGCCCAGGACCTGCCCGTCGCGGACGTGTAGACCCGTCCGGGGGGCGGAGAAGCTGAGGTCGAGTTCGACGGGATTCCCATCCATGTCATAGCTGCGAACTTCCAGCGGAGTCGTTTCTCCTACCTCCACCACGACCTCGGCCGGTTCGGGCACGAGGCGGTAGAGTTCTTCAACATCCTGTGCGGAGGCGGAAGCCGTCCACACGCCCAGGATCAGTCCCAGCGTCAGTATCATGAGGGAAGGCACGAGGATCGATGATTGGGCTCGAAGGACGATCGGCATGATTGCTCCAGTACGGCGGTGGGCTTCTGGGCCGGGTGCGACCCGTCAGGGAATTCCGGGACGAGTTGGGATGGCGAACTGTCCACTGGGCTGCGACCACACTCAGACCGGGGGAGACGGTATCGTCGGATACCTCCTCCACTCGATGCGCACTCGGATCGCGACCATGGTTTACGGCCCAATGTAGATCTCCTCCCTACCCATGCGCAACGACACACCGAAACAGGCTCGGCGCAGGAGAAATCCGCGCCGAGGGATCGCCCTGCACCCCTTGTGGATTGGCAGGCTCCGATCTTCCAGACCGACCGTCCATCCTCCATGGAGTGCCTGCGAAAGTCTTGCCGAAATCCACGGGCGGTGGTTACTCATGAAAACTGTTTCGAAGAACTGGCGTGGCCCCCACATCGGGGAGGTGAGCTTCGGTGCCCTGGCGCGCCCAGCAGGTTCGCTCCAGTTCGTCGACTGCCTTTCGAGGGGACCCTTGAAGTTCGAGGCGTCCTCTCCCTCCCCTTCGAGAGCCTTGTGGATGAGCTGCTCGAACGGGAATCGGCCCGGGCGATCTCATGAGATCCCGGGCTACAGCGCTTTCTGAGGTGGATCTTCCCTTTCTCGAGACCTTGGGGTCCCATGCGCCTTCCCTGGACGTTCCTCCTTCTGGCCCTACCATCGCTTCTGTCCCTGCATGGGTGTGACCCCCGATCCGGAGATGGGGCCGAGACCCTCGGACCTCCGATCTCCAGCTATTCTGAGTTCCTCGATTTCTTCGAGGAGTGGAGAGCGTTCCAGGCCCCTGAGCTCAGGGACGGGGCGCCGGACTACTCCGCCGAGGCCATGGCGCGGCAGCACGAGGCACTGCCTGAGTACAAGGCTCGGCTGGCGGCTGTGGATTCCAGTGGCTGGTCGGTGGCGGAGCAGGTGGACCTCCACCTGGTGAGGGCGGAGATGAATGGGCTGGACTTCGACCACCGGGTCATGCGGCCGTGGTCGCGGATGCCCAGCTTCTACAAGGTCGTGCTCCCCTCCGAGACCGACGTGCCGGCCCGGGAGGGTCAGGTCATGCACGGCGCCATCGAGCTGTGGCAATTCGTGCCTCCCCTCGATCCGGATCGCGAGCGGGAGCTGGACGAGCGGTTGTCCGTCATCCCAACGATCCTGTCCCAGGCCCGGGAGAACCTGGTCGAGGATGCTCGGGATCTCTGGTACCTGGGGATCCGGGTCAAGGAAGGGGAGAGTCGTGCGTTGGCCGCCTTCGCCGAGCGGGCTGCCGATCATCACCCGGAGCTCGCCACTCGGGCCCTGGAGGCGCGGGGCGCCATGGATGACTTCCGAGACTGGCTCGAAGCCGAACTTCCCTCCCGCACCGGACCCTCCGGAATCGGGGTGGAGGCCTACGACTGGCACCTGAAGCATGTTCAGCTGGTCCCCTACACCTGGCAGGATCAGGTGACTCTGGTGAGGCGGCAACTCGAGCGGGCCTGGGGATTCCTGGCGCTGGCCGAGAACCGGAATCGGGACCGATCTGCGCTGACGATGGTGGAGTCGCAGGCGGAGTATCAGATGAAGTATCGGGAAGCGGTGAGCGACTTCATCTCGTTCCTGCAGGAGGAGGGGATCTTCACCCTCGCGGGGTACGAGGAGGAGGCGCTCCTGGCCCGGGAAGGGAGCTACCAGCCACCCGAGGCCGGACTCAGGGAGTTCTTCACACAGGTCAACTACCGGGATCTCCGGCCCATGCGTGCCCACGGGACCCACTGGTTCGACTTGGCCCGAATGGAGGCCGAACCCCATCCCAGTCCCATCCGGGAGGCTCCGGTCCTGTATAACATCTGGGCCTCCCGGGCCGAGGGTCTGGCCACAGGGTTCGAGGAATGGATGGCCGAGGCCGGTTTCCTCGACGATCCTCAACTGCGCGAGCTGGTCTGGGTGCTCCTGGCTCAGAGGGCGGCGCGGGCCTTGGGCGAGCTGGAGATGCATGCGAACCGTATGACCCTCGATGAAGCTGCCGAGTTCATCGTGGAGAACACACCCTACGACTGGCTGACCCTGGAGGGAGGCACCGTCTGGAGGGAGGGGCAGCTCTACCTGGAGCAGCCCAGCTATGGGACCAGCTACGTGGTGGGCAAGCTGCACCTGGACCGGCTTCTGGCGGATCGGCGGCGACAGCTTGGAAGCGCCTTCTCCCTCCAGGAGTTTATGGACGAGTTCCACGCAGCCGGGCTCATCCCGCTCTCCCTGATCCGGTGGGAGATGACGGGGTTGGACGATGAGATCCGGATGATGGACGTGGGGTCCGGCGAGGAGGGATCGTCATGAAAGCAGGTGGGGAGAGGGCCGCCTGCGCGCGGCGGCCCCTCCGTCTGGAACGTCCCTTCCAGAGGTGCGAGTAGAGGGGAGGGAAGGGGGTCGGTCGGGCGTCCGTCCAGTCTCCCCGGTTTCCGTCTCCTCGCTGCACACTGACTCGGAGTCGCCCATCCACCACCATCATTCCGGATCCGGGGCGTGGGAAGATTCACTCCCTGCATTGGAACTGGAAGGTCGGGGGGACGCTTCCGTAGTCATGCTCCTGACGTTCGAGGAACCCATTGGATCGGGTCGGTTGGATTGCCTTTGTTGACCGAGCAGGTGAGGATCACCGTGGAGACCCCGCTGTGAAACGGTGGTCTGGTGAACCCTCCGTTGGTGCTATGCACTTCCTGAGCAGACCTTTACGCCTTCCAGAGACACATGCGCCATCTGTCCCTCACCCTCCTCGCCCTTCTCTTCCTGGGCTGTTCTGCGGACGATGACCCTCGTCATGCGCCCGTGGCGTGGGTGGAGGGGGACACGCTCACCGTGCAGCGCCTCGCCGAACTTCTGGTGCTGGCTCAACCCATGGACCTCACTCCCGTAGAGGCGGAAGTGTGGGCCGTGCACTGGGCGGAGATCTCGACCTTTGGCGAGAAGCTGGCTCGGGGCAGCGACTTCATGGCGCCCGGTGTGGCCCATGAGGCGACCCGCACGAGGGTGCGCGAGGCCATGATTCGGCAACATCTGGCAGGAGTGAGCCCAGTGGAAGCCTCCCTGACGGTGAATCAGTTGGACTCCGTCCGCCACGCGGGGGATCTCCGCCTGGTGGGCCACATCTTTCGTCGCACACCTTCCGGGATGCCCGCCGAGGAGCGAGCGGGACAGCGGGAGATGGCCCAGCGGCTTCATCGGCTCCTCTCCGAGACCGGGCAGCTCTCCGTGGTGAATCTGGAGAATCAGGACGAGGTGGCCCGGGACCAGGGGGGGATTCGCCTCGTTGCCCCAGGCGACCTGCCACCCGCGCTCGAGGAAGTGGCCTACGCCCTCGAACCCGGCCAGCTTTCCCGCCTGGTGGAGACCGGACTCGGCTACCACGTCGTCTTTCGACCCCGGTTCGACGACGACCTCCGGGACACCTTCGCTCACCTGGTGGCGAACCGGCTGCGGGAAGAAGCCGAGGTGGACTACCTGGAGGGCTTGGTGAACTCAACTGATGTGGAGTTCACAGAGGAAGGAATGGAACGGGTGCGCAAAGTCGCCCGGGACCCCCTGGCCTTCGTGGATTCCGAAAGCCTGGTGGCCCAGCATGCCGGCGGTGCGCTGGAGGCCGGCGAGCTGGCGCGGTCCATCCTCGAGCTCCACGAAGGGGCCGTGGAGCACCTGGGCGAAGGCGCTGCGGAAGAGATCGAGACGTTCGTCCGTCAGGTCGTGGCCCGGAACCGACTGGTCCAGGAAGCCAGGGCGGATCCGCGGGTGGACGAGCAGGAGGTCCGGGCTCTGGAATTGGAGCGGTACCGGGAGGAGCTCAGGCGGGTGTGGGGAAACACGCGCCTTTGGCCCGACTCCCTCGACCAGACATCCGCCTATGAAGACGGCAGGGTCGAGTTTGCTCGGTGGCGAGTGCAACAGTATCTGGAGGCCGTGGCCGCTCGGCGCACACCCATGGAGTCCCTTTCTCCTCTCCTGACAGCCCGCCTCCTGGAGGAGGCCGGTTGGAAGCTGGACCCGGACCGGCTCGAGGACGCTCTGGCCATGGCCCAGCGCCTTCTGATCGCAGCCGGGTACACGGGTCGGGGGGACCTGCTCGCAGGGTCCGGGGAGAACCGGCCATGAGCCGCGGCCCTCGTCCCACGTTCAGAAGGCTTCTGTTTCTCTGGCTGGCCGCGATGATGGGCGTGGCCTGCGGGGGGCCCGCTGCGGAAGAGGTCGTCGGAATACCGGGACGACCCCTGGATGGACTCACCGAAGAGGAACTGGGTCGGTTCCTCCTCGGGAAGGCCGTGTTCGAACGGCTCGTCACTCCCGAGGAAGGGCTCGGTCCGCTGTTCAACGAGACGCGTTGCAGCGCTTGCCACATCGATCCGGCCATCGGAGGGGTGGGAGGGCCCCCGGTCCTCAAGGCGACCCGCTGGGAGAACGGAGCGTGCGACCTGCTGGAGTCCGCCGGCGGAACCATCATCCAGCAGCAGGCCACGCCTGCGCTCCAGGAAGCTCTGGGAGTCACGGGCCAGGAGATCCCCGACGCCGCCACCCACGTCGCCCACGTCGCCTCCACGCCGCTGTTCGGGCTGGGGCTCGTGGAGGCGATCCCCGAGGAGGAGATCGCGGTCCGAGCCGCAGGACCGGAAGCTCCTTCGAACGGTATCGCGGGGCGAGTCGGCCGAAGTGCGGATGGTCAGATGGGTCGATTCGGAAGGAAGGCGGACTTCGCCTCCATTCAGGACTTCGTCGACTCCGCCCTCCTCACCGAGCTGGGACTCACGACGCCCAACCATCCCCGGGAGCTGTCTGTGGGGGGAGGCGCGCTGCCACCGGGTGTCGACCCGGCTCCCAATCCGGAGATGGAGGAGCGTGGGATCCGACTGTTGACGGACTACATCCGCTTCCTGGCACTTCCCGCCCCGGAGCGGCCCAGGACCGAGGCCGTGGAGGACACCATCCTTCGGGGCAAAGCCGTCTTCGGGGAGGTCGGCTGCGCCGCGTGCCATACCCCCAGCATGCGAACGGGCAGGAGCGATGTGGCGGCGCTGGATCGGAAGGTGGTGCGCCTCTACTCGGATCTCCTCCTGCACGACCTGGGACCCGGACTGGCCAGCGTGTGCGCCCCGGGGACCGCACCCACGGAGCACCGGACGGCGATCCTGGCGGGACTTCGGCACCGAGACGAACTCATGTACGACGGTCGGGCCGCCTCTCCCGAGCAAGCCATTCTCCTGCACGGAGGCGATGCGGCCGGAGTGCGGGAGGCCTTCCGGGGCCTGGACGAGGAAAGCCGGGCCCTTCTCCTGAGGTTCCTTGCGTCGCTGTAGAAGGCGGCTGAAGCGACCTGCCCGCCGCGGGCATCATTGCCTCCACACCCGCTCACGTGGAATCCCCACCTCCACGCTCCCACGGAAGAGTCCCGGGTGGATGAGGATCTCGAGGCCGCTGCCACCGAATCCGGCTCGGTACGCAACTACTCGGGTCTTCGGATCACGTATTCGTGGGGGGGCTCTTCACCTCTGAGGTGCTTTACGAAATAGTCCCAGGTCCTCCGGATCACGTAGGGTTCGTTCAACCCGTGAGCCCGGTCGGGAAGGATCAGGAAGTCGAAGTCCTTGTTCGCCTCGATGAGGGCGTGGGCCACCTTGTAGGTCATGGCCGGGTGGACGTTGTCGTCCATGTCGCCGGTCATGAGGAAGAGCTTCCCCTCCAGCTTCTCGGCGTAGTTCTGGTTGGCCTGACTCTCGTAGTTGTCCGTCTCCTGGATCGTGTCCCGTTCCAGAAGCCCCTGGTACTTTTCGCCCCAGTGGATCCCGTATCGGCGGTTGTCGTGGTTCCCTGCGGTGGAGACCGCCACGTGGAAGACGTCGGGGTACTGGAGGATGGCAGCGGTCGACGCGAAGCCGCCGCCTGAGTGGCCGTAGATGCCCACGCGATCCAGGTCCATGTAGGGCCGGGCCGAGCCGAGTTGGCGAAGGGCAGCCACGTGGTCCGGGAGGCCGTGGTCCGACATATCGCCGTAGTACTCGTCGTGAAAGCTCTTGGACCTGAAGGGCGAGCCCATGTGGTCGATCTGGAGCACGATGAAGCCCAGTTCGGCCAGGGCCCGGACATTGCCCCGGGTACCCAGCCCCCAGCCCCACGAACCCACGCTACCGATCTGCGGTCCCGGATAGATGTAGTTCACCACCGGATAGCGCTCATCGGGGTCGAAGTGGGAGGGCTTGTGGAGAAGCCCGTAGATGTCGGTCACTCCATCCCGCGCCTTCACCCGAAAGATCTCCGGGGGGGTCCAGCCCAGCGCCTCCACTCCCGAGATGTCCGCCTCCTCGAGCGTCAGCACGGTGTTTCCGTTCTCGGTGGAGCGGAGGGTGATGATCGGCGCGTCGTGTGCGGTAGAACGCGCATCGATGAAGTAGCGCCCCGAGGGTGAGACCTGGATGTCGTGATCCGCATCCTCAGGGGTGAGGAGTTCCAGTCCGGATCCGTCGAAGTTCACCCGGTAGAAGTGGGTGTAGTAGGGGTGTCGGTCGGCTTCCCGGCCCCAGGCGGTGAAGTAGATCCGCTGGCGGTCCTCGTCCACATGCATCATGTGCCCGGCGAGCCAGGCTCCCCGAGTGATCCGATTCACCAGGTTTCCGTCGCGGTCGTACCGGTAAAGATGTCCCCATCCGTCGCGCTGGGAGAACCAGATCACATCGCGTTGCCCTGCGTACCAGTTGGGGAGACCCCGGTGGGCCAGGTCCACGAATGTGGGCTGGCTCTCCACCGCCAGTACCTGGTGGTCCCCGGTGGCCGCGTCCACCTCCACGAGTTGCGCGTGCCGGTGTCCCCGCTCCGTGGTGAGGATCCTGACCCGCTGCGAATCGGTGGTCCAGGTCGAATCCTGGTTCGAGGCCCAGCTCATGAATGCAGGATCGGGATCGATTTCCACCCTCCGGTTGGCCCCAGCCTCCACATCCACCACGTGGAGGGCACCGATGGGATAGATGGAGTCACCGGGAAGGGCGTAGGGATATGTGAATCCCTGGGGACGGATGGAGGTGATGGAGTACATGGGCATATGCTCCACTTCCCGTTCGTCCCAACGCTGCACCGCGATGTATCGGCTGTCCGGAGACCACCTGAGCGACGGCTCCTGGGGATCGCCGCTCTTCTGATCGTTGGCCCTGGGCGCCCGCAAGCCGTACGTCCAGTATTCCTCTCCGTCCTGAGTCAATCGGATGGAATCACCGTTCTCCACCGAGCGCACCCAGAGGTCGTGCTCGTGCACGAAAGCCTCCCTGGTGGAGTCCGGGGACATGACGAAGGACTCGTCGGACCTGGGGATCGTATCTCCCACGGTGCAGTCGTACTGCTGCACGTCGCACTCGAAACGCTGATCGTCCACACGGATCCGGATGCTCCGGAGCTCCTCATCCAGGTAGTCGAAGGTCTCGAAGGGGAGCCGGACGGGATCGTACGCAGTGTCCGCCGCCATGGACATGGCCGAGGCCAGGCGCTCGTTGTCGAAGGCGGGACGGCGTTCGCTCCGGTCCGGGTCCACCAGCATGAATTCGTGTCCCTCGGCCCGGGCCACCCGGTACCAGAACCGATCCTCCCCGTGGATCCAGTTGGGATCCACCTCGTGATTCTGGAGCTTCGTGGACGCGTGCCATCCCAGGAGCTGCTCCGCGTTGCTGTAGTTCACCTGAGCCTGGGCCACTCCAGGAACCGCAGTACCGAAGAAAATGCCCAGCCCAACAGAGACCACGAGAGACGACCACGCCTGGATGGGGCGAGAACGAGAGGGCAAACAAGGATTGGAGAGAAAGGTCATCGAGTGGCTTCCTGGTGTTGAGGCAAAGAGGACCGGTCGCGTTCGTCGCGCTGGGCCTCGATCATTCCGGAGTGAGGCACCAGCAGAAACCCCCGTCGGCAAGGAGGTGGCCGGACGCAACGGGGTTGGTCTCCGGCGGTGTTCTCCACGACGGGTCCGAACCCGGATCCCCTCCCGGGCTCCGTGCTGGAAAGACGTCCGGAGTTCGGTTCGTCTCACGAGGGCCTCCGGATCTGATAGGCTCCCGGCGGCTCCACGCCCAGCAGATGTTGCACAAAGTGATCCCAGGTGCGTCGGATGACATACGGTTCGTTGGCGAAGCCGTGGTTCCGGTTCGGGAGGACCACCAGATCGAAATCCTTGTTGTGCTCGATGAGAGCGTCGACCAGGAGCAGGTTCGCGTTGGGATGGACGTTGTCGTCCAGGGTCCCGTGCATGAGGAGAAGCGCTCCCTGCAGGCGGTGGGCCAGAAGGTGGTTGGCCTGGGAGTCGAAGTTGTCGGTGCCGCGGATGGTGTCCCGCTCCAGAACCCCCTGGTATTTCTCTCCCCAGGTGTAGTCGTAGCTCCGGTTGTCGTGATTTCCGGCGGTAGAGACGGCTGCATGAAAGAAGTCGGGATGCCGGAGAATGGCTCCGGTAGAGGCAAAGCCCCCTCCCGAGTGTCCGTAGATGCCCACCCGACTCAGGTCCATTTCTGGGTAGCGGGTCGCCAGCTGCTGCATGGCCGCGATCTGGTCCGGAATTCCGTTGTCGCCCATGTCGCCGAAGTAGTGGGCGTGGAAGGATTTGGACCGGCCCGGCGTGCCCAGGGCGTCCACCTGCACCACGATGAAACCCAGTTCGGCCAGGGCCTGGGCGTTCCCCCGGGGATTCACGCTGAACTGCCGGGTGCCCAGCGTTCCCACCTGTGGACCGGGATAGATGTAGTTGATGACGGGGTACCTGCCCGCCGGATCAAAGTTGGACGGTCGAAAGACGAGGCCGCGCATCGGCGTGACGCCGTCACGGGCCCGGACCGTCACCGGCTCGGGATACGGCCAGCCCGAGGCGAGGAGCTCGTCCACGTCGGCCTCGGCCACCGTACGCACCGACGCTCCGTCCGCTCTTCGCAGTTCCGTGACGGGAGGCCGGTCCGCAAGAGAATGGGTATGCACGAAGTACCGCCCGGACGGGGCCATATGAACCCGGTGGTCTCCCTCCTCGGGCGTCAGGAGCTCGATCCCACTCCCGTTCAGCCGTGCCCGATAGAGGTGCTCCAGGTAGGGGTCCCGGCCTTCCTCTCTTCCCATGGCGGTGAAGTAGACCAGATCCTCCACCACGGCCAGCACCCGGGCCACCACCCATGGACCCGAGGTGACCCGATTCAGGAGTTCGCCGCTGGCGGCGTCATACCGATAGAGGTGGCCCCAGCCGTCCCGCTCCGAGAACCAGAGCACCTCGCGGTCCTCGGTCACCAGGCGCCAGTTGGGCTCGGCCCCGGAAAGGACGCTGGTCTGCACCCAGGTCGGTGACTCCTCTCGCATCACCTCCCGTGCCTGACCGGTGGCTGGATCGGCGGCCAACAGATCCAGCCCTCCGAAGTCCCTCTGCCCCCTGGTGAAGTAGAACTCCCGGCCGGTTTTTCCCCACCGGGCATCCTTCCAGATGGTATCGGCCATGAGCCCGCAACAGGTGGTGTTCACGGCCACCTGGGGCTCGACCTGAACCTTCACCGTCCTCCGTTCTTCCACCTCAGCGATGTGGATGTCGTAGGTGGGCAGGATGGAATCGCCGGGAAGTCCGTACCGGTAGGAGTGGAGGATGGGCCGGCCCTCGGAGGTCTCCAGGAGATGGAGTTCTTCCACCTCACGCTGATCCAGCCGGATGAAGGCCAGCCGACGGGAGTCCGGCGACCATCGCAGGACCGGGGGCCGCTCCATCCCCTCCCGCACTGCGGTGACCTGGGCACAGCACTGGTCGTTGGTGGCGTATCCCCAGAATTCCTCCCCGTCCGTGGTCAGGGCAAACTCCTCGCCGGTCTCCATGGACCGGACCCACACGTCCCAGTCCCGCTGGAATGCGATCCATCGACCGTCAGGAGAGAGGACCTCTCCCGCACTCGGCTCGTCCCATTCTTCGGGCCCCGTACAACGGTAGTCGGCCAGACGGCACGTCCAGGCCCGCCCTTCTGAAAGGACTACCTGAACGGCCTGTTCCCCGTCCACGTACCGGAACTCGTCGAAGGGCAGCTTGCGGCCCTCCAGCGCGGTATCCGCGGCTACGGACAGCGCGGCCGCAAGTCGGTCGTGATCGAATGCCGGGCGCTGATCGTCTTGCTCGGGGTCGACCAGCACGAAGCGAGTGCCGTCGGGAATGCGGTCCCGGAACCAGAAGCGGTTCTCATCGATCCAGGTCGGATCTACTGCATCGTGGGCCACGAGTTGGCGGGCATTCCATCCCAGGAACTGCTCAGCCCGTTGGTAGTCCCCCAGAGTACCCTGGGCGTGAAGGGGGGAAGGGAACGGCTCCAGTCCGCTTCCGAGAGCCAGAAGTCCCAGCAGCAGGAGACCCGGATTCCGGTGAAATCGGATCCGGGTCGTGGGGCCACCCACCCGCCGCAGGTTGGCGAAGGATCGGTGGAGCGCAAGACCCGGAGCCAGGATGAAGCTCCACATGCCGGTTCCTTTGGGTTGGACGTCGTTTGCGTCTGACCTCCCCGGGACCTGCCGGAGTTCGGGGACGTCGGGGCCTGGAAGGAGCCGGGGCGTCTGCCCCGGCCAAAGAAACGACCGGGGAAGGGGCTGGTCAGCCCCTTCCCCGGTCGGTCTATCCCGTCGTTCAGTCCATCAACCTGCTCGAGGCAGACACCGCTCCGCCCTGTCGTCGGCGATCTCCGGATTGTTCAACGCCTCGGTGGGGGTGAGAGGAAATTTGATGGGCCGATTCGGACCGAACAGGTTCTGGTTTGGCGCCTCACCCCGAGTCACCTCGAGGGTGCTGAAAAGGCCGAAACGTGCCAGGTCGCTCATGCGTTGACCCTCCATAAACATCTGAGCAAACCGCTCGTGGATCAGGTACTCTCTCACCTGGGCCGGGTCGTTCGTGTCCGGAAGGGCGCTGAGGCCCGCGGCGGCACGGCCCCCGTTCATCAGCTCCATGGCCTGCCCCAACTCACCTCGGCGCCAGTGGACCTCGGCCTGGATGAGGCGCATCTCTCCCGTGTGCAGCAGGGGGATGTCGTCGCCACGGCTCCGATACTTCCACTGGCTGAAGTGTTCGGTGAAGCCATTCACTCCCAACTCGCCGGTGAACCGGATGGGTACCCGGGAATCCAGCTCGTCCGTCCACGGATCGCGCAGCAGGTGCGCGTCGGTGTCCACCATGGACCACCAGCGCTCGCGGATCCCCGCAGCCCGGTTCTCTCCGGCCGTGGTCAAGGAAACGATGGAGTTGTTCTGCCGTCCTGAATTCGTGGAAAAGGCCGCCGAATACGCGAACCCATCGGGGATCGCCGCAGCATCCGACAGGGCCTGGTCATAGTTGCCCAAGAGGAGGTGAGCCCTGGCCCGGGCGGCCTGGGCGACGAGCGCCCACGCGCCCTCGCCGGCCCCCTGAGCGAGGGACTGGGCGGTCGTGAGCTTCTCGATGGCGCTCGCGAGAATTTGCGTGTCGGGTACGGCCGGACCCATCATCTCAGCCGGTGCCTCACACCAGCTCTGGCCCAGAATCAACTCGGTGAGACCCTCCACCGCCTGAACCTGCACGTAGAGCGGGCTGGTGGTGGGGCTCTCCATCACACGCTCGAAACGCTCCTTCGCGTCCTGGGCGGCCCAGCGGGTTCGCAGCAACTGGTTCATGGCAGTGTTGCTCCCGCCACTGTTGCCGTAGTCAAAGGTGCCGACGTCGAACTCCTCGTAGCCCGCCCAGGTCCCAGTGTGACGGTAGACGTCGCTCGCCAGGGCGGAATAGATGACCCAGGTGTCGATGGCGACATGAAAGTCACCCTCCACGCCCGACGCCACCGCCTCCAGCGCTTCATCCAGGTCGTCGGAGGTGTAGCGCTGAGGGTCGGCCACGGTGAGGATGTCATCGCATCCCACTACGAGGACTCCCAGCACGGTGGCCAGAAAAAGTGCTCGGAATCCCAATATGCGTCTCGTCATCGGTATGGTCACTCCCTATGGGGTTGTTCGACTCCAAGTGTCCGCCAGGCCGGACCGGGACGCCCTGGAGGGGCGCCCGGCCCGACTTCTGTCTGGGCGGAGCGATGCGTTCACCTGCCGTGAGCCGCGGCTAGAAACTCGTCCTCACCGTCATCACGAAACGTCTGGGCTGTGGCATGGCGAGGAAGCCCGACCCGATTTCGAAGTTCTGCGTGGAGTCGCCTCCCCGATAGCGCATGTTGGGGTCCCAGCAGTTGCAGTCATCCCACCAGTGCAGGTTCTGCCCGGACAGGGTGAGGGAGGTTCTGGACAGCCCTATGGGTGCGAGCCACCGATCCGGAATCTGGTAGCCCACGGAAACCTCCCGGATCCGGATGTTGTCTCGCGAGTCCACCGCGGAGACCAGCGTGTAGTAGTTCCGGAGGGAATCCGACTGGGCCGTGGGCTCGAGGTTCTCATCCAGGGTGGAGAGGTACTCGTCTCCGGTCTGGAACCGGATCCTGTAGGGCCGGTCACCGTTGCCGAATACGGCCCCGGACTCGGCCGTCACCAGGCCGTAGACGCGGAAGCTTCCGAACTCGAGGGTGTTGGAGAGTCCAAAGTTCCAGTCCGGCTCCAGGTTTCCGGCGTACATGGCCGTGTCGGAACGAATGTGGGTGTTCGTCTCGGCATCGTAACCGATGATCTGGTTGTTGAACTGGATGCGCACCGGGTAGCCCTCCCTGAAACCGCCCAGGACGCCGTCCTCGGCGGTCGGCCCCAGGTCCACCACCTCGTTCTCGTGGTAGTCCACGTTGAAGGTGGAATGCCAACGGAGGCGGGGGCTCTGGTAGAGGGTGGAGTTCATCGAGAGCTCGAAGCCCCGGTTAAGGATCTCACCGGCATTTCTGAGCTGGGAAGCGGAAAACCCTGCACTCGGGGGCACTGCCACGTTCAGCAAGGCGTCTCGAGTCGTGGACCGGAATGCGCTGAAATCCAGGCCGAGGCGATCCTCGAAGAGTCCCATCTCGAAGCCGGCCTCCACCTCGGTGGTGGCCTCGGGCTTCAACTCCGGGTTCCCCGGGTTGTCAGGCGTCACGGCCGGACGATCATCCAGCGCCGCTACGGCCTGGAAGGTTCGGAACTGGTCGAACGCGCCGGGTGCCAGCCCCGACATTCCCACGGCGCCCCGAAGCCTCAGCGAGCTGATCGGCCCGAAGAGCCTCTCTGACTGAGTCAGGTCCCAGGCCACGTCAGCCTTGGGATAGGGTTGGAGCCCATAGTTCACACCGAAGGCCGAGTTGCCGTCGACCCGGACTCCCAGCGTCACGAAGAGCTGATCGTCGAAGCTGAACCGATTCTGAGCGAAGAACCCCAGGTTGATGACCTCCTTGAACTGCTCGTCGCCGAAGGTCTGGGCGCCACCGCCCACGACGGACACCCCGGGGCCGGCATACTCCCGACCCGTGGCCATGCTCAGCCGCTCAGTCTCCCAGAAGCCCTGGGCACCCCAGGCCAGCTCCGATTCCACCGAAGGCCTGAGGTCGAAGGAGTACTGCCCCAGATAATCGGCCGTGGCGGAGCGGAAGTTTCGGTAGCCCACGTTCTTCTCACCGGCCTCTCCCACGTACACGTAGAAGCTGCCGAAAGGCATGAGCCGTTCCTTCTCGTCACTGAGGGCATCCAGGCCGAAGGTGACGCGCTGGGTGAGGTTCGGGCTCGGGGTGTAGATGGCCGTGACCCCACCGGTCCACCGGCTCACGTCGGAAAAGGCCTCGATCCGCTGGATGTCCGCGACCGACACCCAGGGCTCGCCGTAGGGCCGCTCGGCCGAGGCCTGTCGGGGATTGCCGATGGTGGCGTTCCCCAGGAGCGCCGTCCAGTTGTTGCCGGACTGGAGGGCCAGCACCCGATTCCGGGAGTAGGCTGAGTTGACTTCCATCGTCCAGTTTTCGGTGGGGAGGAAGCGCAGGTTCATGCGCAGGTTGCCCCGCTGCTGCTCGTTGGGCTTGATCGAGCCCTCTTCACCGAGAAAACCACCGCTGAGGAAGTACGTGACGCTCTCGGCACCACCCCGGACCGTTACATCGTAGCTCTGGATGAGACCGTTTTCGATCATAGTCTCGTTGGCATCCAGCGCGCGGGTGCCGTCGGGGCCCGTGAAGAGGGGGAAGAGAGTGGTGGGAAAGTTCTCCCGATGGCGATTGAAGCCTGTCTTGGCTTCCACGGTCCACTGGGCCGCGGTTCCACTCCGTCCCCTTCGCGTGAAGATCTGGATCACGCCGTTCGACGCCTCGGAGCCGTAGAGTGTTGTGGCAGCAGCTCCCTTCAGAACCTCGATCCGATCGATGTCGGCCGGGTTGATGTCTCCGAGGCGATCCTCACCGGCTCCGCCCGAGAAGGCGCAGCAAGCGGCATCGGCCAGACTGCCCCACTCCGTCTGGTTCGTGTCCATCCGGACGCCGTCGATGTAGACGATGGGTCGCTGCCCGAGCTGGAAGGAGCTGGTGCCCCGAACCTTGAGCTCCCGACCGGCACCCACCCCGCCCACCGTGCCGATGGACCGGACACCCGGAATCCTTGCCTGGAGGGCAGTTCCGAAGTCCTGGATGGCTACGTTCTCACTGATGCTTCCTACATCGACGGTGGAGATGGAGGCCCCCACACGTCGACGTTCCACAGCACCGGCAGTACCCGTGACCACCACCTCATCCAGGGCCACGGCGCTGGATGCGAGCGGGAAGTCAACCTGCACCGTCTGTCCGGCTACGACCTGCACCTCCTGCGTTTCGGAGCGGTACCCGATGTAGGTCACTCGAACTTCATACGTACCCGCTGCAAAGTTCGCGATTCTGAATTGACCGTCTCGGTCCGTGACAATACCGCGGTTAGTCCCCAACACCTGCACCTGGGCACCGGTCAGCGGCCGCAGGGTGCTTCGATCCGTAACGGTTCCCTCGATCGCTCCGGTCTCCTGCGCTTCCGTCGTTCCGGGAAGCAGCAGGAAGATCAGAAGGGCGGGGAGCGCGAAGATCTGAGCGCACCTTCTCCAGTTCCAACGTGTGTCTTCCATGCGTTCAACTCCTTACGCGGGGCGGGGCCTGCTCAATGAAGTTCGCATCGCAGGAAGAATCCTGGCTTCCGGGCGACATGCGAATGCTGCGGCCTGTGGGAGGCCGTAGTGTGATCACCCGATATCTCAGCGTCCTCCCGGTCCCTGTGGGAACCAAAGCGATGCGGAGGCTGCTGATCCAGCTTGGACTTGACCAGCAGAATTGGTTCAACATCAACTTCCTGACACTAATAGAGGGGCCGCCTGCCTTCGTCAAGCACAGATTGGGTTTTTTCTTTCGGTCGCGTCAGGTAATTTTCAGAAGCGTCCAAGGATGGCTCAGTTGCCCATGACGCACATTCAGGAGCAGAGCCGACAGCAGCCGGACCCCCCGCAAGCGCCCCCTCCGCCCTGCCCCTTCCGGACGGTGCGTGGCGAGTCATCAGAGACCTTTGCCTCCGGCGGACGGGGACCCTACCTTTGCAGAAAATTAGACTTCTTGAGAGATTGGAAGGACGAATCTGAGCGACCGATCGAGAGCCCCCTCTCCACAAGTTCAACTCTCACCCGCGGCTGGTGGCCGAAGCACGGTTTCAGTTTCACCGTGCTTCAGGGGAGCTCTCCCCCGAGCGAGACACCGACGAATGAGACACTCTGCTCCCACCCCTTCCGGTGTCGACCCCGCCTCCGCGCCGTCGCGACCGAGCCTGGGACTTTCTCTCGTTCTGGTCGGCCTGGGACTCTTCGTCGCGGGGGGTGTCACGGCTCAGGTGCAGCCCACCACGACTCCCGCCGCAACCGCAGACCTCCAGCTGAGGGTGCTGGACAACCGTTCCCTAGATCCCGTCGAGGGGGCGCGGGTGCGCCTCGCTGGAACTCCCCACCAGGGCGTCACCAATGCCGCAGGACGGCTGGACCTGTCCGACGTTCGTCCGGGGCAGTACGAGCTCATTCTGGAACACCTGGCGTTCGGGGAGCATCGGCGCCAGGTGGACGTCGGCGACGAAGGTGTTCTCCGGCTGGATATCCGCCTCTCCCCACAGGCTCTCCGACTGGATCCCCTGGTGGTGGAAGGACGATCGAGGGAGGAGTGGCCCAGGGCAGGTCGCGGAACTTCGGTGCGCCTCATTCCCCGGGAGGTCATCGAGCAGTTCGAGGGCACGGACACCTCACTGGGTGACCTCGTTCGGGCCCGGCTCCCCGGCCTCAACGTGCACGACACTCCGAGCATGGCGAGCCAGGGCACCTGCATCGAGTCGCGACGCACCGCCAGCCTCATACAGGCGAACCGGTGCCGAATGGCTCTCGTACTGGTGGATCGGGTTCCGGTCAGCCAGCCAGCCACCCTCCTGGCGGGAATGCCGCTTCATCACATCGAGTCGGTGGAATTCCTCTCCCCCGGGGAAGCAGGAGTCCGGTACGGAAGTGACGCCGGCAACGGTGTCCTGCTCATCACCAGCCGCCGCCCGAACGCCATTCCGAGCGAGGGGGAACACGGCAACTGGAGGTATCCCACGTACGACTGGTCCGCCGAGGAGAGCGGCCATCCATGGGTGTCGACCATGCTTGGAGCCATGGCCGGAAACGCCCTGGGACTCGCTTTGAGTCGGCCCGGCCGTGCGTGCCTGTCCAACGAGGTGGGGCTGGGGGCGCTCTGCGGCCAGTCGCCCACCCCCGAACAGGGAATCGCCGGGTTTCTTCTTCCGCTCATGGGCACCGCCCTCGGAGCGCAGATGACGGGGAAGACGGAGGAGTCGACGGGAAGCCTCCGAACGACCCTGCTGGTGAGCGCCGCGGCGCTGGGAGTCGCGTACACGGTCACCACGGCCAGCAACCAGCATCCGATCACCACGGGTCAACGGATCGGACATGGACTCGTTCTGGTTGGAGTGCCGATCTCCGCCAGCCTGGCCAATCGCTATTTTCGCACGCTCAGGAATTCCTCCGACACCGTCTCCGAAGCTCGGTGAGACGACCCCGGAAATGGATTCCCTTCTTGGGAATTTGGGGAGGACTCGCCGCCGCCGCGGTCGGCTGCGGGGAGCCGTCCCCACCCATCACGGCCCCTCCGGGAGAGCCTCTTCCGGGCTTGACGACCCAGGAGTTGCAGCGCTTTCAGCAGGGCCAGGCCCTCTTCATGCGAGAGTTCGCACCGGAGGAGGGCCTGGGGCCCCTCTTCAACGACAATTCCTGCTTCTCCTGCCACGACACCCCCACGAGCGGAGGGACCGGCGTTGACCCGGTGACCCTGGTCTCCCGGTGGATCGAGGACGAAGCTCGGTGCGAACTGCCTGGCCCCGATGGCAATGCTCTCGTGCAGCAGAGGATGACCCCCGCTCTGGCCCAGGCGCTGGACGAGGAGGGCATGACCCGATCCGCCGTCCCGCCCTGGGCGACGGACGTGGTGGAAATGATCGGACCGCCCCTCTACGGCATGGGCCTCGTAGACGCCATCCCCGACGAACAGATCCATGCCCGGGCCGCTTCCGGAATCCGTCCCGAATCGTCGACCCCGGGCAGGGTGGCAACGACGATCGAGGGCCGCCCCGGACGCTTCGGGCGGAAGGCAACGCATGCCGACCTCCGGAGCTTCACCGCCGGCGCTCTGCTGGGTGAGATGGGGATCACCACCTCCAGCCACCCCGACGAAGTTCCCCTCCACGACCGGCCTCTGCCGGAAGGCGTGGATCCGACAGCGGATCCGGAGATGACGGACCGGGAGGTGGAGATCCTCACCGACTACGTGCGGTTCCTGGCGGCCCCGCCTCGGGTCCTTCCCGACGATCCCGACGAGTTGGCCAGAGTGAATCGGGGCGAGCGCCTCTTCGACCGGGTCGGGTGTGCCGGCTGTCACGTCCCGGAGATGACCACGGGGACCAGTGAGGTAGCGGCCCTGGATCGGGTTCCCGTGCCCCTGTACTCCGACCTGCTCCTCCACGACCTGGGACCGGAAATGGCCAGCATCTGCAGTTACGATGCCGGTCCTTCGGAGTGGAGGACGGCGATGCTCATGGGGTTGAGATTTCGGACCCAGCTCCTTCACGACGGTCGTGCGGTGCGGCTCGAGCAGGCCATCTCGTTCCATGGCGGAGAAGCGGCCACGGTCAGGTCGGCCTTCCACGCGCTGGAACCTTCCGAACGGGAAGCTCTACTGGCGTTCCTTCGTACCCTCTGATTCATTGGGGCCCTCGGTGCGTGGCCGGGCAGTTCGGCAGTGCCCCGACTGAGGTCAGAATAGGAATCCGAGGGTCCGACAGCTCAGAAGGTCCAGATCTCCGTGTCCGGATGGAACGCCTTCCATGCGAACCAGAATGCCACGTACGAGTCGGAGATCGCTTCCAGCGTGGCGCCCGTCAACGAGCCAGCCACGGCTCGACCATCCACCGTCCATTCCGAACCCGTTTCCCGATCCAGGAATCGTCCGTCCACGGCCATCAATTCCACCGGCCCATCGTCCTCTGTCCTGGACCGGAACGCCATGGCTCCTCGGGCCGCGCCATCCCACAGGACCAGGGCCTTTCCCTGAGGACTCTCCACATAGACCGCGGCCACGCCCTGATCCTCTGCCAACTCGAGTTCTCCGAATGGGACGGCCACTCCTCCTGCACCGGGGGTGTCGAGGCTCGGGATCCCCAGGATCCGCTCCTTCATGGGCCGGATTTCCTCGTCCGGACCCGGGACGTCCTGGGGAAAGAGCAGTTCGCGGGACTGCTCGTAGTTGCCGTAGGGGTATCGGGTGTAGTCCCGATCGATTCCGGTGTCGCCGCTCACGACCCGGGTGTCGGGGTGGAGGTTCCTCCATCGGCTCCAGCGCATGTCGATAGCCGGAAACATCTCGAGTCGCAGGCCATCCGCCGGTCCGCACCGCGCACTGTGCATCATCTGGGGAAAGAGCGAGCGTTGGGCGTTCCTGTCGAACAGGATGAGGTTGTTTCGAAAGATGAGACCGGAGACGCCCATCTCCACTCCCCCGATCCCTTCTCGATCGAACACGAGAGCGGAACCGGTGAGTGGGCAGTAGCTGACGGCCAGCTGCGTCCCGTCCGCCAGGTCCAGATTCACGACCTCGTGCCACCACAGGATGTTGTGAGGTATGGCGTATGGGTGTCCGTCCACCTGGATTCCTACGACCCGTGGGTCGAGAAACTGAGTCGTTTCATCCAGGTAGCGGATGTCCGGGTCCCCGACTTCCACGAAGGTGGGATTGTTGAGTGCGGGAATCCCGTCGACGGGCACGCCCCCGTCGAAGATCTCGCCCCTGGGGATGCTGCACTGCAGGTTCAGGAGGGCGTTCTGGCCTCGGGAACTCGAGTTCACGGGGTCCGTACATCCGGTGGCCAGAAGGAGGAACGCCACGGTCGGCATTCCGACGAGTCGGAACCGGCCCGGGTCCGAGGCGAATGCAGAAGGGGTGGGTCCCACGCTGGAAAACCAGAAGGGCATGATTTCGATCCGCCGAGGGTGCAGGCAGGTCGAGAGGAGGACCCTGCCTTTCAACGAGCCCAACACCCTACACGGTGCAACGGTTCCTGCACTTCGGGCCCGATTTCGCACCGTGCTTCCACGTCGAACCGGCAACCTCACAGAGCGGGCTCTCGGCCTCTCACCACACTACCGGTCCTGCCCTCCCAACAACTCACCCATGATGAAACGTCGCGTCTCGGCGTCCTTGGTCTGGACTTCCAACTGGAACGCGGCGAAGGGCTCCCTGCCGTCCGGGAAGGTCTCCGTCCTCCACTGACCGGCCTGGACCTCCCATGAGGCATCCTGCTCTCGCTCCCTGGGAACGTCGGCTGCGGACACGCTTCCGAAGGTCGGATTGAAGACCACATCCAGGTACTCGTAGTCGATCCCTTCTCCCGGTACCCGGAATCCGTCCACCACCACCTTCCAGATTCCCGCCGCGGGGGTGTCGATGTAGATGTACTCCTCGCCCCTGAGAGTGGCACCGCTGCGTTCCCGGTCGCAGTGATCCCCGGTGCAGTCGTGGAGGTACACGTCGAGGTCGGCCTCCGCTTCGGTGAACCCTCCCAGGTGAACCATCAAGCCCGTGGATCCTTCGGGCACGTCGATTTCCAGGAGCTGTTGCTCATGGGGACCGATCCTCCGCTGCTCCTGCCGGGCGGCTCCCAGGGGAAGGGAGGCGATGCCTCCGGTGAACTCGGCCAGCCGGTTGGTGACCGTAGCCTCCCCGAAACGCCGGTCTTCGCCGTTGCCCGAGGCCAGAGCGTCGCCGGCTACCGTCACTCCGATAGCGGAAACGGTGAGTGAGGCGGAGGTGGGAGGCACAGGCTCTTCTTCTCGAGCCTGCTCCCAGTCCCACTCCTGGAGGTCGCGGGTGTCGCTGAGACGGATCTCCCAGACCCCGGCCCTGGGACGCTCCACGAAGTGTGTGGTCCGGCCCGTGCTCCCCGGTCCGCCGATCCCCTCGACGGACCGGGTGTCGGGCTCGGCCACGGCCACTCCCACGGCCCGATCCGGGGCATCCACATCGATGCGGAGGAGCTGTGTTCCTTCGGGCACCTCGTAGAAGACCGAGTGCATCCCGGGCCGGGGCACCTTCACCTCCTTCTCGTGGGTGAAGCCGCTATCGGCGGTGAGGGGCTCTCCCGCCACCACGGTCACCATGGCCCGGTTCGCCCCTCCCGGCATGGAGGGGTGGTCCAGGGTGAGGAGCGCGCTGTGGACGCCCGCCGTGTCCGTTCGGATCGTCACAGGAAGGGGGGTGGGGGTGTTCAAGGGCAAGGTGAGCGTGGACGGCGCGGAGAAGCTCCCCTCGTTGCCGATCCATCCCACGTCGAAGACCATGGGTTCGGCGGGACCGTTCCTCCGGGTGTATGTCATCACCCGGCTCGCCACGTCTCCCGGGGCCCAGCCCTCCCGCTCGTAGATACTCACGCCTTCGTGGGGCGTGGCCAGCAGGTGGCTCCACTCGTGGCGCACCCCGGCCTGAGTCTCGATCTCGAGCAATTCCGGCACCGTGTCCAGGGCCTTGAGGATTTCCCAGGCGGCGGCGATGTCCACGACCCCGTTGCCCTGCTTGTAGGCCGGGAGGTGGGCAACATGGTGGGCGCCCATGGTCACCGCGTGCTTCAGCCGCTCGTTCTCGTGCCGGATCCCCGATTGTCGGGCGCCGCTCATGAGAAGCATGACCGCACCGGTGGCGGTGGGGGTGGCCGTGGAGGTTCCTCCAGCGGTGGTGTAGCCGGGCGGGAGGGTGAACAGTCCGGGACGGGTCCGACCCCACTGGAATCCCAGTGCGGTGCTCACGTGGTTGGAGGGGGCGATCACGTCGGGCTTCAGCGCCCCGTCACCCATAGGGCCGTAACCCCCAGTCACGAGGAGGTTGTGCTCGTGCTCCACTCGAGTCCCGGTGTTCGTGAAGTAGTTGTCCCGACTCTCGTGGCCCCCGATCCCCATGGCGCCGCGGGCCGACACGAAGTCATCGGGCGCCCCCAGGACAGGATAGTTGTGGGTCGGTACCATGAGGGTCTTGCCGTACTCCTCGATGAGACGAGAGTAAATCTCGGTAGTGGTGAGGCGTCCGTCCCGGATGAGATAGGGGCGGGTGATGTTGGAGCACTGCTCCAGGAAGGCGATGTCCACCTCGGGATTCTGGAAAGCGACAATCACGGCCTCGGTCTGTCCGTAGCCCTTGCACCCTTCGTCCACGTTCGCCACCCGGGCGCCGGGTGCCACCCCTTCGAAGCGACCTTCCTCGCCTCGGCTGGCCACGGCGGCCCCGATCACCAGCGTGGCGTGACTCTGGGTGCCCAGGAGAACTCCCACCTCGGTCCTCTCTCGCTCGATCTGGATGGCGAAACCGATGGATTCCCGGATGGGAGTGGAAGGGTCGTCCTCCCCGATCACCCCGAATTCCGGTCGCACCGAGAAGTCGGTGAGGGCCTGTTCGTTGGCGAAGCTCCGGTCACGCTTCGTGTCCACCCAGACCTCATCGGTGTCCTCGTCCCAGAGCACCCCGAAGTCGGTGGAGTCGGGTTTCTCCGCCTCGGGGGTGATGATCTCGCTCACATACCCGCCCTTGGGAAGGATCCCCATGCGGAAGGAGCCTTCCCGCGGCGCGGCCCATTCCTCGTCGTTGTAGCGGATCCGGCCGCTGGAGGCGGTCACCACGCTATCCATCTGAACCCAGCGGTCGTCCGGTTCCTCCACCCGGTCGGTCACGGAAAGGTAAGCCGCCACTTTATCTACCGGCTCCCCTTCCAGGGTGAGTGCGTGCTGAAGCTCAGGAAGGAGCGGATCCATGCTCCGGTCGATCATGGCCGTCGTGACGCCTCGGCCGTCGAAGGTGGGGTTCTGTCTGCGGAATTCCAGCCCGTTCATGCTGGAGACGGGATCGTAGCGGTTGCGGAGAGGGTAATCGGACCAGACTGGCGGCCAGACCTCGGTGGTATCGGACACTCCGGCCAGGTAGGTCGGCCGGTCTTCGTGCAGTCCGAACGGTGGGTCGGTCTCCTCCTCGTCCTCCTCCGACTCGGGAGGCGGCACGTCCGAGAGATCCACGCTGAAGACTGCTTCGTGTCGAGCCAACTCCTCTACCCTACGAATGGGGACGCGGGCCCTGAGATAGTCCACCTCGTCGGCCCGGAAGTGGATGTCGGCGCCCCACCCCGTGAGGAGCTGCGCGACCTGCTCGTTTTGTCCCCGCCGGGCGGCGATCATGAGGAGGACGTCGTCCTGCTCCCGGACCAGCGCCTCGGCAAGGCGGGCCCGGGCATCCTTGAAAAGGAACGAACGGCCATCGGGAACCTGGGCTTCGGTCATCCCGGGAGCGGCCAGGACAACGGTGGCGGTCAACAGAAGGAGCCGGCGCATGGAGGGCCTCGGTCGGATCACGGGTGAGGGTGCGGGGTGGACCTGCCAGTGGAGCCCGGACCTGTGGAGATCGGTCGACCCTTGCCTCATCACAAGGGTGCGAAACAGACTATCGGTCCACCAAGGGATGTGCCAGGCAACTCGTCCGAGCATCTCCCTGGCACTGGACGCCCCGGGCGAGGGTGAAGCTGAATTCTCCTACCTCCTTCCAGCCGGAGGCTCTATTGGCCTTCCCCGATCACCGACGACTCCGTCGGAGGATCCTTCGAATTTCCGCTACCCTCGCCGTGTCGGGTTTGGCGGCGACATGTGGAGATGCCGCCGGCCCGGAGGCCCAGGTCGATGAAGTGGACGGCGTGCTAGAGCGGGTACTTCCGGCTTCTTCACTCGATCTGTCCGCGCCCTTCCTCCTCTCCCAGGATCCTGTTTTCAGGCTAGGCACTCTGACGGGAGCGGTGGCGGAGCGATTCGGGCGCGTGGTGGGCGCCCTGGCCCTTCCCGACGGTTCGGTGGTGGTGCTCGATGCAGGGTTGCGGGACCTGCTCCGCTTCGATCGTGACGGGGCGCTGCTCTGGCGCGTAGCGAGGGAGGTGGAGGTGGAGCGGGAGGGAGAGGAGGACATGGAGACCAGATTCCGGCTCCCCCAGCGCCTGGTACTCCTCTCCGCTGACACCCTGGCGGTGTGGGACCCGGGGTTGGAGGAGGTCATTTTCTTCGATCTGGAGGGAGACGAGATCGGGGTGGAGCCCCTGGAGCTGGGAGCGGACGTGGAGCGAGTCGTTGCGCTCCATCCCGCAGTTGATGGAGGGATGATCGTGGTCGCGGTGGCCTCCGCGGAGGTGGATTCAGCTTCGGAAGGGTGGATCCGCCAGCGCGGACTCCTCCACCACT
Organism: Gemmatimonadota bacterium; assembly: GCA_007121555.1. Classification (GTDB taxonomy): domain Bacteria; phylum Gemmatimonadota; class Gemmatimonadetes; order Longimicrobiales; family Gaopeijiaceae; genus PWLA01. Next base: position 628 of record SKKH01000175.1, on the reverse strand, counting down.
GGAGCTTCGGGGGAGATGTGGGCGGGGTGTCGGAGGTGGATGGGCCGGGCTACTCCCTGCGCCCTCAGGGCGAAGGGGCCGCGACCCGGGTCAGGGACTGGTACCACCCGGACCTCCTGACCGCAGGGGATGCCCAGGGCGTCTGGGTCACCGACGGAATGGACTGGCGGATCGAACTCTGGAGTCCCGGGGAGGACCGGCCTGAGGAGCGGGTCCGGATCGACGCTCCCCGAATCCCATTGGATCGGACGACTCTGGAGGATCTTCATGAAGAGGAGATCCAGCAGGCAGGGGATGATCCGGAGCGGATCCGGCGACTTCGAATCCGTCAGGAGGAGAGGGAGTATCCCACTCACCGGCCGCCCCTGGTTCAGCTTCGAGTCGATGCCGCGGAACGCCTCTGGGTAGGTCTGGCCCAGGACCTGCCCACGGTGCTTCCGTCGGGGGGTGGGCCCGAGGTCCGGGAATGGTTGATCCTGGACGACGGTCGTGAGCCGCTGGGTTCGGTCACACTTCCCCCCAGGTCGGGGTGGCTATGGGCCGATGAAGGGAGCATCCTGCTCCTCCGATACGACGAACTGGGTCTCCCCTTCGTGGAGATGTATCCGTTGGAGCCAAACGGGAGTCG
>SKKH01000097.1 GCA_007121555.1 Gemmatimonadota bacterium | reverse complement strand
CGCTTGCCCTCCTCATCATCCGTGCAACCCGGCACACCAAACGGACGAACCCATGCGCCAGAATTCTCTGCCCTGCCGTTCCCCGGCCCGCTTCGGTCCCTCGGGGACCCCTCTCGCCGCCGCCCTCGTGGTCTCGGCCACGGTGCTCCTCCTGACCATGGCCGCGGCCCCCTCCATCGCCAAGGCCCAGACCTCCCCGGAGGAAGCCCACGAGATCGTGCGCCACGTCGACGACCTGCTGAGGGGTGAGTCGAGCCGCGGGAAGGTCCGCATGGAGGTCATCACGGACCGCTGGACCCGGACCATGGAGATGGAGATGTGGTCGCTGGGCCAGGCCTACTCGCTGGTACGTGTACTCTCGCCCTCTCGAGAGGCGGGCACGGCCACCCTCAAGGTGGACCGGGACATCTGGAACTACCTCCCCCGGGTCGACCGCACGATCAAGGTCCCCGGGTCCGGGATGGGCGGCTCCTGGATGGGGTCCCACTTCACCTATGACGATCTGGTCCGCGAAAGCAGCATGGTGGACGACTACGAGATCGAGGTCTCCTTCGAGGGTGAGCGCGACGGGGCCGAGATCTGGGAGTTCACCCTGATTCCCCTGCCGGAGGCGCCGGTGGTCTGGGGCCGGATCGAGCTGGACGTTCGGAAGAGCGACCGGATGCCGCTCGAATCCCGTTACTTCGACGACCGCGGGGAACTGGCCCGGACCATGACGTTCTCCGAGTTCCGGACGATGGACGGACGCCTCGTCCCCTCCCGGCTCTCCATGCTCCCCGAGGACAAGCCCGGGGAAAGCACCACGCTCCTCTACGAGGATCTCGAGTTCAACACGGGACTCGCGTCGTCGTTCTTCTCCCTGCAGCGCCTCAGGGGAGGGCCGTGAAGGACCGGGGGTTCTGGCTGCGCGTCGGATGGCGCAACCTGGGGAGGCACAGGCGACGAACGATCATCACGGCGATGGCGCTGGCATGGGGCTTCGCCGCCGTGGTGGTCTTCAGCGGCATCCTCGAGGGGATGGGCTCGGACTTCATCCGGAGCGGCACCGACCTCATGGCCGGCCAGGTCCGCATCCAGAATCCCGCATACGAGCCGGAGCGCGAACTCTGGGACGTGATCGGAGGCGACGCCGGGATCCCGGTTCCGGATCTCCTGAGCCGGATCCGCACCGACCCTGAGGTACTGGGGGCGGCTCCCAGGCTATACGGTGCCGGGATCATCGCCTCGGATTCCACGTCCAGGGGAGGTCTCCTCATGGGGATACTCCCGGAGGCGGAGGCCCGGGTCACACACTTCCTCGAGGGAGTGCTGGAGGGAGCGCCGCCGGAGGAAGGGGCCCACCAGGTGCTTCTCGGACAGGAACTGGCGCGTCAGCTCCGGACCTCGGTGGGCGAGGAGGTGGTCCTGGTGGCGCCGTCCGCCGACGGCTCCCTGGGAAACGAGCTCTTCACAGTCAGCGGGATCGTCCGGACCGGGATCCCGGAGGTGGATGCGGCCCAGGTGATCCTTCGCCTGGACGAGCTACAGTTCCTCCTGGCCCTGGGGGGCGATGACGTGCACGAGGTGGTGATGGCCGTTCGCAACCCCTGGGACGCCCCGGTGGTGGCGGAACGACTCACCGCGGAGCTCGCCGATCTGACCGGAGACATGGAGATCAAGGCCTGGACCGACTTCCGCCGGGAGCTCGTGGAGTTCGCCGGCCTGGTCAGCGGGATGAATTGGCTGATCCTCATCATCGTCTTCCTCATGGCGGCCTTCGGCGTAGCCAACACCATGCTCATGGCCACCTTCGAACGAAGGCGAGAGTTCGCCGTCGTGAAGGCCCTGGGGATGGGGCCTGGGCGTATCGTGGGCATGGTCGTGGGCGAAGCGCTGATCCTGGGGCTCGGGGCCATGGCGGCGGGTGCCCTCATTTCCCTCCCGCTCGTCCTCTGGCTCATGCATTACCCCATCGACCTCACCCCCATCGCTGGAGAGCAGATGTTCATGGACGGTCTCTTCCGGTTCGTGCTCCGGGTGGAGCACTCCTGGGACATCCCCATCCGGAGCGCCGTCGGACTCATCGTCACGGCCGTCCTCGCGGCTCTCTACCCTGCGCTGCGAGCCCTCCGGGTGCCCGCCGCAGAGGCGTTGGCGGGACGATGATGGAGCGGTGGCTGGTCATCACCAGGATCGCCCTCCGGAACCTCCGGAGGCAGCTTCGTCGGAGCTCGCTCACGGCCTCGGCCATGGTCCTGGGCATCGGATTCCTCATGTTCGTCCGGGCGCTGGAGGGCGGCGCCCACCTCATGTACGTGGACACCGCGACCCGTATGGGGACGGGACATATCGCAATGGAGCACCCGGACTACATGGGCTCCCAGGACCTCATCGACCGAATCGCCGCCACCGACCTGGCCACCGGCCTCCAGGCGGTGGAAGAGGTGACTCGTCCCGAGGAGGTGGTGGCCGTCTTCCCCCAGGTGAACCTTGGGGGACTCGCCCAGTCCGCCTCCTCGTCCATCCCCGTCCGCATCGCCGGTGTGGATCCAGCCCTGGAGCGTGACGTCTCCTTCTTTGCGGACAAGGTGGTGGAGGGTCGTTATCTGGAACCCGGGGACCGGCTGGAGGCCATCGTAGGGGTGGAGGTGGCGGAGCGTCTGCGCCTCGAACTGGGCTCCCGCCTGGTCCTCATGGCCGCAGGAGCCGGAGGCGAGCTGGAGAGTCAACTCGTGCTGGTCACGGGACTCTTCCGCACCGGCGTGCCGGAGGTGGATCGGGGCGTGGTCCAGATCCCCATCTCCACGGCACGGGAGTGGCTCGAGCTGGGAGACGACGCCACCTCGATGAGTGTGATCCTGGCCTCGGACGACCGCACGGGGCAGATCGCCACCTCCATCCGAGAGCGCCTCCGGGAGGGAGGTGTGGATACCGACCGGATCGCGGTCCGGCCCTGGTGGGAGGCCATGCCCGAACTGTATGCCGGGCTCCGGGCCGATGCGGTCCAGACCTACGTCATGCTGGTCATCCTCCTGGGGATCGTGGCCCTGGCCGTCGTCAACTCCATCCTCATGGCGGTCCTGAACCGGACCCGGGAGTTCGGCGTGATGCGAGCCCTGGGGCTGAACCGGCGCTCGGTGGGCGCCATGGTGATGGTCGAGGGAGTGATCCTGACCTTGGCCAGCGGCCTGGCGGGAATGCTCCTCGGACTGGCCGTTTCCCTGGGCATCTTCAGGGACGGGGTGGACATCTCCTGGCTCTTCGGGGGAGATCTCGCCTTCGCCGGCGCCATCGTCGAGCCGGTGATCTCGCCGGCGGTCCTCACAGTGGACGTGGTGGCCATTCTCTCCATCGTGATGGCCATCGGGATCCTGGCCACCCTCTACCCGGCCTGGCACGCCACGCGCATCGAACCGGCCGAAGCCATGAAAACCGATGAGTGAGCCGCGCCCGGCCGATCCCGATGCCTCGGCAAGGGAGGACCGGAACGAAGTCCCGCAAAGGAGCCAGGACATGACATCGAAGAGCAACTGTAGCGCTTCGAACCCCGCCGTGGAGACCCATGAGCTCTGGAAGACCTTCGGCGAGGGAGAAACCGCGGTCCACGCCGTGCAGAACATCTCCGTGACCATCGGAACCGGCGAGTTCGTGGCCCTCTGCGGCCCCTCCGGCTCCGGTAAGACCACCCTCGTGAACCTCATCGGAGGACTCACCGATCCCACTCGGGGCCAGGTACTGGTCGACGGCCGGGACGTGGGGGCCATGTCGGAGCGCCAGCGGGCCCAGCTCCGCCTGGACCGGATCGGCTTCGTCTTCCAGGCCTACAACCTGCTCCCCGTGTTGACGGCCCTGGAGAACGCGGAATTCCCCCTCATGCTCCGGGGGGTCCATCGCGATGAGCGGAGGGAGGAGGTCTCCAGACTGTTCGAGCACATCGGCCTGGGTGGGCTCGAGGACCGCCGCCCCGGAGCCCTCTCCGGGGGGCAGCAGCAGCGGGTGGCGGTGGCCCGGGCCGTGCTGGGAGCTCCCGCCCTGGTCCTGGCCGACGAGCCCACCGCAAATCTGGACACTCAGGCCAGCGACGCCCTCCTGGAGGT
>SKKH01000226.1 GCA_007121555.1 Gemmatimonadota bacterium | reverse complement strand
GGCTCGGGTTGAGCCTCCAGACGAGTGTAGTAGGCCTGCTCGTACTCCGCAGGGGGTACGTGGCCGATCGGCCCGAGGAGGCGGTGGGTGTTGAACCACCAGACCCATTCCAGGGTGGCGAGCTCTACGTCGTCGAGCCCGCGCCAGGGACCATGCTTCCGAATCACCTCGGCCTCGTACAACCCGATGATGGTTTCGGCCAGGGCGTTGTCGTAGCCGTCGCCTCGGCTCCCCACGGACGGCTCGATGCCTGCCTCGGCCAGCCGTTTGGAGTAGCGAATGCTGAGATATTGGCTGCCGCGATCGCTGTGGTGGATCAGGCCGTCGGTGGACGTGTTCTGTCGCTCCCAGATCGCCTGCTCCAAGGCGTCGAGGGCCAGGTCGCTCCGTAGGGACCGTGAGACCCGCCAGCCCACGATCCGGCGGCTGAACGCATCGATGACGAACGCCACGTAGACGAACCCCTGCCAGGCGGCCACGTACGTCAGGTCCAACACCCATAGTTGGTTGGGCCGCTCGGCCGTAAAGTCCCGGTCCACCAGGTCCAGCGGACGCTCGGCCGCGTCCGAGGGGACCGTGGTTCGGCAGCGGCGACCTCGGACCGTTCCTTCCAGCCCCATGTCGCCCATGAGTCGCTCCACAGTGCACCGAGCCACCTGGATCCCCTCTCGGTTGAGCTGCTTCCAGACCTTCTCCGCACCGTACACCTGGGGGTTCTGGTCCCACACCCGCTGGATTTCCGGTCGCAGGGCCCTGTCTCGTTTCGCACGGGCGGACCGACGACTTGGGTCCCGCTGCAAGGCTTTCTCTGCGTAGTACGTCGACGAGGCGATCGGGATGACCCGGCAGATCGGCTCGACCCCGTATACGTCCCGGTGATCATCAATGAACCGCACGATCACTTTCGTCGGCGGTCGAGCTCCGCCTGGGCCGGGCACCCGCGCGAAGCGTGGGTCGCGCAGACGCCTTGCGGAGGATCTCGTTTGCCCGCTTCAGCTCCCGGTTCTCCCGCTCCAGTTTCTTGATCCGGTCTCGGGTTTCACTCGTTTGACCCTCTCGGGGATCTGCGTCCGTCTCTGCTTGGCGAACCCACCGCCGGAGCGTTTCCCGATCACAGCCAGGCTTCTCCGAAATCGACCGGATCGCTGCCCACTGGGAGTCGCACTCCCCTGCATTGTCCAGCACCATCCGCACCGCTCGCTCCCGTACCTCCGGGGAGTACCGCTTCGATGTGTTCATAACCCCATTCTCTCATACGCTGGGGTCTCCGGTAAACAGCTAAGATGTCGCTGTGGAGCGGCAGTCTACGTCTGACCTACCGGCAAACTGACCCCCGTACTCCGGGGTGTCCTGCCCGGGACGCGTCGACGTCGGCAGTCGCTCACAGGGAACGAGCAGCTTCCCGGACCTACGTGACCTCAGAGGAACCTGCGCGACCAGATGCCCCTTCGCTGTTATGTCCGTTGGGTCCCCCGTTCAAGCTGCATGACTTCAGAGAGGGGAGAGATGGATGAGCGACGCTGTCGGAGGAGTGATCGTAGGATTCGACTGCCATGTGGATAGCCACGTCGCCGTAGCTCTGGATGCGCTCGGGCGGCGACTCGGGACGGCCTCCTTCCGCACCACGTCCAGAGGCTATCAGGAGGCGTTAGCCTGGATGGCGACCTTTGGCCCGGTCATCGCAGTCGGTGTGGAGTCAACCGGGTCCCACGGTGCTGCGTTGGCTCGATCGTTCGCCAAAGCGGGCCTCCGGGTGGTGGAGGTCGACCAGCCCCACGCCCATACGCGGAGCCGTCGCGGAAAGGATGACACCATCGATGCGGAGGCCGCTGCGCGCAAAGTGTTGTCCGGAGAAGTCAGGGGCGCTGCGAAGGACACGGGGGGCATTGTCGAGTCGATCCGGCAGCTTTCCGTGGCCCGTGACGGTGCCATCAAGGCCCATACCGCTGCCCTATCTCAACTGGGGGATCTGGTGGTCACATCCCCGGCTCCTCTCCGTGAAACGCTCGATCGGCGAAAAAGTCTGAAAGGCAAAGCGACCCTCTGCTCCCGTCTCCGGCCAAGCAATGAGGGCCCAGATCCGATGAGAGCGGCAAAAATCGCACTCCGCAGTGTCGCTCGACGCATCCGAGAGCTTGCGGACGAGATCGACCGGCTCGCACGGGAACTCGATGCTCTGGTGGCTACCGCAGCTCCGAACACTCTCGGCCGTCTTGGGCTCGGGACTCACAACACCGCAGCGTTATTGATCGCCGCCGGCGAGAACATCGATCGATTCCGTTCCGAGGCCTCGTTCGCTCACCTGTGCGGCGTGGCACCTTTGCCCGCATCCTCCGGTCGCACCACGAGACATCGACTCAATCATGGGGGCAACCGTCAAGCAAATCGGGCACTCCACATGATCGTGATCGTGCGACTCCGCTATTGTCCTCGAACCCGTGCCTACAGGGACCGCAGGATCCAGGAGGGAAGGACGAAGCCGGAAGTCATCCGATGCCTGAAGCGATACATCGTGCGAGAGCTCTTCCGTACGCTCCGCGCGGACCTGGGCACCTTGGCTGCTCGCACTTGACGTCTATAGGAACGTCCCGGGGCGGTTCACTGGCGGCGACCCCGGCAGAGGAAAGGGCGCTCCTTGCGCGGCTCCTCGCCGCGGATCGGTCGAACGAGCCCCTCCTGGACCATTCTCCGGACCAGCTCGCAGCCGACCTGTTCTCCGCTGACGAGCCACTCCGCCAACGGATCGGGCCCTACCGGGTCCTTCGCCTCCTGGGCCGGGGCGGAATGGGTCAGGTCCTGCTGGCCCGTCGTGACGACGGCTCCGACGAGCGGGACGTCGCCGTCAAACTCATTCGGCGTGGAACGGACAGCGAAGACGTGCTTCGCCGGTTCCGTTCCGAGCGACAGATCCTCGCCCACCTCACCCACCCCAACATCGCCCGGCTGCTGGACGGCGGCATCGCCGCCGACGGACGCCCCTAAACTACCACTTCGTCCTGGCCGATGGGACGAAGCTCAACTCCGGGAGCGCCTACAAGAAGGCCATCGAGCAGTCGTTGCTGGGGGAGTGAGGCAGGTGCGCGGATCCTGGCACTCGTCGGCGGGTGTCGGGACCCGAGGACGTGGATCGGACGGGCCCTGTTGGAGCCGCTGGGCCCATCCCGCACCGACTTCGGCACCGACTTGTGACGAGCTTGCGGTCCAAGTGACAGGAGATCCGTCCCGACCCAGAGGGCCGTGAACCATGCGGATCTTGCTCCCACGATGGGGTACGATCACCTTAACGGGGGTGATCTTGTTTCCGCGTGTAAGACCCCGGAGAGGAGGCGCGTCGAGCTGTCGGGGACGGTGGATGTGCCCGAACCGGAACGCACCCGATGTCGAAAACCTTCCAGAAGGCTTGTAGTATTCAACTGTCTGGCCCGTCGTCTAATGGCAGGACTCCGGTCTTTGGAACCGGCGGTGGTGGTTCGAATCCACCCGGGCCAATTCGCCTCCCCGCAGAATTCCGGAAGGATCCCGGTCGAACGCCGGCTCCGGCCCAGGCCCAGTGGGTCCACTCAGGCCTGTCGCGGTGGCGATTCCTTTGACCCCGAGTGGGACCGTGCTTCTCCCCATCCTTCTCAGCCTCGCCGTGGTGCCCCCCTCCCCGGGCCCCGTGGTGGCCGACTCCGTGCAGCTCGTGCGTGAGGCCCGGGATGCCCAGTCCCGATTTGAGCGTCTGCGTGTTCGGCATGCGCCTCAGTCGTGGTGGAGCGGTACGGGTCCGTGTGACGAGCGGGTGGGTCGGTTCTGCCTTCGCTTCGGGCAGGAGGGTGACGAGCGCGAAGAGGTGGACCGGCCTTCCTGGACCCCCCCGCCGGAGAGGGAAGCCGTTACCGAGGCCAGGGAGGAGCTCCTCGTGACCCTCGACCGTGTGGGCGAGGCCATCCCCGGCGATCCCTGGGTGGCGGGACAGAGGATCTCCTACCTGATCGAGGCGGACCGGTGGGAACGGGCCCTCGAGGTCGCCCGGACATGCGAGGCCTCGGGGTGGTGGTGCCAAGGGCTGGAAGGGGTGGCGCTGCATGGACTCGGAAGAACGCTGGAGGCGGAGGAGCGGTTCCGGCGGGTCCTGGAAGCCCTGGACGACGACGAGAGAGAGGAGTGGCTGGACCCGTCCCTTGTGACCGAGATGGAGCTCGTCGGTCACCTCGCCGACCTGGAAGGGGAGGAGTTGGAGCGGGAGCGAGAGCGGATCTGGGCCCTCTCCAACCCGCTCTTCCTGCTGGAGGGGAATCCGGTATGGACCGAGCACCTGGCTCGTCGGGTTCTGGCGCTCACCAGGGAAGACGCTCGCAATGGCCACGCCATGCGGTGGGGCGACGACATGACCGAACTCCTGGTCCGATATGGCCCCGTCATCGCGTACGAGCGGACCCGCGAGCCCATGGGATACCTGGGGCCACCGCCCGTGGTGGGCCGGTATGACCCGATTCCGCGCCACCTCATTCCCTCCTCCGAAGCCGTGACGAATCCGTCGGCCTCCAAGCCCGCGGACTGGTCGACCCACCGGCGTCGCACACGATCGCGCCACGCCCCCGCCGAGGCTCGACGCATCCATACCATGGACTCGCAGGTGGCGACGTTCCGACGGGGTGACGAGGTGCTCATCGTCGTGGACTGGGAGCTGGCGGTGGTTCCGGACCTTCCGGAGGTCGATTCCCTCGAGGTCGGTGAGTTCGAAGCCGAGGCGATCGAGGTGGACTCCATCCCCGCCGTGGACGCTGACACGGAACTCGAGACCGGCCTCTTTCTGGTCGATGTCGAGGATCTCGAGCCCATTCGTTTTATGGCTCCACGGACCGGAGCTCAAAGAGGCGTGGCCACGGCCCAGGTGCCGGTCGGAGATTACCTGCTTTCGGTCGAGGCTCTGGACGCAGAAGATCGCCGGGCGTGGCGGCATCGTCGAGGCGTGAAGACCACGCCCATGACCCGAGGCGTCGTCCAGCTCTCCGACCTCCTCCTCCTGGAGCCTCTGGAGGCCGAGGCGGGAATCCAGGAGGGCGAGGAGCTTGAGGACCTCCCCCTGGAATCGCTACTGCTGAGGGGCCACACCAGCCTGTCCCTCCCCCCCGGACCGGTGGAGGTGGTCTGGGAGATCTACGGACTCGAGGGAACCGAGGGCCGTCTCGACTTCGAGCTCTCGGCGACTCGAGAGGACCGCAGCCTGCTCCGCCGGCTGGGCGAGGCGCTTCGAATCGTCTCCTCGCGCGACCCCACCCGCCTGCGGTGGGAGGAGGGCGTACGGCGAGAGGATGTCGCCGACGGCACCCCGTATCTGCGGCGAGTGGTCATGGATCTCTCGGCGCTCGACCCGGGGCACTATGATCTTTCCCTGGCTGTGACGCCGCCGGGACGCACCCCTGCCACCACCGTACGTCAGATCCGCCTCCTCGATCCCTCCGAGTACGATGCCCGGCGATGACGGGTCGGAAGGCCCGTGGAGGCCTCCATTGGGCCGTTGACGCGAGGAACGGTGCTCTCTACGTTTCTGGGCTGTAACCCTTACCGCAATCACCTGTTGAGAGGATCGGCGACACCGGCATGGACGACACCCACGGGCGCGGGCCTCTTCTGATCCTTTCAGGGCGGGCGAATCGGCCCCTGACCGAGGAGATCGGAAAGATCCTGGGCCAGGACGTGGATGCGGCACACATCCACAATTTCGCTGACGGAGAAATCTTCGTCCGGATCGACCAGAACGCTCGAGGACGGGATGTCTTCATCGTCCAGCCCACGGTTGCTCCGGCGGACAACATCATGGAGTTGTTGCTCCTGATCGATGCGGCGAAGCGAGCGTCGGCGGCCCGGATTACGGCGGTGATCCCCTACTTCGGATACGGCAGGCAGGACCGAAAGGACCAGCCCCGGGTGGCGATCGGTGCCAAACTGGCTGCCAACCTCGTGGTCAAGGCGGGAGGAGATCGGGTCCTGGGCATGGACTTCCACCAGCATCAGATCCAGGGATTCTTCGACATTCCCGTGGACCACCTCTACGCCGCTCCGGTCCTGACCCAGTACTTCCGGGATAAGAATCTGGACGACCTCGTCGTGGTGGCCCCTGATGTGGGATCCGCGAAGATGGCTCGAGGATTCGCCAAGCGTTTGGAGGCCAGCTTCGCCATCATCGACAAGCGCCGCCCTGCCCAGAATCAGAGCGAGGTGCTGACGGTGGTGGGAGATGTCAAGGGTCGGAACTGCCTGATCACCGACGACATGGTCGACACGGCCGGGACCATGTCTTCAGCGGTGCAGGCGCTGAAGGATCGGGGTGCCAAGGACGTCTACGCCTGCGCGACGCACGCCCTCCTCTCAGGAAACGCGGTGGAGCGTCTCAGCGCGGCTCCCCTCACCGAGTTGGTGGTGACGAACACCATCCATCAGCCCCCGGCTCGTTCGTTTCCGGAACTGACAGTACTTTCGGTGGCGGAGCTGCTGGCCCGAGCCATCGAGTACATTCATTCGAACGACTCGGTGAGTCAGCTTTTCGAGATCGGGACCGACGACAACGAGTAATCTAAGGCGGTGCCTCCTCTTGCTTGAGGCACCATATTCACGGGCCCGCAGGGCCCCTGCACGGAAGGACGAACCATGAGTACCCAGGTAACGCTCAACGCCGAGCGCCGTGACGAGACCGGAAAGGGAGTCGCTCGGAAGCTTCGGGCGGCAGGAAAGCTCCCTGCCGTGATGTATGGGGCAGACGGGGAGAGCGTCTCCCTCGTTCTCGATGCGAACGACACCTCCCATCTCTTCCATTCCATCTCGGTGGACAACACCATCGTGAATCTGGAGGTGGGCGGCGAGGCGGTGCCCGTGCCGACCCTGATCCGGGAGATCCAGACGCACCCGTTCCGCGCGGAGATCCTCCACGTGGACTTCCTCCGGATCCAGACCGGGGTCGAGGTGGAACTTGACATTCCGGTGGAGCTCGAAGGAGTCCCGACCGGCGTGAAGGATCAGGGAGGCGTGCTGGAGCAGACGATCTACATGCTCCCGGTGAGCTGTATGCCCGCTGCCATCCCCGACCTGATCCGGGTGGACGTCTCGGGTCTGGAGATCAATGACTCCCTTCAGGTTGCCGAGCTGGCCATTCCCGAGGGCGTGGAAGTCCTCCTCGACCCGGAGCGGACCGTCTGCTCCGTGCAGCCGCCCAGCATGGCCGCGATCCCAGAGGACGAGGATGAGGACGAGGACGAAGAGCCGGAGGTGATCGGAGAGGCCCCGATGGAGGACGAGGAAGTCGAGGACGAGTTGGAAGGCTGAGGCCGAACGGCTTCCGCTTCCGATGAAGCTCCTTCTCGGGCTGGGAAACCCTGGGCCCAAGTACGACGCCACCCGACACAACGTGGGGTGGTGGGCCCTGGACCGCCTGGCCTACGACTGGAAGTTCGATTCGTTCCGGAAGACGGCTTCCGGGCTGGTGAGTGAAGGAGTCGTGGCGGGTGAGGACGTGGTTCTCGTCAAGCCCACGACGTACATGAATCGCAGTGGCGCGGCCCTCCGTCCCCACCTGGGACGGGAGGGCTTCGCCGTGTCCAGGGACCTGATGGTCATCGTCGACGACGCCACCAGAGAGGCGGGACGCCTCCGTCTGCGTCCGTCGGGTAGCGCCGGGGGTCACAACGGACTGAAGAGTGTGGAGTCCGTCCTGAGACATGAGGAATATCCTCGTCTCAGGATCGGGGTGGGACGGCCTCCGGAGGGAGGGGATCTGGTTTCCTGGGTCCTCTCGCCCATGGATGCCGAGGACGAAGATCAGGTCCTGGCCGTGTTGGCTGAGCTCTCCCCGGGTCTGGAGACCTGGATGAGGGACGGGCTCGAAGCGGCCATGAATCAGTTGAACCGCTGATGGATAACGGCCGGCGCAGTCGGTGAGGCCCCGCCCTTGAGGTGGAGGGTTTCGCGGAATCGGACCTTGCCAACGGGTAAGGCCGGTCCCCGGCCACAACGAGGATCCTTCAAGAGGGGGAAGCTGGACGCATGGATTTCGTAGCCCTGACCTCGGGAGCATGGATACTGGGGGTGGTCGGTCTTCTGATCGCCCTCGCCATCTATCTCTACGTAAAGAAACAGCCTGCCGGCAACGAGGTGATGGTCGGATTGGCCGACCAGATCCACGAGGGGGCCATGACCTTCCTCCGCCGGGAGTACTCCGTTCTCGCCATCTTCGTCCTGGTCGTGGCCGGGCTCCTGGCCTGGGCCATCGGGTTGGGGAGCGCCGCGGCCTACGTGGTCGGTGCCCTGAGCTCGGCGCTGGCCGGGTATCTGGGCATGGAGGCCGCCACCCGCGGGAACGTTCGAACCTCCCATGCGGCGAACACCGAGGGCCAGGCGAAGGCGCTGCGCGTGTCCTTCCTGGCCGCGTCGGTCATGGGGTTGGCTGTGGCCTCTCTGGGGTTGCTCGGTCTCGGGGGCTTCTACGTCGTCATGGCCGCCGGAGCTCCTGTGGCGGACCTTCCCCGTTTCGGTGAGGTCGTGGCCGGCTTCGCCATGGGCGCCTCCTCCATCGCGCTCTTCGCCCGTGTGGGCGGAGGGATCTTCACCAAGGCGGCCGACGTGGGCGCAGACCTGGTGGGGAAGGTGGAGGCGGGCATCCCGGAGGATGACCCCCGCAACCCGGCGACCATCGCCGACAACGTGGGGGACAACGTCGGAGACGTGGCAGGGATGGGCGCCGACATCTTCGAGTCCTACGTGGGTTCGGTGGTGGCGACCATCGCCATCGGTGCCACCTCGGCCGTCATGGCCGCCAGCATCGTACAGGCGGTGGCGCTCCCCGTGTTCACGATCATGGTGGGGCTCGTCGCCTCCCTCGTGGGGATCGCCAGCCTGAAGGTGATGGAGAACATCGATCCGGCTGCGGCACTCCGGAACATGACCTTCATCGCCGCCGGCGTCTTTCTCGTGATCATGTACTTCGTGGTCTCGGCCATGGGCTTCGAGATGGTGAATCCGGCCACGGGCGATGCCTACCCGGCCACCGGACCCTTCTGGGCGATCCTTGCCGGTACGTTGGTGGGGATCCTCATCGGACTCGTGACGGAGTGGTACACCGGTGGGAAGCCGATCCGGGCGATCGCCGAAGCGTCGAGCACGGGTGCCGCGACGAACATCATCACCGGACTGGCCCTGGGGATGCACTCCGCCGCCATCCCGGTCTTCCTCATTGCCGGCGCGATCTTCGTCGCCTTCGAGGTCTCGGGGCTCTACGGGATCGGCATCGCGGCGGTGGGGATGCTGGCCACGGTGGGAGTCACCATGTCAGTGGACGCCTACGGTCCCGTAGCGGACAACGCCGGGGGCATCACGGAGATGGCCGGGCTGGGCAAGGAGACCCGGGCCATCACCGATTCGCTGGATGCGATCGGCAACACCACGGCGGCTATCGGGAAGGGCTTCGCCATCGGATCAGCGGCCCTCACGGCCCTGGCCCTCTTCTCTGCCTACACCGCTGCGGTGGGCCTTCAGGAGTCGGGGATCGACCTGGTCAGTCCCCAGGTCGTCATCGGCCTCTTCCTGGGCGGCACCCTGCCGTTCCTGGTGGGAGCCATGACCATGACCGCGGTGGGACGAGCCGCGGCCGGGATGGTGGACGAGGTGCGGCGCCAGTTCCGGGAAATCCCGGGGATCATGGAGGGCACGACCAAGCCCGACTCCGCCCGGTGTGTGGACATCTCCACCCGGGCGGCCCTCCGTGAGATGATCCTTCCGGGTGTCGTGGCCGTAGCGGCCCCCTTCCTGGTGGGTTGGCTTCTCGGCGTTGAGGCCCTGGGCGGCCTTCTCGCAGGTGCCCTGGTCACCGGCGTTCTCATGGCTCTGTTCATGGCCAATGCCGGCGGCGCGTGGGACAACGCCAAGAAGCTCATCGAGGGCGGAGAGTACGGAGGCAAGGGGTCGGAGTCTCACAAGGCCGCCGTGGTTGGCGACACGGTGGGAGACCCCTTCAAGGACACCTCCGGCCCCTCGCTCAACATCCTGATCAAGCTCATGAGCGTCGTGGCCCTGGTGCTCGCTCCCTTCTTCGTTCGGATCCATGGAGGAGCGACGCCGGATCCCCTCGGCACCCTGATGGACACGCTCCAGAGGATCTTCATGGGTTGAGCACCCGAGAGGTGGAAGGTGGGGCTCACACCGTCGCGTGTGCGGCCCGACCCCCCCTCACGACAAGAAAGAGCCCGGCCTCCTTTTGGGGGAGGCCGGGCTCTTTCGTCGTATGGAGGGGTGAAGGTCCCACCCCTGTCGCCGGAGGCGGCGGGCCGATTCAGCTCATGGGCACGTACTGGAGGAGCCGTCCCTCGACGCGATCGAAGATCTCCTCCAGGGACTCCCCGGTGATGGTGAGACCGTGGTTCTTGAGACCCACCACGGCGCGGGAGGGCTGCTCGTGCTCCCGGACGATGTCTGCCACCGCCTTCCCCAGCTCGTAGGTGCCGCAGGGATAGTTGAACTCGGTGGAGGGAACGCCTTCGATCCAGGCGTGAACGTGGAGGATCGCACCCACCTCGGGGTGTTCGCGGTAGATCATCCAGTGCTCGATGGCGTCGACCGACACCCTCCTGGGCTCCACGTTGGGAGGCACGGAGATGACCATGGCTCCAGCCTCCTGGTCGTAGTCCTTCACCAGGAGGATGTCTCGACCGACCTCCCGCAGGTTCGACTTGTCCACCCCGGAAGCACTCATCCAGAATCGAGTGTCGTCCTTCCGGGCTGAGATGTTCCCGTATGAGAGCCCGCCGAGTCCATAGAGGCGCTTGAGGTGCCTCCGATCCCGCTCCGAAAGGATCTCGTCGATGGGGAAGGGGGCGGGGAGGAGGTTGAGGGCATCCAGGCGCTTTCCGGCCTCATGGATCGAACGCGTGATCTCGTCGCCCTCCCATAGCTCCTGAGGGAGGTCGGCGTCGAAGACGTTGTCGATGACGAGCCGCGAGGTGGCCAGGGGGTCGATCCGGGAGTATACCCCCTCGAAGAACGCCGAACGGTCCTCCCGTCCCTTCACCAGGTAATGTCCCTGCTCAGGCGTGATGAAGTGGGCGTCGGGGCTGCAGTGTCCCGGCCCCGTCAGGCCGATGAGGAGATTGGAGAGGGAGCGGACCAGCAGAGGGTAGCCCTGGGGGATGGCTTCCTGGACCGTCTTTTCCCCCGGCTCGAATTCGGTGACCGACACCACGAAGACGGCTTGCGCCTTTCGTCGGAAGGGTCGGGGCTGATCCCTGGGGACACAGTTCACGACCAGGGACGCATGGTCAGGGTCTTCCACGAATCGGTGGCCCTTGCGCTCCATCACCTCCCGGAGTCCATCCACGAACCACTCGAACCGTTCATCTTCGTACTGCCCAGCGAAGGAATAAACCATTGATTTCCAGTTGCTGGCCGATCCCCCGACCCGTTTCGGCTCGGGAGCGAGCGACCAATTCAGTCCAAGAACCCGCAAAAGGTCGAGAGAACCCCCCCGCCTCGCAAGGTCCCGGACCATCTCAGGGAAGGGAAGCCCACGCCGGCGCGGCCCGGAGGCACGTGGGAAGACGAGGGCTTTGACCACGACAATTCCCGGATCTACATTAGCTCTACCTACGGCGTGCCCCGACGGGGCGCGCCTCTTTCGTTGATCCTCATTCGTTCGGTTGCCCGGGCCCGGAGTCCGGTGCACCCATTTCCCGGTTCGACACTCATGCTCAAAGCAGGTATTGTCGGGCTTCCCAACGTCGGGAAGTCCTCTCTCTTCAATGCCCTGACGGCTCAGGGGGCACCCTCGGAAAATTATCCCTTCTGCACGGTGGAGCCCAACATCGGAACCGTCGAGGTGCCCGACTCCCGCCTGGACCGGATCTTCGAACTGGTGGAGGCCACCGTACGGATTCCCACGGTGGTCCAGTTCGTGGACATCGCGGGGCTGGTGGAGGGTGCCTCGGAAGGGGAGGGTCTTGGAAACAAGTTCCTGGGCAACATCCGTGAGGTGGACGCCATCGTTCACGTGCTCCGGTGTTTCGACGACGCCGACGTCACGCATGTGCTGGGGAACGTGGATCCTCTTCGGGATCGGGAGGTGATCAACGCCGAGCTGGCCCTGGCCGATCTGGAGACGGTGGAGAACCGGCTGGACAAGACCGCTCGAAAGGCCAAGTCCGGAGAGAAGGACGCCGTCCGGGAGCTTGCCCTTCTGGAGCGGCTGCAGGACGCCCTGGGGGAGGGGCGGCCCGTGCGGTCGCTCGACATCACGCCGGCGGAGCGTCCCATCCTCAAGGGATTGCAGCTCCTCACCGCAAAGCCGGTGCTCTATCTGGCCAACGTCTCCGAGGAGGATTTGCCCTCTGGCGAGAACGAATGGACCCGAAAGCTCCGGGAGGTCCTCGATCTGGAGGAGACGGGAACGGGGATGGTCACCCTCTCCTCGGCCATCGAGTCGGAGCTGGCTGAACTCGAGCCGGAGGAGCGGGCTGAATTCCTGTCGGACCTCGGTGTCAGCGAGCCGGGTCTGCATCGCCTGATCCGAGCCACCTACCAGGTGCTGGGTCTCGTGACCTTCTTCACCGCGGGGGAGAAGGAGGCCCGGGCCTGGACCGTGCGGGATGGTGCATTGGCACCTGAAGCGGCGGGAACGATCCACTCGGATTTCGAGCGGGGATTCATCCGTGCCGAGACCATCGGGTTCCAGGAGTTCGAGAGTCTGGGGTCCCTGAAAGCCGCCCGAGACCAGGGGCGTATCCGTTCGGAGGGAAAGGAGTATCGGGTCCGGGATGGAGACATCATGCTGTTTCGCTTCAACGTCTGACCGCGACCTGACGGGCTTCGGAGCCTCACTTTCGTGGGGAAGGTCCGGTCCGGTTGAACCAACGTGCATCCTTCCCTATCTTTCCCTGCTACACCCGCTCCGCCACTCCGGCGGGGCCCGTTCACCATGACGGACCATGGGACACAAGCGAGTAAGAATGAGAAACTACGAAGTCGTCTACATCTTCCACCCCGCCCTCGACGAGGCGGCAGTGGACCAGAAGCTCGAGCGATTCCATGGCCTCCTCACCGGTCCCGACGGTGCGGAGGTTTCGGCTGTGGACCACTGGGGTCTGCGACAGCTCGCCTATGAGATCCAGGACCAGAACCAGGGGTTCTACGTCGTCTCCCACATCACCACCGAGCCCGAGCTTCTCACCGAGTTCGAGAGGATTCTGAAGCTCGACGACGATCTGATGCGGTACCTGGTCGTCATCAGCGAGGGTGAGCCCACCTCCGGAGTGTCGATCGTGGCCGAAGTCTACTCCTCGGGCGAGCCCGACGACGATGACGACGACGATGACGATCATCATGGCGACGAGGACGAGGACGAATACGACGACGGCTCGTCTCCGCCGGAATTCTCCGGGGGCAGAGGGCGTCGCCGCCGGGTGGAGGGTCCCCGGATCGAGCTTCTGAACTACAAGGATGTCTCCACCCTCTCCCGATTCGTCACCGAGCAGGGCAAGATCCTGCCGAAGCGAACCACGAAGGTGACGGCTCGCTTCCAGCGGACTCTCGGGACGGCGGTGAAGCGGGCTCGGTACCTCGCCCTCCTGCCCTACGTCCAGAGCCACGACCGCTAAGCCGGCTTGATGGAAGACGGAGGGGGAAAGGAGCGGCGATGGCTCCGGCCCCTGGGACTCCTCCTTGTCGTCATCGCCCTGGCCATGGGGAGCCCGTTGGTCCTCGTGGGAGGCCCCCTCGTGCTCCTCCTCTTGCTGAATCCAGGGGGAGGGATTCGGGGAACTCTGGTGGCCCTCGCGCTTCTGGTGTTCCTGGTCGCAGGGGATCCAGAGCAGGGTTCTTGGCTCGTCGAGCGGGGGTGGGCGATTCTGGTAGGAGGGACGTTCGTCGCCGTCTCCCGGTCCTGGCCTGACCGGACCTTCGTGGAGCGGGGCCTGGTGGCCGTGGCGGGAGGGGCCCTCTGGAGTGCGCTGATCCTGGTGGCCCTGGGAGGCTGGGGGCGGATCCAGGCCATGGTAGACGAGCGGCTCCAGGTCGGAGTGACGGCCACGATGGATCTGCTCCGGCTTCTGGGCAACGGGGGCGGTGAGCTGACGGGGGTGTTCGGCGAGGCGGTGGTCCGCACCGCCGAGATCCAGGGTGCTTTGTTTCCCGCCCTCCTCAGTCTCTCCACCCTGGCGGCG
>SKKH01000082.1 GCA_007121555.1 Gemmatimonadota bacterium | reverse complement strand
ATCGCGCCCTCGGGGGTCATGAAGAGGAGGTCGGCCACGTAGATCAGGTTCGGAAATGGGCCGGGCGGGGATCGGTCGGGATCGATGTAGTGCACTTCGACGTCCTCGTCTTCATACGCCTGCACCAGGGCACGGTGTTCGCTCCGGGCGCCCTCCAGGTCGGGTCGCTCCAGCATGAGGGCGGCCTCCGGATCGCTCACCTGGAATTCAGCTCCCGGAGGGTGGAGAAGGACCGATCGAAGCGGGGCCCACTCGGACTCCGATCCAAAGGAGCCCCACAGGTCCCCGATCTCATCCCGGAGTCCTCCCTGCCGAGGCCGCCATTGGGGTCCTCCGAAGGCCGCAGGGGTGGGGCCGGCGATCTCCTCGCTCATTCCGACTCTCCCGGTGCTTTGGACCCGATCCCACCACCGAATTCGTTCGGCCCCCCGTTGAGCCCCCATTCCCGGACCTCCACCAGGTCTCCCGCCGAGATCCTCCGAAACCCGTTCGTCGACTCCTCACCGGACTCGCGGTCCCCGGAGCCTTCCGAGGGTGGCGCCACCACCCAGCAGCCGGCTCGGGTCAGGGGAAGGAGCCGGTGGGATCGCTGGTCCGGGAGGACGCGCACTCGAGGGGCTCCCTCGTCGTCGGGCTCGATCTTCGCCGCCAGGAAGTACGTGAGGCCGGGGCGAAGCTCCAGAGACCCGGTCAGGGGAAGCCGCAAGGGTCCCTCCGCCTTCCATCCGGCCCACCGCCGAAGCAGAGGGAGCAGGAAGAACCTCGTCCCCACGGCCACGGCTCCGGGGTTGCCGGGGAGTCCGACGAGGAGCCCACCCGCTTGAAGTCGGGCGGCCAGCAGGGGCTTGCCCGGTCGAATCGCGACCTTCCTAAAGAGAGTCTGGGCCCCCGCCGTCTCGAGAGCCCCGGGAACGAAGTCCCGGCTGCCTCGGGACAGGGCTCCGGTGGTGACCACCAGATCAGCATCCAGGATCTCGATCTCAGCCAGGGCCTGAAGGAAGGGCTCGACCTCGTCGGGAAGAATACGGGCCATGACGACCTCCGCCCCCCACGACTCGAAGAAGGCCTGCAGCAAGGGCCCGTTGGAATTCCGGATCTGTCCGGGGCCCGGGGGGGCATCCGGACTGATCATCAGTTCTGCGCCGGTGTTGAGGATGGCGACCCGGGGCTTTCGGACGACCGGGAGTCGTTCCACCCCCAGCGCCGCCAGGAGCGCCCTTTCCGTAGCTCCGATGCGGTGGCCTCGAGCCAGGTACACCCTTCCTGCCGCTACATCGCCCCCGTAGGGCCGCACATTCGCCTTCTCCTCCACTCGCGTCCGAAGGCGGATCCAGGCCGGACCCTCTCCGGAGGAGGCCTCCAGCTCGACGTCCTCGATGGGGACGACCCGGTCGCATCCGGAGGGCAGGGGAGCGCCGGTGCTGATCTCTACGGCCCGGCCCCGGACCCCATCCACGCCGGACGCCTGTGGCGCGGGGCGGACGCCTGAGCCGCGAGGTTCGGGATCTCCAGCAAGGACGCGGCCGGTTACCGGCAGCCAGAGGCCTGGTCCAACTTCAGGGGTGGCGTCGGTCCCTTCCATCTGGCCCTCCGCCGCCGTCAGCGCGAGGGCGAACCCGTCCATGGCCGAGTTGTGGAAGGGAGGAAGAGCCTCCGGACTCTGGAGGTCTCTGGCTGCCGTGCGTCCCCCTGATCGGTCGCGACGCACCCATTCGCTCCCGAGAGGGGAGGCGGCGTCCATCAGAAGAGGCAGGGCCCGCGAGTATGGAATCATGGACGAAGGGTATCCTCGTTGTGCGGGGGCAGGGAAGGGGTGTCCGGGCGCCGAGCCGAATCTCCGCGCCCCCCGGATCCAGAGACCTTGCCTTCGAGTGCCGCCAACTCGTCCGGGGTGTTTGCGCCGGCCAGTTCCGCTTCAACCCGCGCCCCGCGGGACGCATCTCCGAGGACCAGCCTCCGGGCGCCCAGCCCTTTCAGCAGACCCATGAGCGATCGGTCGGAACTGGACAACGCCTGGAGTGCCACGGGGAGCGTCCCCACGGGATACCAGGCACAGAGCGGGTGAAGTCGACCCGAGGCATCCTCGGGGGCGACGGCCGACTCTCCTGAGGCTTCTCCCTCGCCGGCGACCCGTCTCAGGAGAGAGGTCGAGACCAGCGGCATGTCGCATCCCAGGAGGAGTACGCCCTGGAACCTGCGAGACCGGGCGTGATTCAGCGCCGTCACCAATCCCCCCAGGGGGCCCTGACCCGGCTCCTGGTCCGAGAGGAGCGGGACCGGAAGCACCCCCGCCAACTCGCCATCGGGGTCTCCGCCCACCACCACCACCTCGGAACAGACGCCTCGAAGCGCCTCCACGGGCCTCAGGATCAGCGGCGTACCCAGAAACGTGGCCAGGGCCTTCGGTGAACCGAAACGGCGGCTTCGGCCTCCGGCCAGGACGACGCCCAGGGTCCTGGAGCCGGGGATCCCTCCCCCCCCTTCGGTGGAGAAGGTCATACGTCCTCCCGGACCCGCCACTCCCCGCTGTACACATTGAAGCCGCCTTCCCCGAGGAAGCCCACCAGGGTCATCCCGAAGCGACGGGCCACCTCCACGGCCAGGCTTGACGGGGCACCCACCGCCGCCACCATGGGGACTCCGGCCATGAGGGCTTTCTGGAGGATCTCGAAGGAGGTCCGTCCACTCACCACCAGAAGACGGTCATTCGCCGGGAGGCTTCGTTCGAGAAGGAGGTGCCCCACCGCCTTGTCCACGGCATTGTGACGTCCCACGTCCTCCCGGACCACCGCGAACGTCCCCGTGGGGTCGGCCACGCCGGCGGCGTGGATCCCACCGGTCCGGCGGAAGAGCTCCTGCCGTGCTCGAAGCTGATCCGGGAGCCCCTTCAGCATCGACGCGGCGAGCACGGGACCCACATCCCGGGGAATGCTTCGGCACCCCTGGATCTCCACCGCCTCCAGCGAAGCCTTCCCGCACACCCCGCACGACGAGGTGGTATAGAAATTCCGGGTCAGAAATGCCGGATCGAAGCTCGCCCCCGGTCGGAGGCGCACGGAAACCACGTTGTACTCCTGGGCGTCGGGACCTGTACAATGGGTCAGAGAGTGGATCTCCCTCCAGTCCCGCACCAGACCCTCGGAAAAGAGGAATCCCGCGGCCAGTTCGTAGTCGTGGCCCGGGGTGCGCATGGTCACGGCTACCTGGTGCGTCTCGGTCCCGCCCCCTGGGCCCGCCCGCTCCACCCGGATCTCCATGGGCTCCTCGACGGCCACGGCATCCGGTGCAGAGGAACGATCCCCGCCTCGACACCGATCCACCTCCACCTCGGTCCACCCCCGTCCAGGTACGATCACTGGGCTCCCCCCGATGCACGAGCCGGCAGAATCTCCACCGCCACATTGAAGTCCGGGATCCCGGAGCGGGGCTCGGTGATCCCGGGGGGAATGAGGATGTTGGCCTCGGGCCAGTGCATCTGGACGTCACCCTGACGAATCCGGGAGATCCGGACGCGTCCCGTGAGTTCCCCGTGCTCGGACCGGACGCGAACCGCGTCGCCCTCTCTCAGGCCCAGCTCTCGAGCATCGTCCTCTGCCAGGAAGACGGCCTCCCTGGTCGCCCCGGTCAGTGGATCCCGGGCCATCTGAACGATGCTGTTGAACTGCTTTCCCCTCCGGGTGCTCAGGAAGAACCATCCCGGGGACGCGGAGGGACGGGGCAGGCGGACCGCTCGCAAGTGCGCGCGGCCGTCCGGGGTGCGGCATCGACCTCCCTCGCAGAGTAGCGGGCCGCCCCACTGCAACGCGTCCCCCTTCCTCGACAGCCCCTCGACCCCCTGGTAGTCGGGATTGGCCCGGGCGATCTCCTTGCGGATGGCCGCCGCGTCCCGGAATCGAATCCGGTCGGCCTCGCCTGGCCGCACCCGGGCTGCCACCCCGGTCAGGACCTCCCACTCGGAGCGTGCCTCCTCGATGCGTCGACCGGGGATCTCGGGGCTGAAGTAGATCCGCCGCTCGGTGGAGGTCTGGGTGCCGCCTCCGGGCTGCTCGTAGCGGGTGGTGGCCGGGAGGAGGACCACCGT
>SKKH01000010.1 GCA_007121555.1 Gemmatimonadota bacterium | reverse complement strand
GCCCCCACCTGGGAGGCCAGAACCGACCCACTCGATACCACCCCCGCCGGGGAGCGAACCACCTGGGAGGCGGGGTTCGTCAGGGAGACGGAGACAGGTCCCAGATGGGCGGGGCCACGCTCCACCGCCTCTCCCCCGACACGGCACCCCCCTGCCACGACGGCAACCGAGAGGAAGATGAGGAGAGCGGACTTCGAAGTGGAAGGGCGAAGCGAGGGAGTCATGGCGTGGACCGGAGAAAGGGGGTCGTCGTGTGGAGGGGTCGGACAGTCCGGTCAGAAAGCCGGTGCTTCCCACCTGACCGCGAGTGTGGCGACGCGGGGGTCGCTCCTGTTCTCTAGAAACGCATCGTGTAGTTCACCTTGATCGCTGCGCCCCGAGCCAGAGTCTCCAGGTGGCGGTCGAAGATCCGCTCAGCCTGGTTCGACCAGTCATGGGTATAGACCAGGAAGACGTCGTTTCCGGGGCTGAGAATCCACCGACCTCGTAGAAACAGTCCCAACATCCCACTCACGTCATCGTACTGGAGGCTCGAGGTGAGTGACTGACGGGGCGTCGGATTCCAGTCTCCCCCCATCCGGATCAGATTGGTGTCGAACTCTCCCTGTGGCAAATCGACCTCGTTTCGCCGATACTCTCCAGAAACCGAAACACCTGGAGCCGGCTGGACCGTGACCTCGCCTCGCAGCTGATTTCGGGTCCCGCTCCAGAAGCCTCCGTGGGAGAGGTCCAGGCGACCGGAAACCGCCCGCTGTCCCGCCGTCCGAAGGTCGACGCTCCATTCCGTGTTCCCGAATCCACCCGCCGGAACCAGAACCCCATCATAGATTTCGAAGGCTTGGTCGAGGCGTTCGAAGTTGCGTGTCACATCCAGCTCGATCCGGTCCTGGGACTCGAAATCCATCCGCAGGAAGGTGAGCCTGTTGTCCCGGGTCAGGAGGCGCCCGTCGAGGTCGGTCAGGTATTCATGCCGAAGCTCGAACTGGAATTCCCGAAGCCAGTCGATGCCCTCGGGACGTGGAGACCAGGAGAGGGTCGGCTGGGTCCTCCGGAACCCGTTGCGTCGCTGAAATCCCATCGCCGGATTGAACGCCGTCCCGAAATCCCGGATCGAACCTCGAATCGACCAGACGTCGTTGGGAAAGCTGAACCGCAGACCTCTGGCCCGGCGATCCGCGAACGAGGACGTCCCATCGGCCACCGGTTCGTTGTGCCAGGCGAAGAATCCCTCCATCTGGGCATTGTAGCGGCCCCGGAAGTTGGCAGTGCTCAGGTCGAAGTCCACGCCCGCCGTGTGTCGGGTGGGCTGGGCAAGGGGGGTGGAGCCGTTCTCGGAATCTTCATCCCCCCCGGGGCCATCGAAAGTGGGGATGCTTCCCGACGCTCGTCGGGTGTAGATGGCGCCCACCGAGGACTGGGAGAAGAAGGTTCGTCGCACCCTGGTGGCGGTGAAATCCTCCGCGGGGACCCCGTGGGACGCTCCCATCTCCCGGGCATCCATTCCCCCGGTTCGGACCTGGAACAGCCCGAGCTCATATCGCCCCGCCTGTCCACCCAGCCGTGCACCGAAGTCAATGGGGATCTGGATGCCGTCCTGGAGCCCGATCCTTCGGCTGAAGAAGGGCTCCACCCCCATCCGTGACCCGAAGTTGAAGATGGAGGAACCCTCGAGGAAGAACCCCCTGCGCTCGGGCAGGGACACGGGAAACCGGGACAGGTTCACCACCCGGTCGTCCACCTCGACCTCGGCGAAGTCGGTGTTGAGGGTGGCAGCGGCCCGGAGGCTGGGAGTGATGTTGTACTGAACGTCCAACCCCATGCTCGGGTCGATTCCGCCTCGCTCGGGCACTTGAGCGTGAGACTCCCAGTTGCCGGTGGCGAAGGGTTTCACTTCGAGTCCGAGACCCTGAGAGATCTGTCCAATCCCACTGAGACGTCCGGCGTGGATGGGCCGTATGAAGCTCTGGTTCCTGCGCCAGCCCGCCCACCGGACCGTCTCATTCTTGCGCTGGATGGTCCGTTCGAAGTTGACGCCCCAGGAATCCAGCTCCGGGTCGAAGTTCAACGTGCTGAACGGAATTCTCATCTCCACGGTCCAGCCCCCCTCGTGGATCCGGCTGCGCACCTCCCAGATCCCGTCCCACGAGCGATTCGGCCTGGAGCTGGGGACCAGGATCCCGTCGCGCATGACACCTGCCGGATTCGTCTCGAAGAGAAAACCGGTGCGGCCATCCGCGAAGGTGTCGAGCAGGAGGCGAAACTGATCGTCGGAGCCCAGGCCGGCGTTCCGCTGCCGGGCCCACCCGATGATTCCCTGGGGGTCGGAGTCGTGGAGCTCGGCACCGATGTAGAGGTTCTCCGAATCGTAGAGCACCCGGACCTCGGTGAATTCGGAGGGCTCGCCTCCCTCCACCGGCTCCTCCTGGCGAAACTCGGTGATGGGAACCGCCTCGTCCCAGGCCGGCTCATCGAGCCGGCCGTCGATCACCATGTCGACGGAAGAGGAGATCCTCACAGCCTGCGAGGTCCGTTCGGCCTCGATCCCTTCTACGGGACCCGCCTCCTCGAGAATCTGCGCGGAGAGCTGAAGGGGGAGGTCTTCCGCAAGCGAAGAGACGAAGGGAGCGATCTGAAGGACTCCCAATGCCAGAACCAGGAGAGGTAGGAGCCTCCGAACGGGATGCTGGACCCTGAAACGGAACTTCCGAAACCCACTCACTTCGCCCGACAGTCTCCTCCTGAAAGCAATCCAAGGATGCTATTGTGGTAGCCTGGAGCCTACCCGAGGTTCCACGGTCTAGCGAGGAGGACCATGCCATACGGATCACTCAGAATCATCATGGCTCGAGACCTGGATCTGGCCCGACGGCAGATTCTGGCCTATCCCGGCGACGAGCTTCCCTGGATGCCGGTGGGGGGAATCGAGAACCCCGGAGGCGTCCTGGGCCTCCATCTCGCCGGAAACCTCCAGCATTACGTGGGGGCCCTTCTGGGCGGCACTGGTTACCGGAGGGACCGGGAGGCCGAATTCGCCCGGCAGGAGGTGCCGAGAACAGCCATCGCCGGCGCCCTCGAGGCTGCGGCACAGACGGTCGATGAGGTCCTGGCGCGGGCGGAAAAGCAGGGCCTTCCAGTCGTCTTCCCGGAGCCCCTCAGGGGTCGGAGGGTGGGAACCACCGACTTCCTGATCCATCTGGCCGTCCACCTGGGATACCACCTGGGGCAGCTCGACTACCACCGGAGGATGGTGGCGCCGGAATCGGGCCCGGTGGCTGGCATGTCGCTGGAGGCGCTACCAGAACCGTAGACGGCTACCGCCCCAGCTTCTCCAGCAGGCGATCAGGGAGGTTGGTGAAGATCCCGTCGACCCCCAGGGCCAGCAGCCGATCCATTTCATCGGGCTCGTCCACCGTCCAGGGGTGGACGATCAGCTCGGCGGCCCGGGCGGCGGCCATGAAGCGCCGGTCCACGAGGGCGCGATTCGGTCCCACCCCCCTCGCGTACCTGGCGATTTCGGACAGCGTCGCCTCTACGTTCCGGTCGTCCAGGCTACGGGCCCCCAGGAGCTGGACCAGGGGAAGGCCGGGGTCCATGCCCTGGATCCGGAGGAGGGACTCGGGGCTGAAGGACTGGATCAGGACCAGATCTCGCTCCACGGCCGCGGCCCGGAGGTCATGGCGATCCAGGAGGTCCAGCAGCGCCTCCTCCATTCCCGGCGCTTCCTCCGGATTCTTGGTCTCAGGATACCACCGGACCTGATCGCCCCACAGAGAGAAGAGTTCGTCCAGGGTCACGACCTGAAGTCCTTCGAACTCGGGACGGGCTCGATCCGGATACCGGTCGTTGAACCACCTTCCCACGTCGCACTCCCGGAGCTCCTCCAGGGTCCGGTCGATCACGGGCCCGCTGCAGAATCTCCTGGACCCCCGGGCCGTCCGGTCCAGGGTGGCATCGTGAAAGGCGATGAGATGACCGTCCCGGGTCATCTGGAGGTCGGGCTCCAGGAAGTCGGCCCCCATCTCCATGGCCAGCTCGTAGGCGGGCCAGGTATGCTCCGGAGCGTGGCCAGAGGCGCCCCGGTGTGCAATCACGGCGACCTCGGACGGAGGCTCCTGGGACTCG
>SKKH01000094.1 GCA_007121555.1 Gemmatimonadota bacterium | reverse complement strand
CCCTACCGGACACCCACACTGCTGACGTGCAGCTCCAGCTTCCCATGCCAACATGGGGAGCGATCCCCGGAGGAACTCGGCACGCGAAAGGATCGACCTGTTGAAGGCCGGCATGCAAATGTCGCCCGGGGTCTGGGGTGTGTGCCATTTGTGTGCCATTTTCGGGGTCAGATGACCTGAACACGAAAAAAGGCCCGGTCATGCAAATCGCATAACCAGGCCATTTTCCGGGGATTCGCTGAGGAATCCGTAGTGGAGGCGGCGGGAGTCGAACCCGCGTCCGCGAAGAGATCCTTCGAAGTTTCTACGTGCGTAGAGTCCTGTTGAGTTCGCCGTCAGACCCGGCCAGGACACCGCCGGCCTGCGACTAGCTACCTGAGTGTCTCATCTTCCTTGGGGCAGCACCTCGGAAGACCAGCCTGGTTTATTGACGACTCGTTGACCCGCTCCAGGCGGGCTGATCAGGAGTCGGACCGGTAAGGGTTACTTACGCGGCCAGAGCCATGTTGTTGTTGGCGTCTAAAGTTTTTCCGGTGGATTTACGAGGTTCCCGGAACCTCGGCACGCAACTCCAAATTCACTAGACACGTCGAAGCCGTGACGCCCCCGTGAATGAGAAAGCTCGAAGATTGCAGGGGCCGGGTCAAGCCGGCTCCGCTTCCCTCTCGCTCTCATTCTGTTATACGGTGGAACCCACCAGCTGTTCCCCTTCCCTGGACCTGACACCGGGAAGCTCGCCGGAGAGGAACCGCTCCAGATAGGACTGGAGCCGGTCCTCCATCTCCTCCATGGTACTCACTTGGAAGAGCTCCTGCCGAAGATCCCGGCCCGACGGGAGCCCCTTGGTGTACCACCCCAGGTGCTTTCGGAACTCGATGACCGCCCGCTCGGCGTCGCCCCCGAAGGTGATGGCATTTCGCGCGTGCTCGAGGCAGATGCGGAAGCGCTCCTCCACCGTGGGGTCGGGCGGGATCGAGCGGCCGTCCAGCGCAGCCCGCGCCTGGGAGAAGAGCCATGGATCGCCGTGGGAGCCCCGGGCGATCATGATCCCGTCGCACCCGGTCTCGTCGCGCATTCTCCGGGCATCCTCGCCGGACCGGATGTCTCCGTTTCCGATCACGGGGATGCTCACGGCGCTCTTCAGGGCCCGGATCTCCTCCCAGCGGGCATGGCCCGAATACATGTCGGTCCGGGTCCGGGGATGGAGGCAGATGGCCTCGGCCCCGGCCTCCTCGCAGGCGAGCCCGATGCCCACCGGATCCCGGGTGGCCTGATCGAAGCCGCTTCGGATCTTCGCGGTCGTGGTCAGGGGTGTCGCGTCGCCCACGGCTCGAATGATCTTCCGGACCAGATCCAGATCTCGCAGACAGCCCGACCCCCCGTTTCGCTTCACCACCTTCTTGACGGGGCAGCCGAAGTTGATGTCGATGAAGTCGGGTCCGAAGGTCTCATGGACGAAGGCGGCGGCCTCCGCCATCTGCCCCGGGTCCGCACCGAAGATCTGCACTCCGATGGGACGCTCTTCCTCATCGAAGCGGAGATACTCCAGCGTCCGCTCGTTCCCGTGAAGAATCCCGGCGGCGCTCACGAACTCGCTCACCACCACGTCGGCGCCGAACCGGCGACACAGCCGCCGAAAAGGCGACTCGCTCACTCCGGCCTGAGGTGCCAGATAGAGTGGGGTGTAGGAACTCTCAAGCGCATCGATCACGTGTTTCATGGTAGGAAAAGATAACCTGCGCCGGCATGGGCGTGAACCGCACGGGAAGCCCCCGTGTGCCTTTGACATGCGGCGGTTCTTCGAGTAGAGTTGAATGCCTTTGTCACGAACCTCGAAAGCACTGTGGCGTCAGCTCCGTCGGGGCTCGACGTTGCGGAGGTCATAGAATGAAACTACGCGAGTTGTTCACCTCTGATTCAGTGGAATTGGATCTCTCCGCCGAATCCAAAGACGACATCCTCAAGGAGCTCATCCAGCTCCTCGGACTCGACGACAAGTCAGACGCGATCCTCTTCAAGACCCTGAAGCGAAGGGAGAACCTGGGATCCACCGGGATCGGAAAGGGGATCGCGATTCCCCACTGCCGATCCCTCGTGGTGAACAAACTCCGGCTCGCCTATGGGCGCAAGCCGGAGGGCGTGGATTTCCAGGCTATCGACGAAGAGCCGGTTCACAACTTCTTTCTCATCGTGGCGCCGCCCCTCGAGGTATCGAACCAGTACCTCCCGGTCCTGGGCAAGATCGCTCAGTTCGCCAAGGATCCGGACATCCCCGAGGTTCTGTCCGGGATCGAGACTGCCGAGGAATTCCTCACGCTCCTCGAGGAGCGTGCGCCGTGACCCCAGCTTCATCGTCCTCTCGGGAAATGCATCCCCAGCTCATGCTCCTCCTCGAACTCCAGGATCTCCGGGCCCAGCATCGTGAACTGGAGGGAGACGAGGGCGCCGCCCCCGTCGAAGCCGAGCACTTCAACATCGATCGCGATGAGGCGCGTACGACCCTCGGGAAGAAGATCGAGGAACTCGAAGACCGGCTGAGCCCTTCGATCCGCTCCCGATACAACCGGATCGCTCCGAACCGGGAACGGGTCGTGGTGCCGGTGATCAACGGAGTGTGCTACGGCTGCTTCGTCTCCATCGCCACGGCCACCGTGGGCGATCAGGATGTGCACCAGTTGGTCCAGAGCTGCGAGAACTGCGGGAGCTTCATCTACGTGGCCTCCTGAGCCCCGAGCGGGGACCGTCAGCACGAAGACCGTCTGAAAGAACAGCGAAAGGGGCGTCCTCCAATGAAGGGAGGGCGCCCCTTTTTCAGTACCCGGGTTCCGGGCTCGGCTTCGAGGCGATGGGGCTTCGAAGCAGGAGGAATCGGTCGCCTACCTGTTCACGAACATCTTCATGGTGCGGGAGCGTCCGTTCACCGTCATCTCGAGAATGTAGACACCCGAAGCTACGGGCGCTCCGGTCCGGTCTCTGCCGTCCCAGAATGCCTCGTATCGCCCTGGACTCATGTATTCCAGGTCGAGGATGTTCGTCCTGTCTCCCATGGGGTGGTTCACCGCCGTGGGTGAATCCACGTACTGAAGCAGGATGTTGTAGATCCGCATGGAGACCGTGGCCGGCCGCCCGTCCAAAAAGGCGTCGTCCATCAGCTCGAAGGGAATCCGCGTCGCCGGATTGAACGGATTCGGATAGTTCTGCTCGAGCCGGAAGTCGGTCTCCGGACCTTCCTGCGATCCGGTCATGCCCCCCTGCTGGGCCCCTGCTGCCAGCGGCGTCAGAAGGAGGAGGGAGAGGAGGACGAAGAAGACGCGCTCGGTGCGCCTCATTCAAGCCTCCGCACAGAGATCTGTGCAGTAGCGGAAGAGCGATGGCCCTCCAAGGATCGTGAGAATCTATTTGCTATTCTGTCTGAACTAATAGACCCTGACCGCGCGGGGGTCAAGCCAGACCTTACACCTCCCTTTCGTCTTCGTCGCTCGATTCGGTCTCGGAGGGCTGGAGGGCGGACCTGAGGAGGGCCACGGACTGGAAGGCTCGGGCCGGAGCCAGGTGGTGGAGGGCGAAGGCTTCGAGGATGGCCAGGTGGGCCCGGTCGCCCCGAAGGCCGGCCGGTGGGGTGCCCTGCACAAGGTCCGAGAGATCGGCACGAGCACCGGGTCCCAGCCTGGCCCCTGCCGCGTCCTGTCCGCACCGGGGACACAGGAGTCCACCCTGTCCCGCACTGAAGCGGATCAGGCCCTCTGCGGGGATCTCCCCCCCACAACGAACACAGCCGTCCAGGATCGGGTGGAATCCAGCGAAGGCCAGGATCCGCCATCCGGCAGTCAGCGCGATCCCAGGCACCGCCTGGACCGGCGCCGACTCCAGGGCGTCGAGGGCCCCCGCCACCCCCGCATGGAGGTCCGGACTCGCCTCCTGTAGGGTGTGGGTCAGGATGAGTTCGGCCAGGAGGGAGGCGCCGCCGAACCGCACCAGGTCCCGACCCAACCGTCGCCTGGAGCGGGTCACCTGGAGCTCCCGGAGGGTGTGCAGGTCCCGCTCCTGCCGGAACGAGCAGACGAGGGTCACCTGGTCGAAGGTCTCCACTCCCCCTTCCCCCTTGGACATCCGCCGCCGGAGGCCTCGGGCCAT
>SKKH01000221.1 GCA_007121555.1 Gemmatimonadota bacterium | reverse complement strand
ACGGTCACCGTCGAGGTGTTGGTCCCCGGACCCACGACGCGGTCGCCCTCGATAGAGGGTGGTCGGCCTCGCTCGCGCTGGTTCATGGCCACGGTCTGCAGATCGTCCAGAGTCGAGATGAAGACCACGGCCTGCCCGCTCCTCCCGGGAATCCTGCCCAGCACGTTCGGCGCCTCCGTGACCTCCACATCGGAGAGGCCCATCTCCCGGAACTCCTGAGCCACCCGTCGGGCTCGTTCGTGCTCCTGACCCGATGGACTCTCGATGCCGCCGATGTCCACCAGAAGCTCGGCGGCCTCTCCCGCGCTGCCCCGCAGCAGCGTGAGGCCCTCCTGCACCCCTGGATCCTCCAGCAGTTCGGCCAGTCTCTGGGTCGGATCACCCCCTTGGGTGGGGGGCTCGCCCACAAACCCGTCGTCTGCTCCACTCAGCGGAACGCCCAGAACGAGGCCGGCCAGGAGGAGTGATCCAGCCAGACCGACGATCTTCCGTCCGAACTCGATCGCTTCGGTGCCACCCATCTGTGTGCTCCTGTCAGAGGTCGTGGTTGTCGTAGGAACGTTCTCGTTCCAGGCCATCTTGTCTCGTCCTGCGGGGCTTGCGACTTCGGGTCTGGGGGATCGGGGTCTTCCGGCCGGCCCGGGCGGGACCACAGTGAGCCCCTCCGGGTAGTGTTCCCCGCTCACGATCCGAACGATGGCACTACAGATACCAGAATGAAAGGAGGCGGAATGCCGGTACGCAGCGCACAGGCCGAATGGAAGGGCGATCTCCCCTCGGGCTCGGGTCAGCTCAGCTCCGAGACCGGAGCCGTGAAGGGAGACTACTCGTTCCCGTCCCGGTTCGAGGAGGGAAAGGGTACGAACCCCGAGGAACTCATCGCGGCGGCTCACGCCGGATGCTTCTCCATGGCCCTCGCCCATGAGCTGGCGGAGGCCGGCCACAAGGCCGACTCCGTCCGCACCACGGCGCGGGTGCACCTCGACAAGGTGGAGGGAGGGTTCGCCATCTCCCGCATCCATCTCGAATGCCAGGCGAAGGTCCCGGGAATCGAAGATGCGGCGTTTCAGGAGAAGGCCCAGGCGGCCAAGTCCGGATGCCCGGTGTCACAGGCGCTCAAGGCCGTCACGATCGACCTGGACGCCCGACTGGCGAATTGACCGGTGAGGTCCCGTCCATCTCCGGGTCCCGTTCGATCACCGGGCCCGGAGATGGACAGCCTCCACCATGTGCCTGCGGCTGCCCGCCTATGGGGAACTCTGTGGCGCCGATGACCGCGCGAGGCGCTGTCGTGCGGCTCGCCCCCCTTTCCGATCAGACTGCTTGCGTTGATACTCGGAGACGATGACGACGCTTGCGTGGGTTCTGGGCATTTCCCTTGGTGTTTCGTTCCTGTGTTCGATCCTGGAAGCCGTCCTTCTCTCGATCAACCACTCCTACGTGGCGCTCCTGGAGGACAAGGGCAGTCGGGCAGGTCGGTTCCTCAACCGAATGCAGAAGCGGATCGACGAGCCCATCTCCGCGATCCTCACCCTCAACACCATCGCCCACACAGTAGGTGCGGCAATGGGAGGTGGGCTGGCGCTCCAGCTTTTCGGCCAGGAGTGGATCGCCCTCTTCTCGGCCGCCCTGACCTTCGCCATCCTCCTCTTCTCCGAAATTCTTCCCAAGACCCTAGGCGCCACCTTCTGGAAGGAGCTGGCGCCGGCGACGGCCTACGTCCTCCAGGGGCTGATCTGGGTGATGAAGCCGGTCCTGCTTCCCCTCAGCATCTTCTCCATGGCGATCGCCCGGGGCCGGGCGAACCAGTCCACGGTGAGCCGGGCCGAGCTCGAAGTCCTGGCGGAGATCGGCCGACGGGAAGGCACGCTGGCCGAGGAGGAGTGGCGGGTGGTCACCAACGTCATGAATCTGGACAACGTTTCGGTGGGCGAGGTCATGACTCCGAGAACCGACATCGTGGCGGTCCGCGCGGAGGCCTCCGTGGAAGAAGCCAAGGCCATCATGCTGGACGAAGGGCACCTCCGAATTCCGGTGTTCGAAGGGAATCTCGACCGGATCGTGGGCATCCTCCTGGCCCGTGACCTCTGGCAGGCCGATCGGGAAGGGGTGGACCGGATCCGCGGCCTTCTTCGTCCCCCGTTCTTCGCTCCAGCCGGAAAGGCCGTCCAGGATCTTCTCATCGAGATGCGTCAGCAGCGGAGCAAGATGGTCATCGTCCTCGACGAGTTCGGGGGGACGGCGGGGCTGGCCACCCTCGAGGACCTCATCGAGGAGATCGTGGGGGAGATCCAGGACGAGCACGAGGCCGACGAGCCTGTGGACTTCCAGGAGATGGAAGGGGGAGCCCTCCGCATCTGGGGCGGGGTGTCGCTCCGGGAGGTGAACGACCGTCTTCAACTGGATCTTCCCGCCGACCTCCACGACACGATCGGAGGCTTCATCTTCGGGTCGCTGAACAGGGTTCCCTTGGCGGGTGACGAAGTCGAGGTCGAGGAGGGTACCTTCCGGGTGGTGAAGATGCGGGGACGTCGAGTCGAATATCTGCGGTACATTCCATGACAGGTTCCGTGGACGTGGAGTTTCTCATCGTCGGGGGTGGGATGACCGGGGATGCCGCAGTGCGCGGTATCCGTTCCATACGCCCCGATGGCGGCATCTGCCTGATCTCCGATGAGCCCCATCCTCCCTACGACCGTCCGCCTCTGAGCAAGGGGCTCTGGAGTGGGGATGAGGAAGAGAGGATCTGGCGAGATACCGCATCGCTGGATGCCGAGATCAGGGCCGGGGTCCGGATCGTGCGCCTGGATCCCCGCGCCAGGGAGCTCGAGGATTCAGAGGGACGACGGTACCGCTACGGGTCGCTCCTCCTCGCCACGGGAAGTCGACCCCGCACTCTCGCCGGCCCCGGTCCGGGGGTCGTGTACTTCCGAACGCTCGAGGACTTTCGCACGCTGAGGGAGAGGGTGGCGTCCGGGGGCGCGGTCGGGATCGTCGGTGGGGGATTCATCGGCTGCGAGCTTGCGGCCTCCATGGCAGGACAGGGGCTCGAGATGGATCAGTTTTTCCCCGAGTCCCAGCCCCTGGAGCAGGTCCTGGCTCCACCTTTCTCGGAGCTGCTGGCCCGCAAGCTCGAGGCGCTGGGTGTCCAGCTCCATCCCGGAAAGGGGATCGGTTCCGCCACCCGGACCCCGGAGGGTCTTCACCTTCTCGACGAAGCGGGAGAGCGGTCCGGACCCTTCGCCGCTCTGGCTGCGGGTCTAGGGGTCGACCCTCGCGATGAACTCGCTTCCAGGGCCGGTCTCGACACCCGGGATGGGATTCTCGTAGACCGGTCTCTCCGAACCTCCGACCCTCACATATGGGCTGCCGGAGATGTGGCTCGCTTTCCCCTGGGCCTCGCCGACGCTCCCCAGGTGGTGGCCCACGAGGAGCATGCGAACGAATCGGGGATGCTGGCGGGCCGGGCCATGGCTGGAGAGGAGGTCGAGTACGATCCCCTCCCCTATGTCTATTCTGGGATCGGCTCCGTCAACATCGAGCTCCTGGGCCTTCCGGCCCCGAGTGATCGTTGGGAGGTACGCCCACCTGATGATCCCGAGGGTCGGGGGGTCGCCCGGGCCCTCCGGGGACCTCACGTCACGGGGGTCCTCATCTGGAATCGTCCGGGGCGAGCCCATCTCGTGCGGCGCAGGTTCCCGAGGCCCGGAGATGCGCAGGCCGAACCCGGGGACCTCTCCCTGGATGTCCTGGCGGAGCTCGTCCTGGAGTGAGTTCCGGGTGTCTCCCCGGGCCCGCCTCAGGCCTCGTCGCCCTCGCCGGCATCCTGGACCGCGAGGGCTCGGAGTTCGGCCTCCGCACCATCCAGGTGCATGTGCAGGGTCCGGGTCGGGAAGGCGAAGCTCACCCCTATCTCTTCGAAGCGCCGGTAGAGGGCCAGGTTGATCTTCTGCTGGGCGTCTCTGAACGCGGGGAACTCGGGTACGGTCATGAAGTAGACCACCTCGAAATCCAGGGAAGAGTCTCCGAAATCCGCAAAGTGGGCTCGGTCGAAGCGGCAGTTCTCGGCTTCCTCCACGGCTTCCCGTACCACATCCGGAATCTGCTTCAGCTTCTCGTAGCCGGTGTCGTACTGCACACCGAAGTTGAAGAGGATCCGGCGCTCCTCCATCCGCTTGAAGTTCTGGACCCGGGAGGAGAGAAGATCCGAGTTCGAGAAGATGAGTTGTTCACCGGAAAGCGACTTGAGCCGGGTCGTCTTCAGTCCCACGTGCTCGACCGTCCCCCGGTGGTCGCCGACGATGATGAAGTCTCCGATCACGAACGGTCGATCGAAGATGATGGAGAGCGACGCGAACAGGTCTCCCAGGATGTTCTGCACAGCCAGGGCCACCGCGATCCCCCCGACCCCGAGCCCGGCCAGGGCGGGACCGATCTCGAAGTTCATTACCGAGAGGGCGGTGAGGAGGACCACGGACCAGACGGCAATCTGAGCGAGGAAGCCGAGGGCTCCGATCGCCGTGGCGGTGCCGGGGTCGTCTTCGAGCTGCCGGCTGCGGTAGCGGTCCAGTGTCCACTGGACCACATCCGCGGCCCAGAGGCCGATCTGTAGGAGGATGGCCAGCTGGGCCAGGCGGCCGATCCGGCCCATCCACTCCGGGGTCAACGCCGCCGAGGCGATCCAGGCGGCCAGGGCCAGCACTACGAACCCCTTCGTCTTGCGAAGGAGCTTGGCGAGCATCTCGTCGACGCGTCCCGGAGTGCGCCTCGAGAGCGCCTCCAGTCGGCCCGCTACGATCCGGATGACGACCCTCACGGTGGGATGGGCGACCATGAGGACGAGGGCGGCCACGCCCCAGGCCAGGACCGAGGCTCCCAGGAACTCCCACTGCAGGAGGGTCAGCGATTCAGGCAGATCCAGTGCCTCGAGGGAGAGGATCGTGCGGTCTTCGGCTTCCGCTTCCTGGCGAGTCATGGCACCGCAGTGGGTTGAAGGAGCGTCACGACGGCTTGGCTTCGGCGGCGGGGGGGGAGTCCCCTCGGGCCTCCGATTCCTCTCTCCAGAAATGGATGGCCAGGAGGATGGCACCCACCGTGATGGCCATGTCCGCCACGTTGAAGATGGGCCAGTACATGAAGCCCAGGTCGATGGGACCGATGAAGTCCACCACGCCCCGTTCCCAGCGGACGCGATCGTAGAGGTTTCCCAGGGCTCCCCCCAGGACGAGGGAGGCCGACCAGATCAGAAGGCGGTCCCCTGGATGGGCCTTCACGATGAGGGCGACCAGAAAGACGGCCGCGGCGATCGTGATCGGAATGAACACCCAGCGGGGATCGTCTCCGATGGAGAGTCCGAAGGCCGCACCCGTGTTGAACGCCAGGGTGAGGGGAACGAATCCACCGAGAAGCTCCATCTGGCGTCCTCCCGCCAACGCGTCCAGTGCCCACGACTTCGTGATCAGGTCGGCGATCACCACGATGGTGACGATGATCGCGGACAGGGCTCGTTGTCTTACCACCCGCACCTCGCATGTTGCTGGTTCGGCCTCTCCGTCCGGCGGAGTGCCGGAATCGGGGCGAGAAATCTCGAAGGGCAGCGACGAAGGCGCCACCCCGGAGCCCCGGCGTGGCGCCCTGGACCCCGAAACCTCCGAAGCCTCCCGCCCGTCATTCGGATACGTGAAGCGTCAGCGCGCTCGCGACCCTGGAGCTGAGGTGGATGCCGGACGGGCTGATCCGGATTCCCTCCGTCCGCACGGGCCCGAATTCCCCCCGGAGCACCAGCCCCGGTGCCAGCTCCTGGGCGAGTGGGCCCGTTCCCGCGACGCCTTCGGATGGAACGAGGTCTTCGGTGGGGAAGGTCGCGTGGCCCTCCATCCTTCGGACCAGCATCCCTCCGAAGAGTCGATGCGCCGCGCGGAGCAGAACGTTCCGGGACGAGAGATGAAGCTCCATGTGGGACAGGCTCACCGTTTCCCTGTCAGGGTCCAGATCGAGGCTTCCCACCAGCCACACCCGTCCGCGAAGCGCCCCGTCCATCTCCATCTCCACTACGCCTCGCCCGTCTGGGAGTCCCCAGACCCGCGCCTCCCGCACCACGGTCTCCAGCCCCATGCGACTGAATCCCCTCCCCACTACCTCGTCCTGGAGCAGGGACGAGAGAATCTGGTGACTGACCGAGGTCATCACCACGGCGTCGGCTCCCCGAGAGCCAGCTCCCGTGCGGAGGGGGGGCAGAGGGCGGGGCGAAGAGGCGGGAGGATCGGGTGCCACGACGAGACGGGGTTGAGCCGTCAGGCCCACGTCGACGCGGAGCTGCGAGTTCGTTCCTCCCGCTCTCGAGATCCCTCCGACGCGGATGGAGGAGGGGTCGAGGAGGAGCCACACACCGGAACCCACGGGGATGGCTTCCCCCATCTGGCTCCAGACCGCCTCCATCTCGTCGCGGAGGGAGGCCTCGGCCAGCTCCGACTCCGTGCGGCCCAGTTCGCTGGTGATCCCCTCGCCGAGCAGGGCCAGCAATCCGTCGGTCAGCTCTAGCCCCATCTGACCCACCTGGCACCGGTCTTCGGCGCGGTTGGTCAGGGGACGCAGTTCCTTCAACTCGAGACCCGGTCCGAGCCGCCAGTCCGGAGTCGGCTCGAACGTCACCGCAACGGTCGCCCGCATCCTGGGACGGACACCGCCCGATGATGGACATCCTCCTGTGATCGTCGGGAGGAACCCCGATTCGTACCATCCGCGGCCCCGGTATTCCAGGGTGGTGGCCAGTTGAAGCGTGTCCTCGAGGATCTCCAGCTCAAACTCGCTCCTCTCTGCTTCGAAGGCGAAGGACAGGCCCGGGACCGATGGGATCTCCTGCCGCTCATCCATTCCACCGAAGGTCCGGGGGACGCCCTCCTCCAGCCCGGGCGAGAACCCGTCCAGGTTGAGGATGATGGGGACGTTCAGCTCCGAGGTGGGTTGGGGGATCGGAGGGTCCATCTCCGAGGGCGGAAGGGGTTCCAGGGCGGAGGGGAGCCCCCGGTCCGGTCCGGCCAGGAGGAGGATGCCCAGTCCACACGCCAACAACACCACGAGGAGTGGCCACCAGCGAGGCCAACCCCGAGCTTGGGAGGGAGCAGAGTCCAGCTGAGGGGTCGTGGTCACTCGAGCACGATGGGAGGAAGGGGAAGTTCCAGGCTTTCGGCCACCGCTCGGACGATCTCCAGCTCTTCAGTATCGGCGCGACCGTCGGCCAGAACGGCGGATGCACAGGCCTCGAGGACCCGCCGCCGGACCTCCAGCGTTCCTCTCTCGACTCGGGAGAGGGCCTCATCGAGCTCGGAGAAGCCGATGCCGGTGCGCGGGCTGAGCTCCATGGACCCACGGGGCTCGTCGAGGGCATCCGCTCCGGCCTGGAAGGTGGATCGAGCCTCGGGTTCCGAGCGGTCCCCGGCCCATGCGAGAGCCGAGAGAATCAGACCGACATCTCGCCGAAGTCGTCCCAGCGACCGAACCGTGCCACCTCTACGGCCTGTCTGGTCCCGCTGGCCCGGAAGGTGTCGCCAGAGGATGTGGAGGAGTGCGAAGTCGAAGGCCCTCACCTCGCCATCGGCGCGGATCACCCGATCGACTCCACTTCGGAAGCCGGCTGCCTCGGACGCATCGAGGCGGTGCAGCGCAGGGAGGGCCAGATCCACCAGGGGCAGTCGAGTCTCGGGCGGTAGACCGCGTACCAGAGGGATGACCTCGTCCAGGGCCGTAGCCACCCTGGAGTCGAGAGCGGAGGCGGCCTCACGACGCGCGGTGGTGGTGGCTTCGTCCTGCCCTCCAAGGAGGGCCAGGAGGGTCGCCTGCGCCCCCGTGGGGGTGTGCACCGCCTCGCGTACCTGATTCGGAATTCGACGCAGGAGCTGCCCAGCCCAGGCTACATGTTCGGCTGTGGGGGTGCCGACGGAGGCCATGAGCCCCGAGCTTCCGCCCGGGTCGGCCCGACCAGAGGCGTCGGGGACGGTGCCTCCGAGGCCTTCTGTCGCCTGGGGCCGGTCTCCGGCCAGGCCCAGGGACGCGGCCCCGGCGAGGCCGCTCGTGGCTCTCCCCTGTCCCGCAGCCGTCGTCCCTCTGGCTTCAGTCGAGTCCGAGCCGGCAGCCCCGGCCGGACTCGGGTCCTCTGCCAGCGCAGGGTCGATCCGGCGGATCCGCTCTTCCAGCGGCGGGTGGGTGGCCATACTCCGGGCCAACGCGCCCCCGACCCCGTTGGCGAAGAAGAGATGGCTCAGCTCCTCGGCGTGATGGTCCTGGATCCTGGAGCCGGACTGACTCGCCTGGATCTTTCGAAGTGCGCCTCCGATGCCCCTGGGGTTCCGGGTGAACTCGACCGCGGCGGCGTCGGCCAGGAATTCCCGCTGCCGGGAGACAGCGGCCTTGATCAGCTTCCCGAAGAAGACCCCCAGATAGCCAAGGGCCACGAGGGCCAGGCCCAGGAACAGGCCCTTGGAATCGCTCCGTCGCCGCCGAACCATCTGGCCTCGCATGAGTCCCCGTCCGACGATCGCCAGGAGGAGGATTCCGAAGAGGAGTCCGATCAGCCGGATGTTCAGCCGCATGTCACCGTTCAGAATGTGGCTGAACTCGTGGGCTACAACCCCCTGGAGCTCTTCCCTGTTGAGCTGCTCCAGGGTTCCACGAGTCACGGCCACCGCGGCATCGTGGATCGTGTAACCGGCGGCGAAGGCGTTGATTCCTGGCTCATTGTCCATCACGTAGATGGAGGGTACCGGGGTGCCGGACGCCAGAGACATTTCCTCCACCACGTTCACGAGGCGCCGCTCGGCCGGGTCGGAAGTGGAAGGGTCCACCTCCCTGGCACCCATGAGCTCGGCCACCGCCGATCCGCCCTTCCGGAGCTGAGCCGTCCGGGTGAAGCTGCCCCCTGCGATGAGCCCGACCGTACCGAGGGCCACGACCCCGAAGACCAGGGGGTCGAACCCGAAGCTGGATCCCAGCCCCACCC
Source organism: Gemmatimonadota bacterium (assembly GCA_007121555.1). Classification (GTDB taxonomy): domain Bacteria; phylum Gemmatimonadota; class Gemmatimonadetes; order Longimicrobiales; family Gaopeijiaceae; genus PWLA01. Next base: position 5,345 of record SKKH01000221.1, on the reverse strand, counting down.
CTGTGGCGATGACCAGGGCTAGGTAGACTCCGATGACGATGCTGATCACGGCGGCCAGGAAGAGGCCGACCAGCACGTAGCTTCGTCGGCGGGCCTGGTCCTGCGCTTCAAAAAAATCCATGGGACTCAGAAGGAGACCTCCGGAGTCTCACGCTCCTCCGGCAGTTCGATTTCGAACAACTCGGCCCGCCCGAAGTTGAAGGCATTGGCCACGAGATTGGTGGGTACACTTCCGCGGAGGGTATTGTACCGCATGACCGCGTCGTTGTAGCCCTGGCGGGCGAACGCGATCCGGTTTTCGGTCGATGACAGCTCCTCCTGGAGCTGCTGCATGTTCTGGCTGGCCTTCAGGTCCGGATAGTCCTCCGAGAGGGCGAAGAACTTCCCCATGGCCCCGGTGAGCGCCTGTTCCGCCACCAGCAGGCCCTTCATGGCCTGGGGGTCACCGGGTGCTGCCGCGGCCTTTCCCTCGGCCTGACGGGCCTGGTTCCGGGCCTGAGTGACGGCTTCCAGCGTTTCGCGCTCGTGCTTCATGTACCCCTTCGCCGTCTCCACCAGATTGGGGATGAGGTCATAGCGTCGCTTGAGCTGAACGTCGATCTGGGCGAAGGCGTTCCGGTATCTCTCCCGGAACTTCACCAGTCGGTTGTAGTGGAGCACTATCAGAAGAGCGACCAGCGCGAGGATCACGAGGAGGATCCAGATCATGCTCTGAGACTCCTTCGATGGGGTGGGGTCGGATGGTTCAGTGTCGGAGGCGCAGGAATGAATGTCTGAGCGTGGACCTTGTCACGCCAGGGTGGTCCAGCGATGTCCGGTGCGCGGAAGATGCCACCTACGAGGAATTTAGAAGTTCAGCCTGAAACTCCCTCGACTCCATGAATTGACAGAGGGGGATGATTTCGAATGTGTCAGCCTTGCGTAAGAAGGATTTCGACTGCACTCTGGGCTGAAGCGTGTCGCCGGTCCGTCTCTGAGCAGTGACCTCGGCGACATCAGGTTCACCCGTGCTTCGGAGGCGGTATGCGCATTCGATTCGTTTTAGCTGCGGTGGCGGCCCTGGCCCTCTGGCTCGCCGTGCCGGCGATGCTCGAGGCCCAGACGGGGGTCGTGACCGGAAGAGTTCTTTCAGATGATGGTTCCCCGGTGTCGGGCGCCCAGGTGAGTCTGGTCGGTACCGGTCGAGGAGGTCTCACTAATGCCCGGGGTGCCTTCAACATCCGGAACGTCTCCGCCGGAACCCACACCCTGCAGGTTCAGTCGCTGGGGTACTCCACCGCCGAGGTCACCATCGAGGTGACCGATGGTGGGACGGTGAACGAAACGCTCCGGGTGAGTCCTGAGGCCGTAGCCATGGAGGGCATCAACGTCACGGTGGGATCTCGCACCGGGATCACCGCCGCCGATGAACTCGTGGTCCCGGTGGACGTGTATTCTCGGGCCGAGCTCGAACTCGCGTCGCCCCAGCTCGAGATGGGCACGGTCCTGGCCGAACTCTCGCCTTCGGTCTACTTCCCTCGTCCTCAGATCGCCGACCTCACGTCCGGGGTGCGGCCCTTCCAGCTCCGGGGGCTGAGCCCCGACCACTCCCTGGTTCTCGTCAACGGAAAGCGACGGCACTCCACCGCCGTGGTGCACGTGTTCGGGGCGGCGTCCGGCGGATCCGGATCCAGTGGGGTGGACATGAACGCCCTGATCCCCTCGGCTCTGGGCGGGATGGAGATCCTCCGCGACGGCGCGGCGGCCCAGTACGGGTCCGACGCCATCGCAGGGGTGATCAACGTTCAGCTCCGTGATGACATCCACCGCCCCGAGTTCAACGCCACCGTGGGTCAGTATCGGCCCACGGACTTCGATCCCGACGGGGAGCGGATCGAAGTCTCCGGAAGCTGGGGATTCGGGTTGGGCGACGATCGGGGGACCATGGTCGTGTCCGGTATGTACAGTCATCGGGAGCCGACCGTACGCGCGGGTGCCGACCCGCGCGACCAGATCGTGGAGGGCGACGCCGATGTGACGGCAAGAGACGAAAACGGAATCATGCGTGTCGTGGAGAAGCGCAACGACGCCCCTCAGCCCAACCACCTGATCGGAGACGGGGAGACCGACAACATGGGGTTCTTCCTGAACTCCAACTACGATCTTCGCGGTGACGGGACCATGAATTTCTATTCCTTCGGTGGGTATACCTGGCGGAGGGATCTGTCGTCTGGCTTCTATCGCCGCGGAATCGACAACCGGAACTGGCCCGAGATCCATCCGGTGGGGTTCCTCCCCAGCTTCCGGGGTGAGAACTCGGACCTGCAGGCCGTGGCTGGCCTGGAGGGCTTTGCCGGGGACTGGAGCTATGACATCAGCGGTCAGTGGGGTCGGAACCGACTGGACACCGATATCTTCAACTCCCACAACGCTTCGTTGGGTCCGTGCCTGGACAGTCCGTGTGCGCCCGGGCCCTGGCCCGCCGGAGTCGACCCCGTCCCGAACAAGACCGACATGTACGCTGGGGCGGTCGTGGCCAACCAGGCCGTGCTCTCCGCCGATGCAGTCCGTGAGGTGGAGGTAGGTCTACACTCCCCGCTCAACCTGGCGCTCGGAAGCGCCTTCCGGGTCGACAACTTCCAGCTCCACGCCGGTGAGACCGCCTCCTGGGTGAACGGAGGGCATCCGAACCGCAGTGGCGGTATCGCTGCGCCGGGGGCCCAGGTATTCACTGGGTTCCGGCCCGACCAGGAGGTGAACGAGTCCCGCTCCAACATCGGACTCTACGCCGACCTGGAGGCTGACGTGACCTCGTGGTTCCGGCTGGCCGGTGCTGGGCGGTTCGAGAACTACTCCGATTTCGGAAGCACGGTGACCGGGAAGCTGGCCACCCGGCTCCAGCTCCACGACCAGTTCATCGTCCGAGGGGCGGTCAGCACAGGCTTCAGGGCCCCGAACCTCAACCAGAGCTTTTACAGCCACGTCTCCACCGGCTTCCGTTCGGAGCTGGATGATGAAGGCAACCCCACCGGGAACCAGGTCGCCTACGAGATCGGCGAGATCCCGGTGGAGTCACCGGAGGCCAGGGCACTGGGCGCCGAGCCCCTCCGGGAGGAGACCTCGGTGAACCTGAGCGGAGGCATCGCCTTCTCGCCCACCGATCGCCTCACCTTCACCATGGATGCGTACCAGATCGACGTGAACGACCGGATCATCCTGACCGGTTCACTGAGCGGCCCCACCGTCGAGGCGCTCCTGGCCGACTTCGGAGCGCCCACCGTGAAGTTCTTCACCAACTCGGTGGACACGCGGACCCGGGGCCTCGATCTGAGCGCTCGCTATCGTCAGATGCTGGGTGGCGATCGGTACCTGGAGTTCCTCGGTCAGTACAACCGCAACACCCTGGAAGTCACGGGCGTCCAGGTCCCGGACGTGATCGAGGAGATCCAGGATCAGGTCTTCGGGAGCGGCGACCGGTATGCCTTGGAGAACGGTCGACCGAACGACCGGGCCACGATTCGGACTCGTTTCGTGCAGGGGCCCTTCAACGTCGCCCTCTCCTCCAACTACTACGGAACCCAGGCGTTCCGGCTGGAGGAGGGCCAGCAGGGTCAGCCCGATGTCTTCCTGGACAATGGGCCGCACCTGGTGTGGAACGCGAGCCTGGGGTACGAGCTGTCCGAGCGGCTGGGGCTGTTTCTCGGGGTGGAGAACCTGACGAACAAGCGGCCGCCGGTCCGGCCCGAAGGGTTCGATTTCCTCGGCAACTTCCCCTTCTACAGCTCGTCGGCGGTGCACATGAACGGCCAGTATGTCTACACCCGGATCAACGTGAAGCTCTGATCCGAAGCGAATTCAACCTCCTCCTCGCCCCGCCCTGGCAACCTGCCAGGGCGGGGCGAATGCTTTCGGGTCACCTCGGGTGTCGAGGCCCGCTGGTCACGGGCGCTCCATTCGCTATTTTGGGGAGAGTGCTTCGCCTCTGGTTCGACTTTTGCCCCCCCCTTCGCAACCATGTGCCCAGAAGCTCAGAGAACGTCTCGCAGCGGGCCGGAACCGTCGCCTCGAGCAGGTCTTCTTTCGATCTCCCAAGCTTCACGATCCTCATCCTGGCCGAGGGATGGCCGCAAGTGCGGCGGGGACCGGCTGGTCAAGGGGTGCATCGGATTGATCGTCGGGCTTCTCGCCCTGTCCCCCCTGGCGGTTCACGGTCAGGCGCCTCCGCCGAGCCACGAAGTGCCGAACCCGAGGCTTCACGGTGGGATGGGTGTGGCCCTCGCTCAGCCTCGTGGAGAGTTCAACGAGTACGTCGGCGTCGGCGTCGGGTTGATGGGATTCGTCCGAGGACACCTGGACGAGCGTGGCGTCCTGGGTCTTCGCCTTCAGGGAGGTGTACTCACCTATGGCAGGGAGACCCAGCGGGTGCCCCTGAGTGAGACGATCGGTCGAATCGAGGTGGACCTGACCACCTCGAACAACATCTTTCTGCTGAGTGCGGGTCCGGAGCTCGCCATCCCCATGGGGAACGCTCGGGTCTGGGCGCATGCGGGAGGAGGTCTCGGATACTTCTCCACCGACTCCCAGGTGCAGGGAAGCCTGGGGGACCAGGAACCCTTCGCCAGCACCCGGAACTTCAGTGACGCGGGCTTCGCCTGGAATGCCGGGGCTGGGATCGACTACACCCTGGCTCGGATTCGCGGGTCCCCCGTCGCCCTCACCTTTGGCCTCTCACATCAGGAGAACGGGCGACGGGAGTACCTTACGCGTGGGGGGATTCGAGACCTTCCGGGAGGGGGCCTGGAGTTCGACGTGAAGCGGTCGCAGGCCAACTTCCTCCTCTGGACCTTCGGGGTCTCCGTCGGCTTCGTTCCCGAGTAGACGGGAAACGAGCTCAGGCCAGGAAGCTCCGAAGCATCCAGATCGACTTCTGGTGCACCTGGATGCGAGCGATCATCATGTCCTCCGTCTCCACGTCGCCCTCCTCTCCGGCCACGTCCCGCGCCTGAGCCAGGTCCTTCACCAACTGCTCGTTCGCCTGCAGAAGGTGCCGCACCATGGCTTCGGGCTTGGCATCCTCCTCGATCTCCTTCATGCCCGCCATGGAGGCCAGGTTGTTGAGGCCTCCCGGTGCAAGTGCGCCCAGGGCGCGGATCCGCTCGGCCAGATCGTCGATGGCTCCGAAGAGCTCGGTGTACTGCTCCTCGAAGGCGTCGTGGAGCGAAAAGAAGGAGGGCCCGCGAACGTTCCAGTGACAGAGGTGGGTCTGACCAAGGAGGGCGTAGCTGTCGGCTACGACCTGACGGAGCGCTTCAACGACGGGAGAGTGGGTGGAAGTGGCGTCGGACATGGCGAAGAACCTCCAGGGT
>SKKH01000092.1 GCA_007121555.1 Gemmatimonadota bacterium | reverse complement strand
TCGGCAGGAGTCGGACTCCTGCCGTCGTGACCCCCTCCCCGTCCGGAGCCACCGCTTGCATCCTGCCCGCTGGGCTGTGCCTTGCGGGCTCACCCCACCGCCGTTCAGGCCGCGGTGGCGTCCTCCGTCACAGAACCGGCCGCTACGGTCTCCTGGGCGGGCTCTGGAGCGGGAGTCTCGGCTTCTTCGGCTTCGCCGGAGCCCGGGCGTCCATGGGGGATCGCTGGGCGGCAGAAACGCATGCCGAGGGTGAAAAGGTCTTGCAGGTCGCTCTCGGACAGGTCCGGGTACCTCTCCGCCAGGTAATCCATCGTCTCCTCCATCCAGTGCTGCTGATCCTCTTCAGCGGCCTGGAGTACCGCGCAACGATTGATGTGGCTGAAAAGCTCGTCCCGTGCTCGATCCTTGAGTTTAGCCTTATTCGTCATGGAACCTCCATATCTGGGTATACGAATCTCACAGGGCGACCCGGCGAATCGAGATCGTCCCCTCCTTGAACGTTGAGGGTTCGACCGTCTCCTTCGCAAGGAGGGCGATGGTCCTTCCGCCGGAGCCAATGAGTGACCGGAAGGGCACCCTCCCGGTCCAGCTCCATGGGAGTCTACACCCTGATTCCAGCCCCGCATCCACCTCGTTCCTCCGAGCCAGTGGCCCGACCGTCCGAGGTGCTTTGGTGAGGGATAATCTTTAGCGTATGAACATAACAAAAACTCCTCCGAAAGTACAAACCCACCTGGTCCACTCCCCGGTGGTGGTTGCCTGGCGGCCATCGATCGCCCTTTTTCCTCTTGGCGGACGGACACGGACCGTCTGCGAGACCACGATCCAATCACACCCCCACGCCCCTCCGTCCCGGGGGCCAACCCGGTCCTTTCATGTACGTTCAACTCGCTCTCGTCTGCGACGACGCTCAGATCCGCTCCGATGGAAAGATGGATGTCCATGGGGTCTTCAATGACCTCATCGCTCCGGGCTTCCCGGCCAAGCAGGAGCGGATGGTCCTGGTCACCACGATCGAATGGGATCGAGGGGACGAGGGACGAAACAAGTTCAAAGTGGACCTCGTGGGCCCGGACGGGAGGCCATCTCTCACCGTGGACGGACACACGGACGTGGACACCCGGTCACCCGATCGTCCCCCGCCCCGCACCCGACTCGTTCTCCCCCTGGAGGACGTGGTCTTCCCCCGGCCGGGTCGCTACAACTTCGAGATCAGGGTGAAAGGGAAGCGCCTGCGGGGCCCCTCCCTCTTCCTCATGGAGGCCGGAAACGGTCCGTCGGCCCCCCCGGAGTCGAGCCTCACCCCCGGGACCTCCGACGAGTGAGCGACCGCGCTCCCCCTCGCTTCGGGATCGAGCGACCACCGCCGTCCTCGATCTGCATCGTGAGGCTTGGGGCCATCGGCGATCTGATCCAGACCCTGCCCCTGGCCAGCGCCCTCAAGGCCAGGTGGCCGGACGCCCATCTCACCTGGGTCGCCCCGCCCCTTCCCGCTGAGCTCCTGCGGGGCAGCCCGTCGGTGGACGAGATCCTCCACTTTCGACCTCGCCGAGGTCTCTCGTGGCTCCAGGAGATTCGGGAGCTCAAGCAACGTCTTCGAGCACGAAACTTCGGCGTCGTTCTCGTTCCCGAGCTGGGGTTGACCGCCGGACTCGCCGGGCGGATGGTCCCTTCCTCCGTTCGAGTCGGTCCAGCCCGGACTCGAGGCCGCTGGTTCCACGGTCTACTCCTCTCCCACCGGGTCTCTCCAGCCCCCCTGGCCCATCGGACCGAAGAAGTCCTGGACTTCGCCCGCGCCATCGGGGTCGAGGTCCAGGAGCCGGAGTGGAGCCTCCGCCTTCTGGCCCGTGAGCGGGAGCAGCAGGTCCGCTTCTTCCGGGAGCTGGGCGAGCCGGCCTGTGGAGTGATCATGGGAACCGGTGATGGCCGAAAGGATTGGCCGCCCGACCGATGGAGCCCGGTCATCAATGCCCTGGAGGAACGCTGGGGTATGAGGGTGATCCTCCTGGGAGGGCCAGGCGATCAGGAGCGCCTGACCGCCGACGGCGTCATCTCCCGTTCGCGGGGGGAGCCGGTGGACGAACTCGGCCCGGACCTTCGACGCCTCATGTGGCTGGTGGACGGGTGTCGTCTGGTACTCGGTCCGGACACGGGACTCCTCCACCTGGCGGCGGCGATGGGAACCCCAGTGGTGGGCCTGTTCGGTTATACCAATCCCCGCCGGTTCGGACCGCGCGGAAAGGCCGCCTGCAGGGTGGCCGACGGCTACTCACATCAGCCCGGAGAGGAACTCCGGGTCACCGAGGAGATGCGGAAGGATGGGATGACTCGGGTCACGCCCCGGATGGTGCTGGATGAGGTCGAGGAGATTCTGGATGACGACACCCCTCGACCCACCCGACCCGAAGAGGACCCGGACGCACCCGGCGGTGCGACCAGGGTCGAATCCAGACCGGACTCCTGAACGCGGACCGAGCAGGGGGAGGCCTGCTCAATCCTGGCCGCCGCCGCCCCCGTTCGTCAGATTCTCCACCACCTCGGAATCGAATTCCCGGAGGGGCCGCCCGTAGTTGACCTCCCGGAGATGCAGGGAGAGGGATCCCACCACCGGCACCCGCGAACTCAGCTTCACCATGACCCGGTGCTCATCGTCGGAAAAGTGGATCTCCGCCTCCCCTCCCTCTCCGAAGAGGCCTCTGGTCTGGATGATGGGCTCCACCACGATCGTATTGAACGTTCCGGCAGGCACCTCCACGGTGTCCTTTCGAACCACCTTCACCACGACCGGATTTCCCCTCTCCTGGAAGTAGCGGTCCAGGGTGTAGGTCTTTCCGACTTCCAGGGGGAGGCTCCGCACGTAGTAGACGAAGGAGATGTCATCCAGGGGAAAGTCCGTCGGAAGCTCTCCATCCTCGTCGATGTCGGCGCGCTCCCACCGGCGCTCCTCCGGATAGAACTCGAAGTGACGGAACCGCTCGGTCCGGATCTCGTTCTGGTCCTGGATGAATCGACGGGCGGTGAGTTGATCCAGGTCCAACCACGACTGATAGAGGTTGTTCACCCGAGCGAGGGGGATCCCGCCACTTATCCCCATCGAAATGTGATACGAACGGTTTCCCCGCACCCGCTCGACCCCGTGGACCTCCATGTGGCCCTCTCCCACAGATACGCGTCCCAATCGAACCTGGTACTCCGCCCGCTCTCCGGGACCGAAGGGCACGGGCGCGACGCCGCTCTCCACCGGGCCGGCCCAGGGAGACGGCTCCTGCTGGGCTGCCAGGCCGGAGACCATGGGACTCATCAGAAAGAGCAACGCGAGGATGGCGGTGGGCCAGACCAGCTTCCGCAGGGGCACCAGTTCCTTGAGGGTATCCCAGGCCCGGAACCGGGACGCCCGGGCCCGATGGGTGTACCGAAGGTGAATCGGAGATTCCGCCACTCGTCGAGCGTGGGGAGCCGTCCCCGCGAGGAGTTCCAGATTCCCCGCCCATCCGTCCCGCCCCACGAGGAGATCATCATCGTCCCGGAAGGCCTTCCGGAGGACGATGATCCGATAGGCCCGGAGGCCCGTCAGAGGATCGCTCACCGGCGCATCGCGGATGGCTCGACCCAGGAGGAGTCCGGCCGCCCAACGTGAGATGCGTTGCGGTCGTGGAAGCTCCTCTCTCGTCGTGGTGCCCGCCACCAGATCGGCTCCCCCCTCGATCGCCTTCACCATGGCGACGATGGTCTCGGGATCCTCGGTGAAGTCCCCCTGGAGCGTGACAGCCACATCCCGCTTGGGGTACGAGGTCTGCCGCGCTGCCTGGCGGAGGAGCCGCTCGGTCGCCCGGCCGTGCCCCAGGCGCTGCTCCGACCGAACCACTGTCAGGGGAACGACCTTCGAGTATCGCTCCAGCACCTGCGGGGTCTCGTCGGTGGAGGCATCATCCAGGACGAGGATCTCGAAATCCCGCCCGAAATCGGCCATCGTCTTCCTGATCTTCCACAGGAGGACCCCGACGGTCTCCTCCTCGTTGTGGACCGGGATGGTGATATAGATCAAACCGATTCCAGGGCTGGAGGTGTGGAGAGGCTGGTGACCGAACGGTCAGGCATGGATTCCCTGGCTACCGTGCGGGTTGGGTCATACAGATGCGGCATCTTCCGGTTCCCCCTCTTCAGCCATCCCGGCGTCGTCCGCCCCCGGTTCGAACTGGACCGGCACACGACCCACTTCCAGAGGTCGGCCAGGATCAGGAAGACTCCGCGGGCTCAGAGGTCACGGGCCGCGTCTTCCATCTCCGGTGTGGCCAGAAATACTGTTCCGGCACCTCCCGGATGACCTCTTCGAGGGCCGCCAGGTAGGCCCGGGTCAAGGCGGGTTCATCACGCTGCGGATCCCCGCTCCTCAGCACTTCCAAGCGCTGGAAACGCACCACGTAGCGGGCCCGCCAGCCCGGTTCCCGAAGACCGAACGCGAGTACCACAGGCGCCCCGGTCCGGGCGGCGAAGAGTGCCGGGCCACGGGCGGTGCTGGCGGGAACCCCGAAGAAGTCCACGAAGATTCCGGCTCGAGGCTCATTCTGATCGGCTGCCAGTGCGACGCAACGCCCTCCACGAAGGGAGCGAAGAACCTCCCGGACCGCATTCTCGCGATAGATGACCCCCATCGACAGGGCCTCACGGGTGGCCCGGAGCCGTGCATCCACCAGAGAGTTCTTCTGTCGCCTGGCCACCACATCGAGGGGGATCCCGCGGACCGCCGTGGCCCCGCCGCCAACCTCCCAGTTTCCCACGTGACCGGTCAGGAAGATGCACCCCTGGTCTCCCGACACCGCCTCCTGAACCACTTCGAATCCCTCGACCCGGGTCCGCTCCCTGAGCGTTTCGGGCCCAAGGGCCGGCAACCGGAGCAGAGTCACGGCTTCCCGGCCGATGTGGGGAAAGACCCTTCGGGCGACGCGACGACGCCAGGCTGGATCGCGGTCCGGAAACGCCCGCGCCAGATTTGCATCTACAGTCGCACGACGGACGCGCAGGATCGAACCGGCGGTCCATCCCAGGACCCAGCCCAGCCCCTGGGCCAGGACCTCCGGAAGAAAACGGAGCACAAAGGAGAGACCGCCCACCGCCATGTCCTCAAGACGGTGCGCCAGCGTCGGTGGAGGGGTCTCAGCCACGGTCAATCTCCAGAGGCAGGGAGGGAGCCCGGGCCTCCCGTCATCGACTTCACACCCCGGATCTCAGGGGAGTCGAACTGGAGGTCGTGGAGCCGACGATACATCCCGCCCTGGGCCAGCAGATCGTCGTGACGTCCCCGCTGGATGATGCGGCCGTCCTCCATCACGAAGATCTGATCGGCTTGCTGCACGGTGGAAAGACGGTGGGCGATCACAAACACGGTTCGACCCTCGAGCAGCCTCTCCATGGCCCGTTGAACCAGACGCTCCGACTCCGAATCCAGCGCTGACGTGGCCTCGTCCAGGATCAGGATGGGGGGATCCCTGAGGATGGCCCGTGCAATTGCGATCCGCTGGCGCTGACCTCCTGAGAGTTGGGTGCCCCGCTCTCCCACCACGGTCTCGTAACCCTTGGGGAGCCGATCGATGAACTCCTCCGCATGGGCCGCCCGAGCCGCCAACTGAACGTCGACATCGGAGACCTCCTCCAGCCCGTAGGCGATGTTCGACCGAACCGTGTCGTGGAAGAGCACCGTCTCCTGGGACACGATTCCCAGATGATCGCGAAGTGAGCGAAGTGAGAACTCCCGGATGTCCCTGCCATCGATCAGGACGGAGCCTTCGGTAGCCTCGTAGAAGCGTCCGAACAGATCCACAAGGGTGGTCTTCCCCGCGCCACTGGGTCCGACCAGAGCGGTCACGGTTCCGGCCGGTACGGTGAAGGAAATGTCCTGGAGCACCGGTTCCCCTTCGCGGTAGGCGAAGGAGACGCGGTCGAATCTGATCTCATCCTGAATCCCCTCGAACTCCAGGGCACCGGGCTGGTCGGTGATCTCGACCGGGGCATCCAGGAACTCGAACACCCGCTCCGAGGCCACCAGGCCCGGTTGGATGATGGCCGGCAGCTTCCCCAGGTACTTCACCGGAGAATACAGCTTCATGGAAAGGGCAAGGAATCCGATGAACTCCTCTCCGGTGAGTTCGCCCCCGGTGAGCACGAGTCGAGTCCCGTACCAGAGGATCACCACGGTACCGAAGGCCCCCACCATCTCGGTGATGGGATGGGAGAGAGCCCGAAAACGCTCGGTCCGCACGAAGGCCTTGAAATAGGACCAGGTCAGCTTCCGAAACCGCTTTCTCTCGTGGGTCTCGGCCGCCGACGACTTCACGAGACGAATCCCCGAAAGGGTCTCCTGGATGTGGCTGTTCACCTCTCCCGCCAGATTCAGAATGGTCCGATCCCCCCTGCGCACCCTGCGCAGCAGGGGGCCCCAGATCGCGAACACTCCGGGGAGAACTATGAAGGCGGCCAGGGTGAGCTTCCACGAAATGAGCAGCATGATCACCACGGCGGCCAGGAGCTCGAACACCGACGAAAGGATGCGTGCGAGTTCCTTCGTCACCAGGCTTCGGAGTTGCTCTACGTCGTGGGTGAGCCGGGAGATGATCTGCCCCACCCGGGTGCGTCCGAAGAAGACGAGATCCAGATCCACGAGGTGGTCGTACACTTCATTCCGAAGGTCCCGGGTCACCGCCTGTTCGATCCAGGCCACCAGGTAGTTGCGGAGGAAGTCGAAGATGTTCTTGACCAGGAACACGCAGAGGAGGAAGATGATGATCCCCTGGATCGCCTGGTCCGGTGGCGCCGACATGTCGACGAATCGGCCCAGGGTGCCATCGAGGAGCCACTCCAGGGGATCGCTTCCCCCTGCCATTTCGTCCGTTGGCAGATCCTGCGCACCGCCGGCCTCGAGCCCCCCGGCGGCGGCCCCTCCCCCGGCCTCCCCCTCCACAGCGTCGACCTCGGCGAAGAGGGTGCGCAGAAAGGGAATCAGCAGAGCCAGGGAAAACGCATCCAGGGCCGCGAACACAGAGGTCGCGATCACCGCCAGGAAGAAGACGGGGACGTAGGGCCGAAGATACGATAGGATCCGGAGATACAGACTCAACACAGGGCTCCGTCGGACTCTGGGACCAGGCGGATCAGCGGGACCGCGGTCGTAGTGTGGCGACGGGGACGATCATCTCCTCCGGCGACACCCCACCGTGGAGGAACGAGCCCCTGTAGCGGTTCTGGTATTCCCGGAGCTTCGTGGGATAGACCATGAAATAATCTTCCAGGGCGATGACGTAGTTTTGCCCCAGACGACCGGGTGGGAGGTGCAGATCGGCGGCGTCGTTGGTGGAGAAGACGGTGCTTCCATCCTCCGCGCGGAGATCCTGACCGAACTTGTAGCGGAGGTTCGAGGTCGCGTCCCTGCGCGCGAATACCGTGGTGGGGCGATTGCAGAGGATGGAGCCGTGGTCGGTGGCCAACACCACGTTCAACCCCCTGCTCGCCGCATCTTTGAGAAGCTGGAGAAGCGTACTCCGCTCGAACCAGGACCGACTCAGCTCCCGGAGGGAGATCTCGTCCCGGGCCATCTCCATGAAGACCGGCGACTCGGAACGCGAATGGATGAGCATGTCCATGAAATTGAACACCAGGGCCACGACCCCGACGCCGTTCTGAATCGCTGAATTGACCCGACCCCGGAGCTGTTCCCCCTCCCGGTCCGAGAAGACCTTGTCGTAGTGGACCGACACCTCCCGACCCGTGAGACGCCGCAATTGCTCGCGGAGCAGGGTGTCTTCGAAGGCGTTGAGGCTGCCCTCTTCCTCCATTCCCTCCCACCAACCGGGATGGTCCTCCGCGATGGCATCGGGGAAGCGCCCCGAGAAGATGGCGTTGCGGGAGTATGGGGTGGCGGTGGGCAGGATCGAATAGTGAATGTCCTCCTGAATCTCGAAGTCCCGAGAGAGAAGAGGTAGTATCAGCCGCCACTGATCCAGCCTCATGCAATCCAGAACCACCAGGAACACGGGGTCGTCTCCCAGGAGAGGGAGAACGAAACACTCCACCAGGTCGGTGGACAGAATCGGAGGGTCCGCCCTGCCCCGCATCCATTCCGGGTACACCTCCTGGATCCAGTCCCCGAAATCTCTTCGGAGGTCGTTCATGAGGGATTCCACCGAATCCAGGAGTCCCCCCTCTCCAGCGGCCTGAAGGCGAAGGTGCCAGTCCACGAGTTCGCTGTAGACCGACGCGAACTCGTCGTGGGTTCGGGCGTCCTCCCTCAATCGACCCAGGTGCGGAAACCGGGAGGCGAAGTCCTGAGCCACCTGCTGCTGCCGGATTGAAGATCCTTCGAGTATCCGGGTCACCACCGAGAGCACCTGGAGGGGACTCGTGGGCTTGACCAGGTAGTCATCGACCCGGCGCCCGATGGCCTCGGTCATGGTCCGGCCCTCTTCGGACTTGGTGATCATGACCACCCGGGCGTAGGGGTCCTCCCGCCTCAACTCCTCGAGGACCTCGAGCCCCCGGCGGCCGGGCATCTGTTCGTCGAGAAGCACCAGGTCGTACGGATGGTCCGCGAGAAGCGCCAGAGCGTCATCACCGTTCGAGATGGCGTCCACATGGTAGCCCCGCTGCTGAAGGAACAAGCAGTGGGGGCGAAGGAGTTCGATCTCGTCGTCCACCCAGAGGATCCGTCGGAGTGACTTGTTCATAGAGCCAAGCTAGGGCGTGGGAGAAGCGAGGCCAAGGCGCCGGCCAACTGCACCCCTTCCGACCTCGCGGCCTCAGCGAATTCGAATCGAAACACCGGTGCCTCCACCGCTGTCCGGACGGAGTTCGACTCGATCCAGCAGCTCCCGATATTCCCCGAGCCGATCCCGACTCTCCAGATAGGCCACCAGATCCAGGACGAAGAGGCCCAGACCCTGGAGCACGACCGCACCTCCGTGGCCCCGGATCCGCTCACCGCGAGAGGGTTCGTCCCCGGCCAGCAGCATCATGGTGGCCCCCACCCCCATGTAGCCGACGTTGAGGCCCAGGTTGACCAGAAGGATGTGGGCCAGGCGATCCTCTGCGGTCTGAGCCTCGGCGGCCGACGAGGGGGCAGGGGCGGGAGATCTGAGGATCCCGAACAGTGCGATGGCGCCGTTCACCGCACCCCATCCAGCGCTCTGCATACCAAAGGCTCCGACCCACTCCTCGTCGTCGCCTCTGGTCAGGGCGAGGGAGGTGCCGGCCAGCAGATTCGCCCCTCCCCAGATGCCCACTCTTCGGAGGTGGGCCCGCTCTGCCTGGATCCGGGACTCATGGAGGGCTGGGATGGAGGGCGCCTCATCCCCTTCACCCGGGACCGGCCCGGGAGAGGGAAGCTCCTGAGCCGCGGCATCGCCCCGCAGGCTCAGCATGAGCACCACCGTTGTGACTCCTCCCAGGAGGAGTGCCCAGGATCTTCGCATTTCAGAACCTCGCTTCAGGTTGGTTCATGAGTCCAGGCACGTCACGTCCTCCTCCTACGCACAGCCTGGGGGAGACGGACACGCGGTCGCGTCAGCCATTCGGGCCTTTGCTCGCGGCCTCCCGCTCGCGCTGGAGCCTGTGCCGACCGAGCAGCTTTTCCGACTCCACCACCCCGTACAAAACGAGGCCCACGAGGAGGACCGGTCCCCAGCTCATCGGCGAGAGCGGCCTCGTCCCGAACAAGGTGTGTAAGAGGGGGAGATAGGTGAAGGCGGCCTGGAAGAGGATGAGCAGCCCGGAAGCGATGAGGACCGCCCGATTCCCGACCAGGGCCCTCCATCCGATAGACGGAGCCCACTGGAAACGACAGTTGAACAGGTACCAGAGCTGGGCCGCGACCAACGAGTTCACCACCACGGTCTGGGCGTATTCGATTTCGACTCCCTGGGCCAACTGCCAGCGAAACAGCAGGAGGCACCCCGAGGCCACGAGCACCGATACGTAGGCGATCCGGCGCAGGAGACTCATGGACAGGAGAGGATCGTCCGGTCGCCTCGGCGGGCGGTCCATGATCCCGGCCTCGGCGGGCTCGAAGGCCAGGGCCAGCGCGAGCGTCACCGCCGTGATCATGTTCACCCAGAGAATCTGGGCCGGGGTAATCGGGAACTCGGCGAAGGCCAGGGCCACGGCGGCCAGGACGATGAGAGCCTCCGCCCCGTTTGTGGGCAGGATGAAGAGGATGGTCTTCTTCAGGTTGTCGTAGACCGTCCGGCCCTCTTCCACCGCCCGCCCGATCGACGCGAAGTTGTCGTCGGCCAGGACCATCTCGGAGGCGCTCTTGGCCGCCTCGCTCCCCTTGATTCCCATGGCGACACCGATGTCCGCCTGCTTCAGGGCCGGCGCGTCGTTCACCCCATCGCCGGTCATCGAACAGACCTGACCATCGGCCTGCAGGAGCTGGACGATCCGGAGCTTATTCTCGGGACTGGCCCGTGCGATCACGTCGTGGGTGCGCAAGAGCTCCCCGAGCTCGTCGTCGCCCATCTCCTCCAATTGGGCGCCCGTGAGGGCCCGACTTCCGTCGCCGATCCCCATTCGAGCCCCGACACTGCGGGCCGTGGTGGCGTGATCGCCGGTGATCATGATGACTCGAATTCCCGCCCCTCGGCAGCGATCCACCGCCTCGATGGCTTCAGCACGAGGCGGATCCATCAGACCCGCCACCCCCACCAGGGTGCACCCCGATTCCACCTGCTCGACCTCCAGCGCTTCAGCGTCCCCGGTGACGTCCTTCACCGCAAGGGCGAGCAGGCGATACCCCTTCTCGGCCAGCCCCTCCATCCGGGCCTCCCACTCCTCCATGTCCAGCGGTCCAGAACCCTCGGAGGTACGGACGTCATCGCACATGGCCATGACCCGCTCCGGTGCGCCCTTCACGTAGATCCGCGCCCCCGCCCCCTCCTCCCGGTGCAACGTCGCCATCCACCGGCGCTCCGATTCAAAGGGGAGAAGGTCGACCTGGGGGCGCACCTCGTCTTCCTCCGTCCGGCTCACCCCAGCCTTCTCCGCAAGGACCAGGAGCGCTCCATCGGTGGGATCCCCCTGGAGTTGACGTCCTCCATCCTCCTCGCCCGCGTCGTTGATCTCGGCTTCGTTGCAGAGCAGGCCGGTTCGGATCAGCTCGATCAGGATGGGGTCGTCGTGGGGCTCCCGGACCTCGCCGTCCCAGCGGAACTCTCCCTCGGGAAGGAACCCGGAGCCACTGATCTCCCATTCCCCGTGATCCAGGAAGACCCGTTCCGCCGCCATCTCGTTTCGCGTCAGGGTGCCGGTCTTGTCGGTGCAGATCACGGTGACCGACCCCAGGGTCTCCACTGCGGGAAGCCGCCTGATGATGGCCTTGTGCACGGCCATCCGTTGGACGCCCAGCGCCAGGGTGATGGTCAGGATGGCCGGAAGCCCCTCCGGAATCGCTGCCACGGCCAGTGCCACCACCGCGAGGAAGGACTCGGTTGCTGAGTATCCTCGGACCAACCAGGCAAAGAAGAAGATCGCAACACTTCCCGCCACGATGGCGATGGAGAGATGCCGTCCGAATCGGTCGATCTGACGCAGGAGGGGCGTGGAAACCCCCTCGACTCCGGACACCATCTCTCCGATCCGGCCGATCTCGGTCTCCTGGCCCGTCCGAACCACGACCCCGGTGATCCTGCCCGCGGCCACGATCGTCCCGGAGAAGACCATCGAGGTGCGATCGGCCACCACCGCCTTCTCGTCCGTCGGTTCACTCGTCTTGGATACGGGCTCGGACTCTCCGGTGAGGATAGCCTCCTCGACCCGGGCATCCCGAGAGCGGAGAATCCGCAGATCGGCGGGCACCCGGTCTCCGCTGTCGAGGCGGACGATGTCACCGGGAACCAGCTCCTCCGCGTCGATCCTGGCTCGGGAGCCTCCGCGGACCACCGTGGCCTCGGGGGAGAGAAGGCTCCGGATTCCTTCCAGCGCCTCCTCGGCCTTCCCCTCCTGGACGAACCCCACGATGGCGTTGACCAGGACGACGGCCGCGATGACTCCGGAATCGATCCACTCGCCCAGAAACGCCGTGAATACGACGGCGACCAGGAGGATGTAGATCAGGACGTTGTGGAACTGCTTCAGGAAACGAATGAAGGGCCCGGTCCCCTCTTCCTCCGGCAGGCGGTTCGGGCCGTACTCCTCCAGGCGTCGGGCGGCCTCCTCCGACTCGAGCCCCTCCTCGGGGTCGGTCTGCAGGCGGTCCACCACGGCGTCTGTGGACAGGAAATGCCAGAGCGCCTCGGTGTCCTTCTCATCCGTCGCCGGGGAACGCGCAGGAGAGGTAGTGGAACTCATCCAGGGGCAGGGAGAGGAGGTGAGTGGGTAGGATCAGCAGCGACGAAAGGCGCCCTTCGCCTCCGATCCCAGTTCCAGGGATACCGCGCAATCCCTTCGGTGTGCCGTACTCTCAACTTGTGAGCCTCCGATCCGTCGCCTAGAATTCTCCCAGTCGACCCGCATCGCCTCGGGCCCCGGCCCCCCCTCCCCGTAGAGCATGATCCTGACCGAGCCCGCAAATCGGACCGCCCTCCCGGCACTCCTTCTCGTCGGGCTGCTGGTCGGCCTGGCGGCGACCGGCTGCACTCGCTACGTAGAGGCGGACCGGGGTCCTCAGGCACACTACCAGACCGGATTTCCGATCCATGACACGTCCGAGGAGCTGGAGCAAGCCCTGGAATCGGTGAAGCGCATCCGGGTGAACACTCTCTACCAGACGTACCTCTTCGACGAAGCCACCGCACCGTCCGAGACCGTTCGCATCACCCACGAGGTCCTCGCCACGGCCTCCGACACCGTGATCTCGGATCGATCCCGGGCCGCCACTGCGGTCCTCGTGGCGAAGGAGGAAGGCCGCCTCGTCCTGCTCACCGCGGACCATGCCGTCCACTTCCCCGATACCATCGTCGAACGGTATGGGCCAGAGGAGGAGGGGATCGCGGTCGCGGGAACCCAAACCCTCCGGAGCGTTTCGGTCCTGACCCAGCGTACGAACTGGGTCGTAGGGCTTCCCGAGCTCGACCCCTTTCGTGTCCTGGCCCGGGACGAGGTGAACGACCTGGCGTTCATCGGTGTGGAGTACGGCGAACTCCCCGACGAGGGAGGCCCCCAGGTGCTCGCCCAGGCCGCCGGGCGTCCGGATCGGCTCTCCTGGGGGTCCTTCGTCTACGTGCTCGGCTATCCTTCGGGCTACCCCATGGTCACCCGGGGCATCGTCAGCGATCCCCAGGGGGAGCAGGCCGGCGCCTTCGTCATCGACGGACTCTGGAACGAGGGCATGAGTGGAGGGCTCATCCTGGCCGTCCGTGGCGACGGATCCGGGATGGAGTGGGTGGGGATGGCCCGGGCGGCCGCGGCACGAACCGAGGATGTACTGGTTGCTGAAGAGGGCGCCCACGAGGGAAGGGAACGCTGGATGCCCTACGAAGGACCCATCTTCCTGGAGGAGGTCCGCCGCATCCAGTACGGGATCACCCTTTCGGTGCCCATGCAGGCAATCCGCCGATTCGCCGATCGGCATCGGAGCGACCTGCGAGAAGCCGGATACGAGCTTCCCAGGTTCTGACCGGCCCCCGCCGAAGCGCCTCTGACTACACCCTGAACGCCCGATCCACGTACTCCTGGAGCATCCGTTCCATGTGGAAGTGGGCTCCGTTCAGGGCGATGGACGCACGCATGACCTGGGCCCATCCGTCCGGATTCCGATGAAAGAGCGGGAGGATGACCCGTTCGAGCTTGGTCAGGATGGACGTGAGCTCTGCGGCGTCGTCCACCGGATCCTGCCAGGCACCGTCGATGGACCATCCCGTGACTCCCTCCACGTGCCCTTCGATCCACCATCCGTCCTGGATCGAGAGGCACGGCACCCCGTTCATCGCAGCCTTCATTCCGCTGGTGCCCGACGCCTCCAGGGGCTTCCTGGGTTGATTGAGCCAGAGGTCGGCGCCAGCGGTGAGCAGGCCGCCGAGCTCCATGTCATAGTCCTCCAGGTACACGATGGGGACGCTGTCACCCAGCTCCTTTCCGGCCTGGACCACCCGGCGGATCAGCTCCTTGCCCAGAGAATCTCTGGGGTGGGCCTTCCCGGCGTAGATGAACTGGATCGCTCCTCCCTTCTGAGCCACGGCACGGAGCCGGTCCGGGTCGGCCACGAGGAGATCGGCCCGCTTGTAGGGTGCTGCCCTCCGGGCGAAGACCACGGTGAGGGCATCGGGGTTCAACCGGCGTCCGCTCCGGCGATGGACCTCGTCCAGGAGGGTCTTTCGAGCCTCGGCGTGGGCGGCCCGGATCTCTTCCAGGGGGATGGCCACCGCGTGGCGCATCAGGTAGGGGCTCAGTCGCCATCCCGGAATCCACTTGTCGAAGAGTCGCTGGAAGGCCGGTCCGGTCCAGGTTCGAGCATGGACCCCGTTGGTGATGGAGTCGATCGTGTGACCCGGAAACATCTCTCGCGACACCTGTCCATGTCGGAGGGCGACCCCGTTGGTGTAGCGGGCGAAGGCCAGCGCCACCCGGGTCATGTTCACCTCACCACTCTCATCCACACTCCCCGCCCCCTTCAGAAGGTTGGCGGCCTGACTCCCAAGGACCTTTCGAATCAGGTCGATGGGAAATCGGTCATGCCCGGCGGGCACCGGCGTATGGGTCGTGAAGACGCACTGCTGGCGGACCCCTTCCATGAGGGCCTGGACCTCTCCGGAGGAAGCGCTCCTGGACGCACCCGCTTCGCGCAACAGCTCCAGCGCCAGGAGTGCGGAGTGCCCTTCGTTCATGTGAAAGGTCGCGATGTCCTTGCGTCCGAGGGCCCTGAGGAGCCTGACTCCTCCGATGCCGAGCACGGCCTCCTGGCGGAGCCGCATGTGGGAGTCACCCCCGTAGAGGTGATCGGTGATCCGCCGATCCTCCTCGTGGTTCGTTTCCAGGTCGGTGTCGAGGAAGTACACGGGGACCGAATGACCCTGGACTCCCGCGACCTCGTAGCGCCAGGCCCTGATGTCGACCCGGCGGCCTTCGAGGTCGATGTGCGCCCGCGCATCCACTTCCTCGAGCTCGGCCGAGGGATCCCATGGATCAGAGCTTTCCTCCTGGAGCCCCTCGTCTCCGATGGACTGCTGGAAGTACCCCTTGCGATGGACCAGGGTGACCACCGAAAAGGGAAGACCCAGGTCGGCTGCGCCCTTCGCCGTGTCTCCGGCCAGCACTCCAAGGCCACCGCTGTAAGTGGGAAGCCTCGACTCCAGACCGATCTCCATGGTGAAGGCCGCGATGGGGCGAAGCTGCTTGGCCGAGTCTGCCTGCATGAACGGAACTCCGACGAAGGGGTTGGATTAATTCGGATTCGGGAGAGGGCCTACCCCTCCTCGACCGGCTGCGATCCGTGCTCCCCTGAGCCGCATGCTCGGAGCGCCCGGACGATGGAACTGGAATTACGCCAGTTCTCCGCAGCCTTCGGACGGGGCCTGGCGGGGAGACCGTTGCGAACCCAGCGACGGGATCGCCAGGTTCGAACGGAACATACTCCCTCATTCAGGTCCGGAAGGCCAGCCCCGGCATTGGCCTGGAAGGGATCTTCCGGGCGGCGGGGTCCTCTTCGGGTCCGTCTTCGGAACCACAGCTCAAGCGAGGTCAGATCGAGTGTCTCCCGCTACATCCAAGCCCTCAGAGGGTCGCCGCCGTGTACAGGTCGATGCCATCCGCCCCCACGTGGACCGGGGCCGCTTTCCGGTCAAGGGGGTGGTGGGAGACTCCTTTCGGGTCGAAGCCGACGTCTTCGGCGACAGTCATGATCGGATCCGGGTCCAACTCCTCTACAGGAGAAAGGGGACCCGACGCTGGTCGGAGACCCCGATGGTCCCCCAGGGCAACGACCTCTGGGAGGCCTCGTTCCTGCTGGAAGAACCAGGGGCCTACCAGTATACGGTGGAGGGATGGGTAGACGCGCTCCTCACCTGGCGGACCGAGCTGGCCAAGTGGATCGACGCCGGCGTGGAGGTCGAGCTCGAGCTCCGGGAAGGTGCCCTCCTCCTGGAGGCCGCCGCCGAACGAGCCAAGGAAAACGACGACGACGCCGAGGCCCTGCGGCTCTGGGCCCGCCAACTGAGGGAGTGGGCCGATGACCCCTCGGGCCGTGGCGCGCCGTCGGAGCTCGCCGTGGCCCCAGGGCTTCTTGAGGGCGAGCTCCCCCGCCTCATGGAGACGTATCCGGACCGGTCCCGGACCACCCGGCCGCGCCGGACCCTTACGGTGGAAGTGGATCGGAAACGGGCGCGGTTCAGTGCATGGTACGAATTCTTTCCCCGGTCCACCTCTCCCGAGCCGGGTCGCCACGGCACCTTCGCCGACGCCTCGGCCATGCTCCCGTATATCCGTGAAATGGGATTCGACGTGGTTTACCTCCCACCGATCCATCCCATCGGGAAGACGAAACGAAAAGGTCCCAACAACCGGGTGACCTCGGGACCCGGGGATCCAGGCAGTCCCTGGGCGATCGGCTCAGCCGAGGGTGGGCACACCGCCATCCATCCGGAGCTGGGTACGCTGGACGACTTCGTCGCCTTTCGGCGGCGAGCCGAGGAGCTGGGCATGGAGGTGGCGCTGGACGTGGCGTTCCAGTGCTCGCCCGACCACCCCTGGGTGGCTGAACACCCGGAGTGGTTTCGACAGCGCCCCGACGGCTCGATCCGCCATGCCGAGAACCCCCCGAAGAAGTACGAGGACATCTATCCCCTCGACTTCGAGACCGAGGACTGGGAGGGGCTCTGGGACGCCCTTCGAGACGTATTCCTGCATTGGATGGAGCAGGGCGTCCGGATCTTTCGCGTCGACAATCCCCATACCAAGGCCTTCCCTTTCTGGGAATGGCTCGTGTCCGAACTTCGGGACCGGGACCCGGGGGTCATCCTCCTCTCCGAGGCCTTCACCCGGCCTAAGGTCATGTATCGCCTGGCGAAGGTGGGGTACGCGCAGTCCTACACCTACTTCGCCTGGAGAACCGAGAAGGAGGAGTTGGTCCGCTACATGGAGGAGTTGAATCGGCCCGGGGTCCGGGAGCACTTCCGACCCAACTTCTGGCCCAACACCCCGGACATCCTCACGGAATTTCTCCAGACCGGCGGTCGGCCGGCCTTCATGCTTCGCCTGGTGCTGGCCGCCACCCTGACGGCGAACTATGGCATATATGGCCCCGCCTTCGAACTCATGGAGCACACGCCCCGGGAGCCAGGAAGCGAGGAGTACCTGAATTCGGAGAAGTACCAGCTCCGAACCTGGCCACTCGACAGGGAGGACAGCCTTCGCCACTTCATCGCGCGAGTCAATCGGATCCGCCGGGAGCAGCCGGCGCTCCAGCGCAACGACACCCTTCACTTCCACCCGGTGGACAACGACCAGATCGTCGTGTACAGCAAGTCGGACCCCGGAGGCGACGATCCCCTCGTGATGATCGTGAGCCTCGATCCACGGCACACGCAGAGCGGGTGGGTGGACCTTCACCACCTGCCCCTCGGCCTCGATGGAGAGAGCTACGAACTGGAAGACCTCCTGGGGGGAGAGCGATACGACTGGGGTCCCGGGGCCAATTTCGTGCGTCTCGCCCCCCATACCAGTCCGGCCCACATCTTCAGGCTTCGTCCCCACGACTCCGGCTCCAGCTCAGGTGGTTCCAGTTGAGCCGAGTTCCTTACACTTCCGCGTCTCCTCGCGCACCCACCCCTCGCCCAGAATCCAGATGACCGCTATCGACCCCGAGGCCCCGCTCCTTTCCGACGACCCGCAGTGGTACCGCGACGCCGTAATCTACGAGCTCCATGTCCGCTCCTTCTTCGACTCCGACGGCGACGGGATCGGAGACTTCAGGGGGCTGACCCAGAAGCTGGACTATCTGGAGGATCTCGGCGTAACCGCACTCTGGATCCTTCCGTTCTATCCGTCGCCCCTCCGGGACGACGGCTACGACATCGCCGACTACCGAAGGGTCAACCCGGAGTACGGGACTCTCGAGGACTTCCAGACCTTCCTCAGGGAGGCGCACGTCAGGGGACTCCGGGTGATCACCGAACTGGTGATCAATCACACATCGGATCAGCACCCCTGGTTCCAGAGGGCACGACACGCACCAAAGGGGAGCCCGGAACGAGACTTCTACGTCTGGAGCGACGACCCGGAGCTCTACAGCGACGCTCGAATCATCTTCAAGGACTTCGAGCCTTCGAACTGGAGCTGGGATCCGGTGGCGGGGGCCTACTACTGGCATCGCTTCTACCACCACCAGCCCGACCTCAACTTCGAGCATCCCCAGGTGCAGGAGGAGCTATTCAGCATCCTGGACTTCTGGCTGGAGATGGGCGTGGATGGCCTTCGTCTCGACGCCATCCCCTATCTCTACGAGAGGGACGGGACGAACTGCGAGAACCTCCCTGAGACCCATGCCTTCCTGAAGAAGCTCCGGGCTCGGGTCGACCAGAAGTTCCCGAACCGGATGCTCCTGGCCGAGGCCAACCAGTGGCCCGAGGACGCCGCCGCCTACTTCGGCGACGGGGACGAGTGTCACATGAACTTCCACTTTCCCCTCATGCCCCGCCTCTTCATGGCGGCTCGAATGGAGGACTCCTTCCCCATCCGGGATATCCTGGCTCAGACCCCCGAAATCCCAGAGGGGTGCCAGTGGGGCCTGTTCCTGCGGAACCACGACGAGCTCACCCTCGAGATGGTGACGGATGAGGAGCGGGATTACATGTACCGGGTCTACGCCGAGGACACCACGGCCCGGATCAACCTGGGCATCCGGAGGCGTCTGGCTCCCCTCCTGGAGAACAACCGGAGACAGATCGAGCTTCTCAACTCCCTTCTCCTCTCTCTTCCGGGTACCCCCATCCTCTACTACGGAGACGAGATCGGGATGGGAGACAACTTCTACCTGGGCGACCGGCACGGGGTGCGCACGCCCATGCAGTGGACCGGTGACAGGAACGCCGGGTTCTCCGAGGCGAATCCACAGAAGCTCTTTCTTCCGGTGATCATCGACCCCGAGTACCACTACGGAGCGGTGAACGTGGAGACCCAGTACCGCAACCCCAACTCCCTTCTCTGGTGGACCCGGCGCATGCTCGCCCTGAGGAAGCGGCATCGGGCCTTCGGTCGGGGGAGCCTCGAGTGGGTGGAACACGACAACCCCAAGATCGTCGCCTTCCTTCGCGAGCTGGACGGCGAGACGATCCTGGTGGTGGCCAACCTCTCCCGCTTCTCCCAGCCCGTCTCGCTGGAGCTGGACAAGCTGGAGGGCCGCACCCCCGTGGAGCTCTTCGGTCACATCCCCTTCCCGAGAATCCCGGAGGACCCCTACCCGCTCACGATTCCGGGGCACGGGTTCCTCTGGTTTTCCCTGGAGAGCGGGGTCCACGAAGAGCTTCGGGACCCCCGTCACGGCTCCCCGCCCCGTCGAAGCCTCGACGACCTCCCCATGGTGAAGGTCCGCGGGACATGGGACCGAGCTCTGGAGGGACGGCGCCGCCAGAAGGTGGAGCCGCTACTGGCCGAGTTCATCCAGAGCCAACGCTGGTTCGCAGGCAAGGGTCGGGTCATCCGCTCCTCCTCGATCCGCAACGCCATTCCCCTTGGCGATGACGGCGAAGGGCTCCTGGTCCTACTCGAGGTGGAATATGCCGAGGCCGACGCCGAGCTGTACCTGGTCCCCCTGGCCTGGACGGAAGAACAGGATGCCGAGGCCTTCCTCCATGAACGCCCAGAAGCTGCGGTCTGGCGGACCCGCGGCGGAAGGGACGACGCAGGTGCGGGGATCGTCCACGACGCCACCCTGGATCCGGCCTTTCTGCTCCAATTGCTCCAGTCCATTGCGGATGAAGCCGAGGTCTCGGCTGGCGACATCCTGATCCGAGGGACGGCCCTCATCCCGGGGGAGTCGATCATGGAGCCCGGGATCGAGGCCCTTCGCCCCCTCCTGGGTCGGGCCGAGCAGAGCAACACCTCCGTCATCTTCGGACGGCACTGGATCCTCAAGCTCTTCCGCAGGCTGGAGGAGGGTGTGAACCCAGATCTGGAGATCGGGCGATTTCTCCGGGAGAGGGAGTTCGATGGGACGCCGGAGCTCCTGGGCAGCCTGGAGTTGGAGGGCGCCGGCCGTCCCGCCCTGGCCGCCGCCGTTCTCCATCGATTCGTTCCCAACCAGGGCGATGCCTGGGAACACAGTCAGGACGCCCTGGGTCGGTACTTCGAGACCGCGCTCGCTGCGGATGTGGACGGATCCGAGCTGGAGGGCCCGGGCGACCTCCTGACCCGTGCCCAGGCTCGACTGGCCGGGGAGGGGCTTCCGGAGCGGGTCCGGGAGCTCGTGGGGCCGTACCTGGAATCGGCTCGCCTCCTGGGACTCCGAACCGGGGAGCTCCACGGGTCTCTGGCCTCCCGCAGCGACGTGGAGGCCTTCCGACCCGAACCCTTCTCCACTCTGTATCAGCGGTCCCTCTATCAATCGATCCGGAACCTCCTGGGCACCTCCCTCGAAGGACTCACCCGACGCATCGACGCACTGGGTGAGGAGGAGCAGGCCATGGCCCGGATACTCCTCGAGTCCCGGCCGCGAATTCTGGAGCGTTTCGAGGCGCTCCTGGAGCGGAAGTTCGATGGCCGGCGAATCCGTGTTCATGGCGACTACCACCTGGGCCAGGTCCTCTTCACGGGGAAGGACTTCCAGATCATCGACTTCGAGGGAGAGCCGGACCGGCCTCTCGGGGAACGGAGGATAAAGCGCTCACCCCTTCGGGACGTGGGTGGAATGATCCGCTCCTTCGACTATGCGGCCCGGGCGGTCCTGGGAACGCTGCCCGAACAGGGCTTGATCAGCGACGATTCCGATCCAGTGGCTGCGACGCTGGCGGGATTCTGGTCGGAATGGGTCTCGGTGGAATTCCTGGCCGGATACCTGGAGGCGCCGGGTGTCACCGACCTCCTCCCCCACCAGACGTCTGCCCGTCGGCATCTTCTGGACCTCTTCGTCCTCGAGAAGGCGCTCTACGAGCTCAGGTACGAGATCCACAACCGTCCGGATTGGGCCCGGATCCCGCTGGCGGGAATCCTGAGCCTTCTGGCGAACGGAAACCTCACCAATGACCCGGGCCGGCATGCCGAACCCTGAGTCGACCCCTCCACTCGCGGACCATGACCCCCTGTCCGAGCTGGCCCGAGTCCGGGGAATCGAGCTGCGTCACGAAGACGGCTTCGACCGTGTGGTGGAACCGGACCCGGAGTGCCTCCGTCTGATCCTGTCGGCCCTGGGTTGCCCCGCCTCCTCACCCGACGAGATCGTCCATTCGCTCCGCGAGGAGAAGACCCGGGCCCGGTCCCGAAGGATTGAACCCGTGGTGGTGCTCTGGACCGAAGGACCGACCCGCCTTGCGCTGGGGCCCGGGGTCGAAGACGGTGCCCAGGTGAGGCTTCGAATCCGGGCCGAAGGGGGCGGTGGCCCGGACCTGGATGTGACGGGCCGAGCGAAGGACGGGGGGATCGAATTGCCCCGCCGTCCGACGCCCGGATACTACCGGGTCTCGCTGGAGGCGGACTCGAGGGGAACGAATCGCAGGTACGACCCGCCGGCGAACGGGGAGCAGGAGTCGTCCACATCGTCCCTCCTCGTGGTGGCCCCACCCCGGGTCTTCGGGGCGACGACGAAAGGAGGGCCGGCCCCCAGGGAGTGGGCCGCCTTCCTTCCACTCCACGCCCTGCGGAGCGAGCGGAATCGGGGAGTCGGCGATCTGACGGACCTGAAGCACCTCCTGGACTGGACCGAGTCCATGGGGGGTCGGGCGGTGGGGACCCTCCCTCTCATGTCCACCCTTCTGGACGAGCCGTTCGATCCCAGTCCCTACGCGCCGGCCAGCCGGGAATTCTGGAACGAACTCTACCTGGACCCCACCCTCCTTCCCGAATGGGAGGGAGCCGACGAACTTCGCTTGGAGTATCATTCCTCCACCGCGACGGAGGAACGCCAGCGCCTCCGGGCCTCCCACCTCGTGGAGTACCAGGAGGCCTTCCGCCTCCAGAAGCGTCTGCTCGCCAGACTCTCAGAAATCTGGATCGCCAGAGGAGGGCTCGAGGAACCGTCGTTCCGGCGATTTCTGGCGCGCCCCTTCGAGGTGGAGCGGTTCGCCCGGTTCCAGGCCACCCTGGAGGCCCGCGGAGAACCCTGGCCTTCCTGGCCCGCGGAGTGGAGGCGGGACGGCATCCCCGACTCGGCCTACCAAGACCGGGATCTGCACCGGCACCTCTATTCCCAGTTCCGCTTCGCCGAACAGCTTCAGGGGATCGGCTCCAGAGAAGGGGGGGAGGGGGCCGGCCTCTACCTGGATCTGCCTCTCGCAGCGCACCCGATGGGATACGACACCTGGGCGGCCCCCGGGCTCTTCGCCGAGGGAGCCGTTCTGGGCGCGCCTCCCGATGCCTTCCACGACGAAGGGCAGAACTGGGGCCTCCCGCCGATCCATCCCCGGGAGGCGAGAGATCGGGGCTACCAACACCTGAGGCGGGTGCTGGGACGGCTCATGCCACCCGCCCGCTATCTCCGGATCGATCACGTCATGGGCCTTCATCGCCTCTACTGGGTTCCCCGAGGCGAGTCTGCGACACGGGGCGCCTACGTCCGGTATCCGGCCGAAGAACTCTACGCCATCCTGTCGCTGGAATCCCATCGACACCGGACCGTTGTCGTGGGCGAGGATCTGGGAACCGTGCCCGCGGAGGTTCGATCGGCCATGGATCGGCGGGGCCTCCGCAGAATGTACGTCGTGCCCTTCGAGTTGGCCTCCGGCGACGAGGGAAGCGGGCTGAAGCCCGTGCCCCACGGATCGGTGGCCAGCCTCGACACCCACGACACCCTTCCGTTCATGGCGCTGTGGAAGGACGAACACTTCCGCCAGGCGCTACGCCGGAGCTTCGACGGCGAGGACGACGGACCCCTCAAGGTGATGCGCCGTACACTCGAATGGCTCGGCGCCGGTCCCGCCGGCCTCGTCGTGGTGAATCTGGAGAACCTCTGGCTCGAAGCGTCACCCCAGAACCGTCCAGGCACCGACGATCCTCGGAACTGGCGGCAGAAAGCCCGCCTCGGGCTCGAAGAGTTCACCGCACGGACGGAGGTTCGCACGACGCTGGAGGCGCTCACCCGCAGTCGCCGAAGACGAGCCCGGTCGACTGAGATCCGCAGCGACCCCGTCCCTCCTCCGATTCCGGAACGAAGGAGCACCATCGTGGCCGACGACAGCCCCGACCCCAGACTCACCCCCGACGACCTTCACCTGTTCAATGAGGGCTCGCATACCCGCCTTTACCGGAAGCTGGGCGCCCATCCCTACCCTGTCCCCGAGGGCCCGGGCACCCACTTCGCCGTATGGGCCCCCAATGCCGAGGCGGTCTCGGTCGTAGGCGACTTCAACGGGTGGACTCCGGGGCGAAACTCTCTGTCACCCCAGGAACACTCGGGAATCTGGAGTGGGCATGTCTCCGGGGTCGGGGTGGGCGAGCGCTACAAGTACCACATCCGCTCGAGCCAGCGAGGCTATACGGTCCTGAAGGCCGACCCCTTCGGTTTCCAACACGAGACTCCACCGGCCACGGCCTCCCTGGTCGCCGATCTGAAATACGACTGGGGTGATGCCCGTTGGATGGAGTCGCGCGGACGCCGAAGTCAGCAGGATACGCCCCTTTCCGTCTACGAAGTCCACCTGGGGTCATGGCGACGGGATCCCGAGAATCCGGATCGACTCCGCAGCTACCGGGAGCTGGCCCCCGAGCTGGCGAGCTATGCCAGGGAGATGGGGTTCACCCACATCCAGTTCCTCCCCCTGATGGAGCATCCCTTCTACGGCTCCTGGGGGTACCAGACCACCGGCTACTTCGCCCCCACGAGTCGCCACGGCTCACCCCGGGACTTCATGTACCTCATCGACCACCTCCACCAGGAGGGTGTCGGGGTATTCCTGGACTGGGTTCCGTCTCACTTCCCTTCTGATGAGCACGGTCTGGGATACTTCGACGGGACCCACCTCTACGAGCACGCCGATCCCCGTCAGGGATTTCATCCCGATTGGGACAGCCTGATCTTCAACTACGGTCGGGAGGAAGTGCGGTCCTTCCTCCTGAGCAGCGCCTTCTTCTGGCTGGATCGGTACCATGTGGATGGGATTCGGGTCGATGCAGTGGCCTCCATGTTGTACCTCGACTACTCGCGCAACGAAGGGGAATGGATTCCCAACGAGTACGGCGGCCGGGAAAACCTGGGCGCGATCCGCTTCCTGCGGCGTCTGAATGAAGAGGTCTACGGCGCCTTTCCCGACGTCCATACCATCGCGGAGGAGTCCACAGCTTGGCCCATGGTGTCTCGGCCCACCTACCTGGGGGGACTGGGCTTCGGAATGAAGTGGGACATGGGATGGATGCACGACACCCTCCAGTATCT
Source organism: Gemmatimonadota bacterium (assembly GCA_007121555.1). GTDB lineage: Bacteria > Gemmatimonadota > Gemmatimonadetes > Longimicrobiales > Gaopeijiaceae > PWLA01. The sequence continues at coordinate 57,136 of SKKH01000092.1, read as the reverse complement.
GGGCCGAGATCCGGTCCACCGGCCCCATCACCATGACGAGATCACGTTCCGGGCACTCTACGCCTTCAACGAGAACTTCATGCTCCCCCTCTCCCACGACGAAGTGGTGCATGGGAAGGGCTCCCTCCTCGCACGGATGCCCGGCGACCTCTGGCAGAAGCGGGCCAACCTCCGACTCCTCTTCACCCTCCAGTTTCTGCAACCCGGGAAGAAGCTGCTCTTCATGGGGGCGGAACTGGGACAGTGGTCCGAGTGGAGCCACGACGGAAACCTGGAGTGGGAGCGGCTCCAGGAGGACGCCCACCGGGGAATCCAGCATCTCGTGATGGAGTTGAATCGAGTCTACCGCGAACAGGCCGCCCTCCATCGGTCCGATTTCGACCCCGAAGGCTTCCGATGGATCACCGCCGACGACCACAGCCAGAGCACCCTGGCCTTCCTGCGCAGAGCACCGGGGGATCCCGAATCCTCTCCCCTCGCCGCCGTGTTCAACTTCACCCCGGTGCCCCGGAAGAACTACCGCATCGGGGTGCCCGGCGGGGGGACCTGGACGCCGATCCTGAACAGCGACGCCGGGAGGTTCGGGGGAAGCGACGCCGGCAACCAGGAGCCGGTGGAGGCGGCTCCGATCCCATCTCATGGGCACTATCATTCCCTCGTCCTCTCCCTCCCTCCTCTGGGGGCCCTTGTCCTCCAACTCTCGCGGAGCGAGGAGGACCCTGGTCGAGGTCAGGTCGTTACCGAACCGGAAGATCCGGAGAGCCCACCCGCCTCGGAGGAGGAGGCTTCGTAGATGCCTGACCGATTCATCTGCATCCACGGACACTTCTACCAACCTCCCCGCGAAAGCCCCTGGCTGGAGGAGATCGCCCGACAGACCTCGGCCCATCCTTTCCACGACTGGAACGAGCGAATCACCAAGGAGTGCTACGCCCCCAACGCCTTTTCCCGGATCCTCGATGGCCAGGGCTTGATCCAGAGGATCGTCAATAACTACGCCCGGATCAGCTTCAACTTCGGTCCCACCCTCCTGAGGTGGCTGGAGGCCCACGCCGGCGAGACCTACGAGGCGATCCTGGAGGCGGACCGGAAGAGCGCTGAACGCTTCGGTGGGCACGGCTCAGCCATGGCCCAGGCCTTCAATCACATGATCATGCCCCTGGCGAATCGCAGGGACAAACGGACCCAGGTCCTCTGGGGAATCGAGGATTTCCAGCACCGATTCGAGCGGGATCCCGAGGGGATGTGGCTCCCCGAGACCGCCGTCGATCTGGAGACTCTGGAGATCATGGTCGAGGCCGGGATCCGCTTCACGGTCCTGGCTCCCCGTCAGGCGGCCTCGGTTCGCCCCGACGGGGGTGGGGAGTGGGTGGCTGTCGAGGGAAACCGAGTGGATCCGGGCCGGGCCTACCGGGTGCACCTCCCCTCAGGGCGGGACATCACGGTCTTCTTCTATGACGGGCCCCTTTCCCGAGCCGTGGCCTTCGAGCGACTCCTGAGCAATGGCGAAGGCCTGGCCCGGCGCCTCATCGAGAGGGGAGGACCTCACGTCGAACCGGGTTCACTCACCCATATCGCCACCGATGGGGAAACGTACGGACACCACCATCGTCACGGAGAAATGGCGCTCTCGTATGCCCTGAGCCTCATGGAGCGCGAACCCACGGTACGGCTGACCAACTATGCGGAATACCTGGAGCTTCACCCCCCCACATGGGAGGCCCGGATCATCGAGAGGTCCTCGTGGAGCTGCGTGCACGGGGTCGAGAGGTGGCGCTCGGACTGCGGGTGCAGCACGGGCGATCACGCCAACTGGCGCCAGGAGTGGCGACGCCCCCTCAGGGAGGCCCTGGATGGCCTTCGGGATGCCCTGGCCCCTCGATACGACACCGAGGCCAGGCGCCATCTCGCTGATCCATGGGGAGCGCGGGACCGCTACGTCGAGGTGATCCTGGACCGGGAGCCGGAGAACGTGGAAGCCTTCCTGGATCGAGAGCAGGCGGAGCCCCTCGATGAGAAGCGCCGCGTCGAGGTCCTCCAGCTCCTCGAAACCCAGCGCAACGCCATGCTCATGTACACGAGCTGCGGCTGGTTCTTCGACGACCTGGCACGAATCGAGACCCTCCAGGTGCTTCGCTACGCGGCGAGGGCCATCCACCTGGACCAGGTGCTCTTCGGTGGAGACCTGGAAGAGCCGTTCCTGAAACGCCTCTCCGAAGCCCGAAGCTCCGTACCCGCCATGGGGTCCGGAGAAGACCTCTACCGAGACCGCATCGCCCCGGAGCGGATCGGCCTGCCCCGAGTGGCTGGGCACCATGCCGTGGCGTCGCTCTTCGCCAATGGAGCGAACGGGGCCGGGAGCGAGCAACAGGTCTATTGCTACACGGTCCGGGTGGAGGACCATCAACGCCTGGTCGCAGGAGGAATCCGTTTCGACGTGGGTCGGCTCGAAGTGATCTCCCGGATCACACGGACTTCGGGGAAGTTCAGCTACGGAGTGCTCCACATGGGAGACCACCATCTGGTCGGAGGAGTCCGGGCGTACGAGGGCATGAGCACGTACCAGGCGCTGACACAGGCGCTGGTGGCGGAGTTCGAGCGGGGGGCTACCCTTGAGATCCTCCGCATCCTGGATCGAGAATTCCACGCCTCTTCGTATTCCCTTCACTCCCTTCTGCAGGACGAGCAGGAGCGGGTGGTGAACCGGATTCTGGAGGGCTCTCTGGCAGACGCCGAACAGGTCATGGGGAGCCTCTACGAGAACCGAATGCCGCTCATGCGATTTCTCGCAGGGCTGAAGATTCGGCAGCCACCGCCGTTCCGGGCCGCCGGGGAGTTCGTCCTCAACACCCGGCTGGAGCGGGCGCTTCGCGAAGATGAGCCGGACCCGGTGGAGTTGGAGCAGATCTTCCACGAAGCCCGGCTCACCGGTCTCCGTGTCGATCGGGACACCCTGCGCCACGCTGCGGCTTCGGCTGTGGAGCGCCTCCTCCGGCGCCTCGAGGGGGAGCCGCGCGATTCGGATCGACTTCGTGAGGCCCGACGTCTCATTTCCTTCGTCCGCTCCCTCCCCTTCACCACGGACCTCTGGGGAGCGCAGAACGTGTACTTCCGGATCATGGAGCGGACGCTTCCAGCACAGCTGCGGGCGGCGCGCGAGGGAGAGCCCGACGCCCGGTGGTGGGTCGATGAATTCACCACCATGGGCGACGCGCTCGACGTGGCCGTCTCCAACCCGGAGACGGCCTGAGGTCGGGGTCCGCCCTGAGACCCCCGGCCATGACGCTCTCCATTTCCTCAAGCGGCCTCCTGTCAGGATGACGGGACGGGAGTCGGCCGCCGCAGCCATCGGCGCCCGTTCCCAACTTTTCTCCCCCTTTGCGTGTAGCCACGATGCGATGACACGGGTGTCGCAGTGATCACCCACTCCTCCATCTCCCCCACTCGAACCATGCCCCCAAGCCCCGGCTTCGACTCCGCCATCTTCGACCTGGATGGCGTGATCACGGATACGGCCCGCCTTCATGCCGCCGCGTGGAAGGAGCTCATCGACGGCTATCTGATGCGCCGGGATGAGGAGCACGCGCCCTTCGACCCCGAGAAGGACTATCGCCGCTACGTGGACGGGAAGCCGCGTTATGACGGCCTCCAGAGTTTTCTCGTCAGCCGGGGGATTCGGCTTCCGTGGGGCGATCCCTTGGATCCCTCCGATCGGGAAACCATCTGCGGCCTGGCCAACGGAAAGGACCGGATCTTCCACCGGGTGCTCGAAAGCGACGGGGTCGATCTGATCCCGGGCACGATCCGCCTGGTTCGAGAGTTTCGGAGCGCCGGAATCAGGGTAGCGGTGGCGTCGTCCAGCCGGAATTGCCGCCGCATTCTGGACCGTGCGGGGGTCTCGGATCTCTTCGAAGCCCGGGTGGACGGCGAAACCCTTGCCGAGGCGAAGATGGAGGGGAAACCGGCTCCGGACATGTTCCTGGAGGCCGCTGCCCGCATCGAAGCCCGCCCCGCGTTCAGCGTGGTGTTCGAAGACGCCGTGTCAGGAGTGGAAGCAGGGGTACGAGGGAAGTTCGGCCTCGTGGTGGGCGTGGCTCCTGACGAATCGGCCTGGTCCGCCCTCCGGGTCGCCGGCGCCGACCTGGTGTGGCTCCAGGATGAGATGGAGGAGCTCGATGCAGAACTTCTCACCACCTGGTTTTCGGCCCGGGAACATCGCCGTGCCTCGGCGCTCGCCCACTGGCCCGAGATCACGCATCGGCTTTGCAGAGCTCGCCCTGTCGTGTTCCTCGACTTCGACGGCACCCTGGCCCCCATCGTGTCCCGACCCGACGACGCTACGATCTCGGCCCACACCCGGGAGGTCGTGAGACGGGTGGCCCGGCGGTTCCCCACCACGGTGGTGAGCGGTCGCGGCCGGGACGACGTAGCCCGGCGTGTGGGACTCCCCGAACTCCATTACGCCGGCAGTCACGGCTTCGACATTCAGGGCCCCCGAGGGCCCGGGGCGGCTGCGGGGTCCGGGGGGATCCTCGAGCACCGGGTGGCGGCCGAGATCGAGCCTCTGATCCAAGAAGCGACCCGAGAGGTCCGAATCGCACTCGCGAAGGTGGAGGGGGTGGTCGTGGAGCCCAAAGGCTTCACTGTGGCGGTCCACTACCGGATGGTGACCGAAGGAGACCTGGCCCGGGTGGAGTCGGTGGTGACCAGGACGGTAGAGGCCTATCCCGAGCTCCGCCTGGCCCACGGAAAGAAGGTGTACGAGATCCGACCCGAACTGGACTGGGACAAGGGAAAGGCCGTACTCTGGCTCCTCGAAGCGATGGGCCTGTCCGGCCCTGAGGTGCTTCCGCTCTACCTGGGAGACGACGTCACCGACGAGGACGCCTTCCAGGCCCTGGGCGACCGGGGCATGGGGATTCTGGTCTCCACCACCCCCCGGCCCACCGCAGCGGACTTCCAGCTCCAGGACCCCCGCGAGGTGACGATGTTTCTCGAGAAGCTGCTCGAGCTCGAGTCAGAAGGCTGTTGAGGAACTGGAGGGACCCCCGCGTCGGGGTCTTTCGGACCTGGGCGAGGCGGAGTCATGAAGGCGATGCCACAGTGCAACAGCAAAGGGCTCCCGCAATCAAGCAGGGCCGCAATCCCCTTCCCTTTCCGAGACCCTGCAGCCCAGCACCTTCTCAGCCCCCCTCCTCCTCCGGCTCGAACCACCCCACCTCCCCTTCGGGTCGGATATCCCCGCACAGGCTCCGCAGCTTCGCGGCACCCTCGTCGGGGCCGATGGCCAGAAGCCGGTCGCCGGCCGCGAGGGTTCGGGTGGCTCGAGGACGGTAGACCCACCTGGATCCCCGCTGGATCGCCATGACCTCCATTCCCGTTTCAGTGTGGATCCGCAGTTCTCCCAGCGCTCGACCGGCTGCCGGAGCCCCATCGGCCACGATGGCCTCGACCACCACCTCGTCGGCTTCCGCCAGCGCCTGGGCAATGATGGGATGGGGGAGGTCGTCGGCCTCGATCAGGCGTGTCATGGACTTGGCCGCATCCACGATCCGTTCCGACGCCGCCGAAATGTGGATCAGACCCCGGAGATCGTCGGGGTCCTCGACCTCGGCGGCGGCCCGGAGCACCCACCCCTCCAGCTCATGGTAGAGCTCATCGCTGGCCTCTTCGATCACCGCGACCTCACTGGCCAGCTTCCGATCCCGGAGAAGGATGGCCGAGTAGGCCAATCCCACCGCGATCTCGCTGGTGTTCTTGAGCTCCACCACCAGGTCCACCGCCCGATCCAACTTGGAAAGCACGGGAGCCTCGGTCGCGGGCGTAGGCTCGGCAGGCCCCAGCCCCGCCATGTCCCGAATCCGGTCCACCCCCTCGGGCGGACCCTGAAGGAAGATCACATCGCCCTCCTGGAGGATCTCATCGCCGCCGGGGCCGAAAATCCAGTGAATGTCTCGTCGGATGGCGATGAGCCACATCCCGGTGCGAGCGGGCAGCGCCAACTCCCGGAGGGGCGCGCCTTCGATCTCGTTCTCGGGTTGAACGCGGATCCGGGTGACCACCTCCTCGGCGTGGCGCAGATCGTCCCGAAGCTGGCGGGGCACCCCGAGCTTCTTCACCACCACCCTGGCCACCTCTTCGGCCGAGTCCGCGATGGTCTCGATCGAGCCGGCCAGCGAGAGGACGCCGGCCAGTCCCTCCGCATCCTCCCGGGTCCGAGCCGCGATGAGGCAGATCATCCGGAGCTCGTTGATGGCATCGCCGATCCATTCCTCCAGGCGGAAGACCTCCCGAGCCAGATCCTCGTCATCGAAGAACACCGCGGCGTAGGCCAGGTCCACCATGAGTTCGGCCACGTCCTTGGCCAGCACGAGGTGGTCCTTCACGGTCCTGCGTTCCATCTCCATCATCATCCTCCCCAGAGGAGCGCGGTGACCGCGACGAGGGTCAGGAGACCCAGGAGGTCCATCGCCGAGGTGACGATGGGGATCCCCTCGTTGTCGGGGTCGAAGCCGAAGTGATACGAGGCCGCCGCAGTAGCGTAGGCGACCACCGAAAGCAGAATCGTCGAGATGAGCCCGGCCACCAGGCTGAGTCCCACCACCGCCCCGAGCCCGGGCGGCTCGTAGCCGAAGATCGAGGCCGCCGTCCAGGCGGACAGGCCGATGGCGGTGAAGGCGAAGGTCGCGAAGAAGAAGACGACCGAGATGTCCAGTGCGGCCAGACGGCCGGGCAGAACTCGGGGTTCGATGAGCCCCAGGTGCAGCTTCGAGGCCAGGCGGCTCGAGAGGATCCCTCCCAGCGATCCACAGTTCGCGATGAAGGAAGGGATCATGATGAGAAGCACCGGTGCGGCGATCCACTCCTCGATTCGAACCTCCAGGATGGTCCCCGCCATGGCTCCCACCGCCGCCGCCAGAGCCAGCGGAACCACGGATTCCCGAACGATCCGTCGCACGACCTGGTCGGCATGGATCCAGCCGGAGATCAGGGCCCAGAGACCCACGAGAGCCAGGCTGATCCCAAGGAGCACCGACACCATCTCGTAGTCCACGATCATGGCCGCCAGAAGCAGGGCCGGAACGGTGAGGATGTCGCCGAAGACGGTGACCGTGGGAGCCCCCACGTCGTCCATGTTCCAATCCCGTCGCTGGGCTACCCAGGAGAGGACGATGGTGACCACGAGGAGGAACGCCGAGGCCGTGACCCCTCCCACGGTGGCAATGACCACCAGCTTCCAGATGGGGATGGGATCGAGGCCGAACGCGACTCCGAACACGTAGGCGAAGATGGCGATGATGACCGACGTCCCGATCGTCAGCAGGGTGGTGGCCTCAACCTGCCGCCCCATGAAGCTCCTGCGCCGGAGACCGAGATCGTAGGTTCCGATGTGAAGCGCGGTGGAGAGGCGCGACGCCAGAGCGCCGTAGATGTTTCCCCGCATGTCGATGGCCGCCGGTACCAGGAGGAGCAGCCCCGGAAGGCGCTCCAGCGTCTCTTCGGCCGCAGCCAGGGTGAGCCCGGCGATCATTCCCGTGACCGCCGTCAGAAGGATCGCCGAGAGCCCCCGTCGCAGCGCCTGACGCTCCTCCTTCCAGTAGCTCCCCACCTCGCCGGCCGAAAGCCCCCCGATCCGGAGAAGGGCCCGAAGGGGAGCCGGAACCCGTCCGCGCTGAGACTTCACCGGCTCCACCCCACGAGCCCACGAGGCTCGCAGGGGCGTCCACGACCAGCCACCAGGTCGGCTCGTCTCACGAGTCCGGCTCCTCCTGGTACAGGTGGATGGTCGCGAGAAGGGAGCCGAGCACCTCCTGGAACCGGATGTCTCCCCCGTACCCGTGCCCCTGGAACCCGATCGTGACGAGTCCGGGGCGGGACCCGTCATTGGTCAGACCCTCGAGGAGGGTCCACCCGGCATCCCGCAGGGCGTCCCGGTAGTGGTGGAAGGCCTCGGTCTCACTCTGCGGGAGATTCAGCGCGACGATGAAATAGGGGCCGGCCCGAGTCCCTCGGAGCCGCTCCGCCTCCACCCGGGTGACTCCGGCCAACGACGTCCCTTCCGGGCCGGAGGGAAAGGCGTCGGGCCACTCCACCGGAAAGGCCAGGGTGTCCGGGAGCTGGGGAGACGGATCGGTGACCCCAACGCCCTGGGAAGAGCGGTCCAGCTCCACGGACAGGCCCTGGCCCACTCCCGGCCAGAGCCCCAGGAGGAGGACCACCATCCCAATGGATCCAGCAAGAGAAGCCATCCACGTTCTGGTCGTCATCCTCGTCTCCTTCCAGTGTGGTGAGTCAGAGATTCGGCGAGGGACCGAGGGGCCCGGCGCGCCGGGGTGGCAAGGCGCGATGGTGAGCGATAGCAACGCTGTCGTGATCCGAAGCAACGTAGCCACCTCGGATGCGCCGGGTCACGAATGCCGCCGAATCTCTGACTCACCACACTAGGGTCGGAGCGGTCAGCTCATCGCATCCAGCTTCTGTTCGGCTTCCTCCCATCGACGCATGTGCGCCTTGACATCCTCTTCCAACCGGGTCCGCTCCGCCTTCAGGGTGCGCACCTTTCCGTCCGAAGCCTGGTCAAAGTAATCGGGTTGGACGAAGAGGGCATCGATCTCCCGGATCCGGGTTTCGGCCGCCTCGATCTTCTCGGTGGCCTCCCGGGCCTCCTCCTCCAGGCGCCGTCGCCGATTGGCCGCGTCGCGCCCTCGGGTCCGGGTGGCTTCGGAGCTCGACGGAGGAGATCCGTTGCCGACGGATTCGCCCGAGTTCTGCCTCTGCGCCCGCTTCGCCTTCAGCGCCACCCGGTCCGCGTCCAGGTGATCATGACCCCGTGCCTCCACGAACTCCTCGTAGCTCCCCCGATAGTCCACGATCTCGTCGGGGCGGATGTCCACCACCCTGGTGGCCAGTCGCTCCACGAACCACCGATCGTGGGACACGAAGATCAGGGTTCCATCGAAGTCGATCAAGCCCTCCACCAGGGCCTCGATGGCCTCCATGTCCAGGTGGTTCGTGGGCTCATCCAGGACCAGCACGTTGGGCCGCTCCAGAGCAAGTCGACTGAAGACGAGCCGGGCCGCCTCACCCCCCGAGAGGTTCCCGACCCGCCGGAGGGCGTCGTCGCCAGAGAAGAGCATGAGGGCGAGGTGCCCCCGGACGAATCCCCGGTCCTTTCCGGGGCAGAACTGCCAGATCCACTCCTCGGCGTTGACCTCACCGTCTTCGAATCGATCCCGGATGTTCTGAGAGAAGTACCCGGGACGGGTCTCGTACCCCCACTCCACATCACCCTCGTCGGCCTCCAGCTCTCCCACGGCGATCTTGAGGAGGGTGGATTTTCCGATGCCGTTGGGTCCCATGATGGCCAGCCTATCTCCTCGCGCCACATGAAGGTCGACTCCAGGAAGGACCTCGTTGTCATCGAACGACTTGGTCACGCCCTTGATCTTGAGCACCTCCTTCCCGCTCGCCCGGTAGGGCTCGAAGCGGAAGGTGGGATACTGGCGGGAACTGACCGGAAGCTCCTCCAGCTCCTCGGCCTGCTTCTCGATGAGCTTCAGCTTGCTCTGGGCCTGCCGGGCCTTGCTCGCCTTGGCCCGAAACCGGTCCACGAACTTCTGATGGTGGGCGATCTCCTTCTCCCGTCCCTCGATGGCCTTCTCGCGACGCTCCCGCTCCTCGACTTTCGCCGTGGCGAAGTGGGAATAGTCCCCGTGGTAAAGGCGAACCGTCTCGTAGTCCACGTCCAGGATATGGGTGGCCACCGTGTCCAGAAACCGGTGGTCGTGGGAAATCACGACCATGGGTCCCTGGAAATCGGCCAGGAAGCCCTCCAACCACCGGATCGACAGGATGTCCAGGTGGTTCGTGGGCTCGTCCAGAAGCAGCACATCGGGGTTGCCCGCCAGGACCTGGGCCAGAAGCACCCGGAGCTTGAATCCACCGGAGAGGGTCTCGATTGGATCGTGATGAACCTCGGTGGGAATTCCGAGCCCCTCGAGGATCGTGGAGGCCCGAGCCTCGGCGGTGTACCCGTCGTGGAGCTCGACCACCTCCTCCACCGCGGCGTAGCGATCGGCGTCAAAGGACTCTGCGGCTCGCTCCAGGATCTTCTCTCGCTCCACCAGGGCCGACCAGAGCTCCGGATTCCCCATGAGCGTCACGCCGAGAATGGACTCCCCCTCGTGGCGGAAATGATCCTGCCGGAGAGCCCCCACCCGCAACCGGTTGGGAATGGAGACGTTACCGGCGGTGGGTTCCAGGTCGCCGGCAAGGATCTTGAGCAGGGTGGTCTTTCCCGAGCCGTTCGCTCCTACAAGACCGTATCGTTCGCCGGGATTGAGTTGAAAGGAGGCGCCGGAGAACAGGGTTCGGTCGCCGAACTCCATGGCCAGATCTGAAACGGAGATCATGGGTGCCGCGGGCGGAGTGAATAGGGGCGGGGCGGCAATGCCGGCCTCACGCTTGGGCCGGACTACCGCATTCCTGGAAAGGGCCGGTATGAAAAAGTTGTCACAAAGCCCGGCAGATGAAAAGAATCCGGCTACATGGAGATGGTATAGGGAAACCAGGCCGCGACCGCATCACCGCCCCTCCGGGCCGGCTGGAAGATCCACTGGGCCGCCTCTCTCATGAGCTGATCGTTGAAGCTCCGGTCCGATGTGGGCGGGTCCAGGCGAGTCGAGTCCGGCACGACTCGTCCCCCTTCGTCCACGAATACCCACACCTCTACCTCGGTCCCCCGGAGGCTCCGGTTCGTAGGTGGAATGATCATTCCTCTGGGCGTCGGTGGGATCAGACGGGTGAGCCCCTCTTCGCCGGTGCCGGCATCCCCGGATCCGCTGGCGCCCGCCAACCCGGTGGGGGCGTCGGCTTCGTCATCGCCAACCGTGCTCCCCACCCCCGGCTCCGGCAGATCCGGCTCCTCCAGTTCCACTTCGGGAGAGGCCTCGGGATCCACTTCAGGGGGTTCGGGGAGTTCCACATCCACGGTGGGCGTCGGGGGCGGCTGGAGCGCGTCGGCGGGAGCTGAGCTCAGGGACACCGCCCGCATGACCCCTTCCGCCGCTTCGGTATCCATCTCCCTGGGACCGGGAGCGGAGAAGGGAGAGTCGGGTCCCCCCCCTGTGGGCCACAGGAGAAAGAGGAGAAGGTGGAGGCCAACGGAGATCACGAAGGCGGATCTCCAGACCCGGGCCTCGTCCTCCCGCCGCTCCCGGATGGACGAGCCGTTTCTCGGCTCCTCCTCCGTCGATGTCTCCTGCGGATTCATCCATCGTCTCCATGGAAGGCCTGCTCAAGAACTCCGGGGTGCTGCCGTTGCGACGGCACGCGTGGTGAGTAGTACGGGCGGAGCTGACCGGAGGTTTCCTCCGTCATGTCCCGAAACGCAAATCCCCCCGGGCCACCTGGGCCCGAGGGGATGCATGCCCCGCCAGAATCGCCGGCGCCTTCGGTCAGAAGAACCGGTAGGGCGGCGAGGTGAAGCTTCCCGGAAGATACTCCACCATGAACGGGCCGTAGGCGATGAGAATGAGCACCACCGCCGCGATGAACCAGTAGCGGAACCGGTCCAGACTCAACTCCCACCCGCTCTCGGCCGGCGGCTCGTGGGTCACGGTGAAGGGCACGTCCTCGGGCTGGTCCACCTTCTTCCCGAAGAGGACGGTCCCGACCAGCACTGCGAAGAACAACGCTCCCCCGATGAACATCAGGGTCCCGCCCAGCCCCGTGAGGAGACCGGCGAGTTCCCAGCCGTCCTTCGAGTACGGCGCTTCCATGATCAGCGTGCGACGGGGCATCCCGTCCAGCCCCCCCGAGATGAGACCCCGGGCCATCACCAGGACCCCCACGAAGTAGATCCATGACTGGAGCACCGCCATCCCCCGACCCACCAGCTGCCGCTTGGTCAGGTACGGAATGAGCCAGTAGGCGATTCCCATGAACGACATGGTGACCGCGGATCCCACCGTCATGTGGAAGTGGCCGGGTACCCAGGCCGTATTGTGAATGGCCTGGTTCAGGTTGTACGAGGCGTTGATGAGTCCGGTGGCCCCGCCAAGGGTGAAGCTCAGCATGGCCAGAAGCTGGGCCACCAGGGCCGGATTCTTCCAGTCGAGCTTGGCGAACCAGCCGATCAACCCGGTTCCGCCTCGCCTCCTTCCCCCGATCTCCAGAGCGTACATCACCGAGAATGCGGTGATGAGCGAGGGGAAGAAGACCCCGAAAGTGAGGGTCGCGTGAAGCGCCTTCATCCCACCGCTGATCCCAGGGTCAGTGTACTGGTGATGGAACCCGGTGGGGATCGAGAGAAGAAGAAAGAGGATGAAGACCGCGCGGGTCAGGGGATCGCTGAAGAGCTTCCCTCCGGCGTGCTTCGGCACCATCACATACCACGAGACGTACGCGGGGAGGAGCCAGAAGTAGACGATGGGGTGCCCGGAAAACCAGAAGAGCGTCCGGGTCAGAAGGGGATCGGTCTGCTCCGTCATCCCCAGCGACCAGGGGAGAAGGATGCCCACCACGGAGATGGCGATCCCCAGTGACGCCAGGATCCACATGGCGTAGGTGGCCACCGAAATGTAGGCCATGAGCGGGATCCGCTTCCCCGGGTTCTCCTTCCTCCATCCCCGGAGCGCCGCGAACAGGACGCCCCCGGTCACCCAGGTGCTCACCACCAGGAGGGCCAACCCCAGGTAGTAGGCCCAGTGGGCCTGCAGTGGAGCGTAGAAGGTGTAGAGAACAGTGGCCTGACCCGTCCCGATGGCGTATGCGGCCAGCAGAAACCCTGAGACCATGAGCCCGAACACCACCCATAGCGCCGGGAGGTTCAGCGGCCGGGCCAGGGCCCGGGAGGTACAAAGGGCCAGAAAGCCGTTGGTGAAGGCGAAGGTGAAGACGATGGCGTTGACGACCCCGTGGACCGTGAGTCCCTGGTAGTAGTCCCGCATCCCGGGGAAGTACTGCAGGATGTCCACATCGGCGTAGTTCAGGGCCTGTCCCAGCCCGTTCAGAATTCCGATGGCCAAGGCGCCGAAACCGAGGTAGATCATCCACCGGATGACCCTTCGGTGCCCATCGGAGAGATCGAAGCCCTCGGGGCTCGCTACGACGGGAGTATTCATTCCACGATCACCCTGGCGTACATGAGATGGTGGCCGGCGCCGCAATATTCATGGCAGATGATGAGGTGTTCGCCGGGTTCGTTGAAGGTGTACGTCTGTCGCCCCACCTGTCCGGGGATGAGCATGAAGTTCACCCGCGTCCCCTCGACGTGAAATCCATGGATCACATCGGTGGCGGTGGCGATGAAGGTGACTTCCGCGCCTGCGGGAACGGTGATCTCCCTGGGTTGGAAGGCCCACGCCATGCCCAGGAAGACGGCCTCGTACTGATTGGGGCCCACCTCGTGGAGTCCAGGATCGTCGAAGGGGGGGGTGGCCCTTACCTCTCCGGGCACCACGTCGTCCTCCCGACCGGGCAGGTGCATTCCCATCCCGTAGGCCGAATAGAAGAGGGCCATGAGGAAGACCAGGAGCATGGCGGCCGAGAGGGAAAGGAAGACCATCTCGATCTTCTTCGGTGACATGACCTACCTCCCGATGAATTCGAAATAGATGGAGAGCCACATCCCGGCCAGCACGACGATGTAGATCATGGTGAAGAAGAGCGTCCCCACCGGCGGAGGAAGCTCGTCCTCCTCACCGATCTTCGGAGCGGAAGGCTGTTCAGAGCTCATGGAGCGAACCTTGGGCGGCAGGTGAAAGGGCGGGTCCGGATCGACCGGTGGGACCCGAGCGGGGATCGCACGGCGCTGGCCGCAACGGATCACGTCTCCCAGGGAATCGTGATCTCCAGATACCGGGCGAGAAGCCACGCGAAGCCGGCGAAGACGCCGGTGGCTGCCAGAGCCAGGAGATAGGTCCCTCCGTCGACGGGCCGGCCGGCCAGGAAGTCACTCAGGGTTTCCCAGATGAAGAGCGTCATGACCGACCCCACGACGAAGAAGACTGCCAGTACCGCAGCGAGCCCCCCCACGGACGCCGTACGCCCCGGGCGATCCTCATGATCGGACATGAATGTGCTTCTCCTGTAGCGCGGCGGAACGGATCGGACCCGCCTTGCAGGCCTCGGGTCCAGTTTCGACTCGACACGAGTCTTTCTCCAGAGTCGCCCTGTCCGCAAGGGGTGTGCCCAGCGGCTCCCGTCGCGATTCGGCAGCAGGGGGCCCGGTCCCCCCCGTGCCCTCCCCGGCTGAATGAGACGGAATGGCACATGGGGTCCCGCGGCAGGAGACGAAAGGCCTCGTTCGTCCCGAAAAACCTGATCATCGTCCTCCAGGACTCAACCGCTTGCGCCCCCCTCCCCTTCCGGACAACTTCCATCTGCCTGTCGCCGAACTCGTGGGTCCATCGCCACCGCTGATGATCCGACCGACGTCAAGGATCGACCTTCACTCCCTCCCATCGCCCCGATCCATCCGCCCATGCCTCCGGCCGACGCGTCCAGCGAGAAGGCCCCGACTCCGGTGACCGACCGGAGCTCGGGGGAGCTGCGCAGCTCCAGCGACTCTGGAAGCCGGGCCAGAGCGTACTACGAGCTGACGAAGCCGGGAATCGCCGGCTTCGTCATGATCACGGCGGGGGTCTCCTATTTCGTGGCCTCGGGGGGAGCGGCCGAACTCGTTCCCGTCATCCACACCCTCCTGGGAACCGTGTTGGCCACGGCCGGGGCCCTGGCTTTGAACCAGTACCTGGAGCGAGCGGTGGACGCTCGAATGCTTCGCACCCGGAGGCGACCGGTCCCCTCCGGACGCCTGCGCCCGGGCGAGGCGCTGGGGTTCGGGGCCGGGCTTGTGATCCTGGGTTGCGCCTACCTCCTGGCCACGGTAGGGTGGCTTCCTGCGGCTCTCACCCTCTTCTCGGCGCTGGCCTATAACTTCATCTACACGCCCCTCAAGTCCCGCTCCTACGCCGCCACCCTGGCCGGAGCGATTCCCGGGGCCATGCCCGCCCTCATCGGTTGGAGCGCAGCCACCGGAACGGTGACGCTGGGTGGGCTCGTTCTCTTCGCCATCGCCTTCCTCTGGCAGCTCCCCCATGTCCTGGCACTGGCGTGGCTTCTCAGGGAGGACTATGCCCGGGCGGGGTTCCTGCTCACACCTCCCGCGGATCCCGAAGGCCGGGTCATCGCCCGGCACATGAACCTGAACACGGCGCTCCTGATTCCGGTGAGTCTTCTGCCCACCGTGATCAACCTCACGGGTTGGATCTACCTGATCGGAGCCCTGGTCCTCGGACTCACCCTGCTCTCGTGGACCTTCCAGGCCAGCCTGACCATGGAACGAGCCCCGATCCGGAAGGTCTTCCTGGCCTCCCTTGCCTATCAGCCCCTCCTCCTGGGGCTCATGCTCGTCGACACCGTCCCCGGGGCGTGACCGACCTCGTCCACCGCGCCGCCGAGGGAACCGCTGTGACCTTCATCTTCACTCCGGAGCGCTCCCATGCGATCCACCTTCGCCCTCGGCCTCGCCCTTCTCGTCTTCACCCCCGCCCTGGCGCTCGGCCAGAGCAGCGCGCCGGACATGGCTGACGATCCACGTACCGATGCCCGGGAGCTGGGTCTGCGAATCGGAATCTTCGAGACCGGGGAGCACAACGCCATCACCGATGTGGGCGGGGTACGGGTAGGTCAGACCACGCTCGTCGAGGGGGATGGGGTCCGGACCGGGGTGACCGCGATCCTCCCCCATGGGGGGGATCTCTTCAGGGACCGGGTCCCCGCAGCGATCCACGTGGGCAACGGATTCGGCAAGCTGGTAGGGATCACCCAGGTGCGGGAGCTGGGAGAGTTGGAGACCCCGATTCTGCTCACCTGCACCCTCTGCGTGTGGCAGGCCGCCGATGCCATGGTGGACTGGATGCTGGCCCGTCCCGGCATGGAGGAGGTCCGGTCCATCAATCCCGTCGTGGGCGAGACCAACGACGGGGGGTTGAACGACATCCGCTCCCGTCCCCTTCGGCCGGAACACGTGGTCACGGCCCTCGAGGAGGCCTCCGGAGGAGCTGTGGAACAGGGCTCCGTGGGGGCTGGAACCGGCACGCGCGCCTTCGGATGGAAGGGGGGAATCGGGACCTCTTCGCGGGTGCTTCCCGGTTCACTCGGCGGCTACCGGGTGGGGATCCTCGTCCAGTCCAACTTCGGTGGGCTCCTCACGGTCGACGGGGTCCGGGTCGGCGAGGCCCTGGGGCAGTATTCCTTCAGGGGAGTCGTGGAGGCTGACGAGGGCGATGGTTCGATCATGATCGTGATCGCCACCGACGCCCCTCTGTCCGACCGAAACCTGGAGCGGCTGGCCGCCCGAGCCATGATGGGGCTGGCCCGGACCGGGTCCTTCGCCGGAAACGGCTCGGGAGACTACGTGATCGCCTTCTCCACCGCGGAAGGAGTCCGACGCAGCTCAGGGGAAGGCGTCCCCACGGTGGAGGATCTTCCCAATGCCGCCACCTCCGCTCTCTTCCAGGGCGTGGTGGAAGCCACGGAGGAGGCCGTGATCAATTCGGTCCTCCGGGCCACGACGGTCACCGGAGTCGGGGGCACGACTTCAGAGGCCCTCCCTCTGGACGAGCTGCGGGAGCTGTTGCGGGAGGCGGGACGAATTCCCTGAGACGGTTCGTCTGCCGGCCTGGCGCTCCCAACGGTGGTCAGTCCAGGTCCTCAGCAGCCTTCCATTTCTTCAACGGAAGGCGTCCTTCCAACGGTGGTAGTGGACCACGGTGAGGCCGGCCTTTACCAGGATCTCGAGGCCCTCCGCCCGCCGGTAGGGGGTCCGGTAGTAGAGGTGTGACACCTTCGCCTGCACCACCAGCTTGGCACACATGGGACACGGGGAGGCGGTCACGAACATGACCTTCCCGGGGAGATGGCCGGGCGCCTTCACCAGGGCATTCATCTCCGAGTGGATGCACCCGCAGGCCCCCGGAGTCGGACTGTCACAGTCGTTGGGAAACCCTTTCACGTTCCCGTTGTAGCCGATCCCCACCACGTTCTCGAGCAGGGCGTCAGTGATGACCGTGCCCACCGAGAGCCGCCGACAGGTGCTCCGCCTCGCCAGGTCCTCGGCCATCCGCATGTACACCTCGAAGAGGGGCGGGCGGTCGACCTGGTGGCGCGAGACCTCCTCCTCCGAAGCCCCCTCCACTGTGTTCAGAGGATGCGTATTCCCTGGAACCTGATCCTTGAAGAGGGTCGGCATCGGGGGAACGGAACGCTCGTCCCAGTCAGAGGGTGGGTGGGGAGTCGGGGCCCGCATGCGCTGGGATCCCGGCCTCCAGGAGCGCCAGGAGCTCCTCGACGATGCTGCGTCCCCGATCGCGGGCGTACCGGCGCCGAACCTCCGCGTATCGCTCCTCTGTGGGAAGTTTCAACCCCTCCTGCTTCACCCACTGCTGGAGCTCGGAGGGCCGGGGGCCCCACCAGCCCACCTCCTCAAAGTCCTCGTCGTAGATGATGACGACGGGGATGGATCGGCTGCGACCATCGGTGAGGTGGGCGTCCATGAGGTCCGGGTTGGCGTCACGCCCCAGAACCCGAAGTTGGGCCGAGGGCACCGCCACCGCCATGCGGTCCACCCATGGCAGGACGTTCACGGCATCCCCGCACCAGTCCTCGGAGAGGGCCAGGAGGTGCCACCGACCCTCCAGCTTCTCAGCCCGGGAGGCCAGGTCCGGGGGAAGGGAGGCCCGGTTCCAGAGGCCGTGCCAGAGGTCGCGATTCTTCTCGACCGCGGTCAGGTATTCGGAAAAGGTGGGAGCGGCGAAGTAGCGATCAGTGTCCATCATCTATGGTTCTCCAGGGGGAGAGGAAAGGGTCGGGACAAAATCCCGGGCATCCCCGGTGACTCCGCGCCCGACCCTGTTCTGGTTCAGTGGGAGAATACGACCCACGGGCGAGAAGTTCCTCACCCCGCCGTTCCCTGCTCTGCTCACTCCCTGGCGGCCATGGCCTTCTGGGCCTTCTTCCGGCGGTTCGCATCCAGCTCCTTCTTCCGAAGGCGGATGGCGTCGGGCGTGACCTCGATGAGCTCGTCGTCGTCGATGAACTCCAGGGCCAGCTCCAGCGTCAGTGCCCGAGGCGGCTCCAACTTGATGTTCTCGTCGGATCCGGCGGCCCGCATGTTCGTGAGCTTCTTTCCCTTCGCCACGTTCACGTCGAGATCACCGGGACGAACGTGCTCCCCTACGATCATGCCCTTGTAGACCCGGGCACCGGGGCCGATGAAGAGGTTGGCCCGCTCCTGGAGGTTGAAGAGGGCGTAGGCCAGAGCGTCGCCCTCGCGGTCGGCCACCAGAACGCCTCGCTTCCGCCCCTGGATGGGACCGGCGTAGGGCGCGTATTCCAGGAAGTGGTGGTTGAGGAGGCCCTCTCCCCGGGTGTCGGTCATGAACTCGGAACGGTACCCGAAGAGTCCCCGGGCTGGAATCCTGAAGGTGAGACGCGTCATCCCGCTTCCCGAGGGCTTCATGTCGGTCATCTCACCCCGGCGGGGTCCGAGCCGCTCCATGACGGTGCCCACCATCTCCTCGGGGACGTCGATCAGGACTTCCTCGAAGGGCTCGAGCCTCGTTCCGTCCTCGGCCCTCTTCTCGATCACACGGGGACGAGACACCTGGAACTCGTATCCCTCGCGCCGCATGGTTTCCATGAGGATGGAGAGGTGAAGCTCGCCCCGTCCCGACACACTGAAGGTATCGGGCTGCTCCGTCTCCTCCACCTGGAGGGCCACGTTCCGCTCGAGTTCCTTGAAGAGACGGTCCCGGAGCTGCCTCGTGGTGACGAACTTCCCCACGAGTCCCGCGAAGGGCGAGTTGTTCACGGTGAAGTCCACCGAGAGGGTGGGCTCCTCCACCTTGATGCCCCGCATCCGCTCCCGGTGCTGCGGGTCGGTCAATGTCTGGCCGATCTCCACCCCGTCGACTCCGGCCATCGCCACGATGTCGCCTGCCATGGCCTCTTCGACTTCCACCCGGTCCAGTCCCTGGAAGGAGAACAGCTTGGTGACCCTCCCTCGCTTCGCCCCATCCTCGGGCACCGGGCCAGGCTCGCCGAAGGGGAGAACCGCCACGGTCTGCCCGACGCGGACCTGCCCCTGCTCGATACGGCCGATGGCGATTCGACCCACGTAGGAAGAATGGTCCAGCGTCGACACCAGCATCTGGAAGGGTCGGTCCACCTCGGCGCTGGGGGCCGGGACATGCGCCAGGATGGCTTCGAAGAGAGGGGCCAGGGAGTCCGTTCGTTCGTAGGGATCGTTGGAGGCCCAACCGTCGAGCCCGGAGGCGTAGAGGAACGGAGCATCCAACTGTCGGTCGGAGGCTTCCAGCTCCATGAAGAGCTCCAGGACCTCTTCATGAACCTCTTCGGGGCGGCTGGCGTCGCGGTCCACCTTGTTCACGACCACCACCGGCATATGACCCAGCTCCAGGGCCTTGCGGGTGACGAAGCGAGTCTGGGGCATGGGGCCCTCCACAGCGTCGACCAGGAGAAGCACCCCGTCCACCATTCTGAGGATACGCTCCACCTCACCCCCGAAGTCGGCGTGGCCGGGGGTATCGACGATGTTGATCTTGACGTCGCCCCATTTCACGGCGGTGTTCTTGGAGAGGATGGTGATCCCACGCTCCCGTTCAAGAGGGTTCGAGTCCATGACCCGCTCCTGAATCTCCTGATTGTCCCGGAAGACACCGGCCTGACGGAGCATCTTGTCCACCAGGGTGGTCTTGCCGTGGTCCACGTGGGCGATGATGGCGATATTACGGAGGTCCATGGTACTGGCGTCCCGCCTCAGGCGGGCTCCCGAAGATTCGATTGTGAAAGGGGGCGGTGGGAGCGGAGCCCCTGCCTCTTTTCGAAGGTGGAGGCCTCTTCCCCTGACCCGCCCGTCGGCGGCTACCGGAACGTTTTCCGGAGCCAGTCGCACATACAGCCGTTTAATATAACCCACGGCCGCCGGAAGGTGCAGACGCAGGGGGCTTCGGCCCCAGGCTCGCCCTGACGCCCGTCGGGGCCCCTCTTGGACCTGGCGGCCTGCTCTACCCATACTCTACAAGGGGACGCTTCACCCCATCCGCCCGATCCAGCATCTGAGCCCGGGCGGCCTTCGCCCCCTTCTCCGGACGGAACGACCTCATGGCCACGTCACAGAATCCCATGCCACCTGAGCTCCTCGAGATGGTGGCGGAACGCTTCAAGGCCCTGGCCGAGCCGACCCGCCTCTCGCTCCTGGACACCCTACGCAGGGGGGAACACACGGTGGGTGAACTGGCGGAGATCACCGACCTCCATCCGGCCAACGTCTCGAAACACCTGCAGTACCTTCACCAGACCGGATTCGTGAGTCGAAGAAAAGAGGGGCTCTACGTCCACTACAGCCTCTCCGACGAGCGGGTGAACACCCTCTGCGACATGATGTGCGGTAAGATCCAGGAGGAGGCCGAGGCCCGCAGGAAGGTCTTCGAGACGTAGGGTTCTCCTGCCGGCGACTGGACTGGAAGGTTGTTCAAGAAGCACCAAAACTGCGCGGCGGGGCCTTGCTGGCCACGGTCAGCGCGGACCGGAAGGGGATCCTTGGAAATCCAACCCGGGCCTCCCCGGGCGAGCCGCTTCCTCCCCGAACCCGATCCCTCGCCTCGACGATCCCGACCGGTCACCCTCCGGATTTGCCGGACCTGCCTCCCCCCCGTAGTATGAACTTAAAGCTTACAAGTATGCGACCACCCATTTCCTGGAGGCCGACGTGCCGGTCCCCGGTCGTCCATCCATCTCCCCCTCACGGGGATCCACCACGCCTGGCTCACCCTCCATGAGTGAAGGGCAGCCACGGCTTCAGGACCAGGCGGTGCGTCGCAAGCACGTCGTCGAGGAAGGAAGTCACGCCACCCGGAAGGCGGATCCAGGCACCCACTCCATCATGGAACGGATCCACCGAGGGGATCGGAACGCCATGGACGAGCTCCTCCAGACGTACTGGGCTCCCCTGGTTTCCTATGCCCAGCAGATCGTTCGGAGCCGAGATGCCGCAGAGGACGTAGTGCAGGAGGTGGCGCTGCGGATCTGGGAGCGACGCAACGAATGGACTCCCACGGACCGTTTGCAGGCGTTCCTCTACCGGACGACCCGGAACGAGGCCCTGAATCAACGCAGAGGCCGCCGGACCCGGGACCGCATCCTCGGAAGCCTCCCCATACTGCGCCGGAGCGGTCCGTCTCCCGAAGAGATCTCCCGTGACTCGGACCTCTCGCGAAGTGTTCGGCGAGCCATCGACTCGCTTCCCCCGCGTCGCAAGGAGATCTTCATCCTGGCTCGATTTCACGGTCAGAGCCACCGGGAGATCGCCGAGATTCTCGACATCTCACCCCAGACCGTATCCAACCAGATGAGCTCCGCCCTCACTCAGCTCCGCCGTGAGCTGCGCGAGGTACACCGGGAGCTGGGCAGGAGCAGCTGATCGGCTCCTCCAGCCCTCCGCCCGTCAGAACCTTCGAAGGTGGAGTAGTAGTGATTTCTGCCCCCGGGTGTTGAGTGGGTGAACGCCGGGCCCGGCACCCAGGATCGCCTGCCCCGGATCCACGGACCTTCAGAAGCGGCCCGGCGGAAGATTCGAGTTCGATGGCCCAGCTGCGGCGTCACTCTTCCTTCCTCGAGCGCCCGTCGAGGAACAGACGTCTTGGACCAACTCATCCTCCACTCGCTTCAGGGGCGGACCACTCCGGACCAGGAGGAAGAACTCCGCCGCTGGAGAGAGGCCTCCCTCGATCACGAGCGCCGGTACCGGGAAATGGCCGAAGTGTGGCAGGCCTCGGCCTCTGCCGATCCCGTGGACTTTCGAATTCCAGCGCCCACTCTGGCGGAGTTGGAGGGTCGCCACCGAGCCGCCCAGACGGGCGACCGCGGGAGTTCCTCCCCCTGGAGCCGCCCGCTGGCATGGGCCGCGGTGATCGTCCTCTCTCTTGGGATCGGCTCCTGGGCCGGCCAGAGCCTGGTTGATTCCGGCGCTCCGGAGCCCGCTCAAGTTTCGCAGGTGGTCACCGGACCGGGAGAGATGGCCACGGCCACCCTCCCCGATGGTTCAGTCATCCGAATGGCACCGGGCACCCGCATTCAGAGCTCCGTTGGCGCTTCAGAGCGCTGGGTCGCGGTGGACGGCCAGGCCTTCCTCGCCGTAACCCCCGACTCCAGCCGCCCCTTCCACGTTCGGACTGGCGGGGGAGAAGCCACCGTCCTCGGCACCCGCTTCGAGGTCAACGCTCGGCACGACGAGATGAACCTCCTGGTTGTCGAAGGGAGCGTGTCGGTCCGGGGCGGAGGCGAGGAGGTGGAGGTTCGGGCCGGGGAACGGAGCCAGAGTCGAAGCGACCAGAGTCCCCGCGTCGAAAGTGTGGCCGACCCGGAGGAGCTCCTGGGCTGGATGGGAGCATTCGTGGCCTTCGAGTCCACCCCCCTGCCCCGAGTCGCCCGAGAGCTGGAGCGTCGAGCAGGGATCTCGATCCGCATCATGGACCCGGAACTCCACGACCGGACCGTCACCGGTTGGTTCAGCGAATCGGAGATGGAACAGGTGGTTGAGCTCGTCTGCCGAGCCGCCGCGGTGACCTGCACCATGTCCGCGGACACGATCCGAATGCTCCCATGATCGACGAGCCACCACCCCAGTACTCGATCCCTGCCCATGCGCCCTGTTCACCTTCACGACCGTACCCCAGCCCATGGAGACCAATGAGGCATCCCTTCTCCCGAACGTTCGACAGCCCACCCCCTCAGGAGGTTCAATCATGAAGCTCTCTCGTCTACTCACCGCAGCACTTTTGCTGGTGATGGGGAGCCTTCCCGTTTCGGCCCAGGACCACACGCTCCTGGCCAGCGTCGGGGCCGAGGTCGCCGAGGCTCAGGCCGCGGCACTTCTGGATCGCCCCGCACGCGTGGAGGCCGAGGCCCTGTCCCTGGCCGACATGCTCCTCACCCTCCGGGATCGCTCCGGCGTGCCCATCACCTTTTCGCCGAGCCTCCTTCCGGAGGAGCCTGCGGTGTCCTGCCGATGCACCGAGCGCTCGGTCCGAGAGGCCCTGGACCTCATTCTGGACGGCACTCCCTTCGCCTGGGAGTCCGTGGGACGTCAGGTGGTGGTCGAGCCTCGCAGCGAGTTCCGGAACGGGGGCGACCACAACCGCCTCGCGTCCAGCACGGCCCTACCCGGGTCGAGAGTCCTCGCCCAGGCTTCGCTCAGGTCCCCGCGGTCCGGCGTTCGGGCCCGCGCCCTGACTGGTACGATTGAAGGTCAGGTGATCCATGGACGAACGAACCGGCCCCTGCCGGCGGCCCAGGTCTTCGTTGAGGATACGAACCTGGGGACGATCACGGACAGCGGGGGGAACTACAGCATCTCCGGTGTTCCCGCCGGAGAGGTGACGGTGACGGTCCAGCTCATCGGATTCGCCAGCACCTCGGCCCAGGCCACCGTGACCTCGGGCGGAACTGCGACGGTGGACTTCCAGCTGAGCGAGCGTGCCCTGGACCTCGACGGGATCGTCGTCACAGGTACCGCCGGGGGAACCCAGCGCCGCGCCATCGGCAACGTGGTGGCCACCGTGGACGCCGAGGATGTCATGGCCCGCTCGCCCATCGGCAACGTAGATCAGCTGGTGGGACAACGGACTCCCGGCGCGATGATGCTGCCGGGCACCGGACAGGTGGGAACCGGATCGGCCGTCCGGATCCGAGGCAACAGCAGCCTTTCCCTGGCCAACGAGCCCATCATCTACATCGATGGGGTCCGCATGGACAGCGACCCCCGGCGAGGGCCTGGTCAGCGAGGGGGAGCCAATGTGAGCCGCCTCAACGACATCCACCCCGGTGACATCCAGAGCATCGAGATCATCAAGGGACCTGCGGCCGCCACCCTCTACGGCACCGAGGCCTCCAACGGGGTGATCCAGATCATCACGAAGAGAGGAGCCACCGGCGCACCGCAGTTCGACGTCACCACCCGGACCGGCACGAACTGGCTCTGGAATCCGGAGGGCCGGACCGGCATGCGATACATGCCCGATCCCGATAACCCTGGTGAGCTCTTCGGCTTCAACGTCTACGAGAACGAACGAGTGAACGGCCTGGGCGCCCCCTTCGGCTATGGGCTGCTGCAGAGCTACAACCTGAGCATGCGAGGCGGCACGGATGCGGTCCGGTACTTCGCCTCCGTATCCCGGGACGACGACACCGGCATCGTATCGCACAACTGGAGCAAGCGGACCGCCATCCGCGCAAACATGGAGATCCTCCTCACCGACGACCTTCGGGTGACGGTGGGAAGCTCGTACATCACCGGAGACACCCGACTGGCCCAGGGCGGAATCAACCCCGACCCCTTCAGCAATCTGATCTGGTCCAACCCGCGCAACCTGGACGACCGCCGCAGGGGCTGGAGGCAGGCACCACCAGAGACCTGGAGTGAGGTCCAGAGCCGAGCCGACAACGATCGGACCACCACCAATGTGGAGTTGCGTTACCAGCCCGTGAGCTGGTCCTCCCATCGCCTGGTGGCTGGACTGGATTCCAGCTCCGAGGTGAACTGGACTCTCTATCCCCAGCACCCGGACGGCGCCGACCACGTGTATGGTCAGCTCTCCCTGGGGTCGAAATCGGTGGAGCGCGGCACCCGCAGCTTCGTGACCGTAGACTACTCGGGCAGCGCGAACTTCAGCCTGGGCAACTACGACCTGGAGAGCGCGGTCGGATTCCAATACTACAAGAGCGAATCCGCGTTCATCAACTCGTCCGGTGCTCAGTTCCCCGCCGTACCCATCACCACCGTTTCCGGGGGTGCAGTTCGGGACGGGGGTGAGGACTTTCTCGAGAACTCCACCGTGGGCGTCTATGTCCAGCAGCAGGTGGGCTGGGAGAATCGTCGATTCCTTACCGCCGCGGTCCGCGCCGACGACAACAGCGCCTTCGGCGTAGAATTCGACGCCGCCATCTACCCCAAGCTGAGCGCGACGTGGGTCCTCCATGAAGAGCCGTTCTGGCGGTGGGATTCGGTGGAGCAGCTCCGGCTTCGCGGTGCCTGGGGTGCCGCCGGTCAGCAGCCTGGCACCTTCGACGCATCCCGACTCTACGATCCGGTCATCGGATACCGGGACCGTCCCGCACTCCTTCCCAGTGCCTTCGGGAACCCTCAGCTCCAGCCTGAGCGGGGAGAAGAGCTGGAGTTGGGATTCGATGCCAGCTTCCTGGACGGGCGCCTGGACGTTGAGTTCACCCGGTATCAGCGGGCGGTGAAAGACGCCATCGTGAACCGTCCCCTGGCCCCTTCCTCGGGATTCACCGGGTCCCAGATCGTCAACATCGGTCTGCTCCACGCCTGGGGGAACGAGGTGGCCGTTTCGGCTCGCCTCATGGAGTCTCCCCGGTTCGCCTGGGAGGTCGACACCCAGTTCTCGACCATGAACAACGAGATCAAGGATTTGGGCGGCCTCGACTTCATCGGCGCTCCGGGCCAGGCCCAGCACCGGGAAGGGTACTCCATCGGTGACTTCTTCATGAGAGAGTTCGTGGAGGTGGAGATCGACGAAAACGGCCAGGTGCTCTCGGCCCTGTGTGATGGAGGGACCGGACCGCAGGGTGTGGAAGTGGGTGGATCGCTCGTCCCCTGCGGTGAAGCACCGCAGCTCTGGATGGGGCACTCCCAGCCCACCTGGCAGATCGGTTTCGGAAACACCTTCACCCTCTTCGAGAACCTGACCCTCTACGCCCGGGTCGAGGGCAACGGTGGGCACCACCACACCAACACCGAGATCCGCGCGACGCACAACCAGGCCACGACCGAGGCCGTGCTGAGGGGAGACAATCCCTTCCTCCAGGCCGTGCGAATCTTCGAGAACGACCGGACGTCCCTCTACAAGGCAGGATTCGTGCGCTTGAGGGAAGTGTCGGCGACCTACCTCCTGCCGGACGCCTTCGCTTCGAGGGTGGGCGCCCAGAGAGGTTCGGTCAGCTTGGGCATGCGCAACGTGGCCATGCTCTGGACGGCCGAGCACGGCTGGAGCACTCCCCGCGATGGATCCGTCCGGGAGCGGCTTGCGAACATGATCACGTGGGATCCGGAGGTGCGTTCCACCGGCCAGTCGGCCACGGGCTACCAGACCGTCCTCCCCCCCACCGCGAGCGCCACTCTCACCGTGCGCCTGAGCTTCTGAGGAGCGATTCATGCTTAAGAGAATCACCACACCATCTACATCGAGAACGGGCACACGGCCCTCCGGCCGCACGCTGAGGCGCGCAGTATTCACTGCTCTGGGCGTGGTCCTCATCGGACTCACCGCCGCCTGCGACAGCCTCCTCGAGGTCGAGTTGCCGGGCACGGTGGAAGCCGAGAGCCTGAACAATCCAGCCCTCGCCCAGACACTTCTGAACAGCGCACTCGGCCAATTCGAGTGCGCCTACACCAGTTACGTCACGACCACCGGAATCCTGTCCGGCGAGTACCGGAACGCGTCGAGCTGGCTGAACGTGAACACCTGGGGGTGGAGAGGGCTGGAGTTGAACTCCATCACCGGAAGCTGCCCCACCGGGCGTGACGCTACGGGACTCGGGGCCTACACACCCCTCCAGCAGGCCCGATACGTCGCCGAGGAGGGAGGTCGCCTCATCGAGGGATTCTCGGAGGCCGACGTGCCAGACCGGAGTGACCTCCTGGGTCAGCTCTCCGCATATGCAGGCTTCTCCTACATCCTCCTGGGTGAAGGGTTCTGTGAGATGGCCGTCGATCAGGGGCCGCTCATGTCCCGAACCCAGGTGATGGAGACGGCCGAACAGCGCCTCACCACGGCGATCTCCCACGCTGAGGCGGCCGGGAACAACGAAATTCGACTGCTCGCCACGGCGGGCCGGGCCCGAGCTCGCCTGAACCTGGGGAATCTGGCGGGAGCCGCATCCGACGCGGAGATGATCCCTCAGGGCTTCGTCTGGAATGCCGAATACTCCACCGTGAATGGACGGAGGGAGAACCGCCTCTACAACCTGAATCACAGGAACCGGGTCCTATCGGTGGAGCCCGAGGAGTTCGGGAACGTGATGATCGGCGACCAACCCGATCCACGGGTGCCGGTGACGGACGCCGGACAGTTCGGTCATGATGGGGTCACCCCCCACTTCTTCCAGGAGAAGTTTCCCGAGGCCGACTCGGACATCCCCATGGCTTCATGGGAGGAGGCTCAACTCATCATCGCGGAGGCGCGTCCCAGCGAAGCCGAAGACGTCATCAACCAGCTCCGGGCCTCCCAGGATCTGCCCGCCCTCGAGCTTTCGGGAGACGAAAACATGCTGGACGTCGTGATCGAGGAGCGCCGGCGGCAGCTCTTCAGCGAGGGGCACCGGTTGAACGACAAGCTTCGCCACGACATCCCCTTCCCTACCGGCACGAATCACAAGGGTCAGGCCTGGGGTCCGATCACCTGCATGCCTCTGCCGGAACAGGAGAGGCAGAGCAACCCGAATCTGGGAGGATGATGCTCCCGGAACGCCGAGACCACGGCAGCTAGAAAGTACGGGGCTCCCTGCACCGGTGGAGAGGATCGCCGGTGCAGGGAGCCTCGCACCTTCTTCTCCCCACGCTGACCCCACCACCTGACCCACGACCGCACAACGCCATGCGCCCATCACACTCAAGGCCTCGCCGGTCCGGCACCACCTCCCGCGCCGTCCTGATATCCGCGCTCGCGCTTCTCAGCATCGCCGCGTGCAGCGGGGACCCGCCTTCACAGGAAGGAAGCGCTGGATCCGAGGGGGTCTGGCTCACCCTCGAATCAGGATGGCTCCTCGACGTGGAGGCCGGGGAACGGATTCCGAATCCGGGCATCGTGGTGTCGCCCGACGGCCGGATCGAGGCCCTGGGAGCGCCGGCGAACCATGTCCCCGACGGGGCCGCGGTCACCGCGATTCTCCTGGATGACGACCAGACGGTCATGCCGGGACTCATCGACCTCCACGCCCACCACAACATGAACCTCACGGGCGAGGGAAGGGTCGAGGAGACCCGCTACAACCCCCTCGTCTTCCTGGCCAACGGGGTGACCACCACCTTCCCGGCCGGTGAGTACGAGCCCGAACTCCTGCTGACCCTCAGGGACCGCCTCGAGGCCGGAGAGTGGGATGGCCCAAGACTCATCCCATCCGGTCCGTACTACGGTCGTACCCGGCCCGATTGGGACCCGGAGATGACGGCCGAGGAGGTCCGGGAAGACGTGGACTACTGGGTCTCCAGGGGCGTGACCCACTTCAAGGCGAAGGGAGCGGCCCCAGAGCACATCGAGCCCCTGATCCAAAGGGTGCACGAGCACGGCGGAACGGTGACCGGCCACCTGGACTCCGGGGGCCGGGGCAGCACCAACTCAGCCGACGCCATCGCCATGGGCATCGACCGTGTGGAGCACATCCTGGGCGGGCCGGTCCTGGATCCCGAAGAGGGAGCGTATCCGGTCTGGAATCAGGTGGACACCACGGACGCGGCCTTTCGGGAGGTCGTAGAGCTGTTCCTGGACAACGACGTCTACTTCAACGCCACCATCACGGCTCCCATCTACCTCACCGAGTTGGAGGAGGGGTTCGACTACTGGGAGGATGAGCCTGGCTTCTTCACTCCCTACGTCCAGGAGTTGGTGGCCCAACGGGAGGCGCGGACCCGCAGGGACCTGATGTCCGAACTCTACCAGGCCATGAAGCGCACCACGCTGGCCTTCTACAACGCAGGGGGCGGACACCTCATCACGATGGGCACCGACAATCCGAGCCAGGGCGAGTTCCTGGGAGGCTTTTCCGCCCACCGTGAACTGCACGCCTTCACCCTGGCGGGGATTCCAACCGCCTCGGCCCTCCGGTTCGGCACCATCAACGGGGCCCGTGCCCTGGGAATGGACGACGAGATCGGTTCCATCGCGGCCGGAAAGTGGGCCGACATGGTCGTCATTCGCGGCGACCCCCTGCAGGACATCCGAAACACCCGGAACGTCGAGACGGTGATCCTGGAGGGGACGCTGTACGACCCCGACGAACTCCTGGAACGGGCACGGGGACAGATCGGTCCCACAGGCCCCGAAGAGCACGACGACTGGTATATCTGGTAGACTCGAGGGGCCGAGGACCGAGTGCCCCTCCCCGGAAACTCCCGCACGAGGACCCAATGACTGACCACATCCCGACTTCATCGACCCGGAGATCGAGGCCCGACCTCTGGCGTCTTCTCCTTCTCCCGCTGGCTCTCCTCCTGGCAAACGGAAGTCTCGACGCCCAGGGGATGGTCGACATCGACCCCCGCATCCAGGAAATCGTCGCCGAGATCTCCGAGGAGAACCTGGAACACCTGGTCACCGGCATGGCCAGCTTCGAGACCCGCAACACCATGTCGTCGGTCGATGATCCCGACCGCGGGATCGGCGCGGCACGGGAGTGGATGGTCGAGGAGCTGGCCGGCTACAGCCCCCGCCTCCAGGTAGGACTGGATTGTTACGATGTGGTCGCTTCGGGACGAATCACGAGAGATGTGGAGATCTGCAACGTGAAGGCCGTGCTCCCGGGCCGGACCGAGCGCCGAATCTACGTAAGCGGCCACTACGACTCGGTGGCCCAGGTGCCCCCGGGCGCTGAGGACGACTATCCCGAGCACGACAACTTCGCTCCGGGTGCCAACGACGACGCCAGCGGGACCGCGGTGGCCATGGAGCTGGCCCGGGTGCTCTCCCAGAGCGGCCTCGAGTTCGACGCCACCCTGGTCTTCATCGGCTTCGCCGGCGAGGAGCAGGGGCTCTTTGGCGCACGGCTGCACGCCAAGAGGGCTCTGGACGAGGGGATCCAGATCGATGCGGTCTTCAATAACGACATCGTGGGGAACATCCGGGCCGGTGATGGTCAGATCAACGGCACCGCCGTCCAGGTGTTCGCCCCTGGACCCGACGACTCTCCGGCCCGCACCCTGGCCCGGTACGCCTACCGATTCGGGAAGGCCTACATGCCCCATCACGACATTCGGCTCGTGGGTCGGGAAGATCGCTTCGGTCGGGGCGGAGACCACACCCCGTTCAACTACTGGGGCTTCGCGGCCGTCCGCTTCACTGAGATCATGGAGAACTACGCCCGCCAGCACACGGTGGAAGACACTGTGGACGGGGTCTACTTCCCGTACCTGGCCCGCAACGCGCGGGTGAACGCGGGTGGTGTGGCCAGCCTGGCGCTGGCGCCGGCGGCTCCCGAGGTCGACAACCCCAACGGCCAGCCTCGACTCACCCGAGGAGAATCTCGGTATGCGGCCCACCTGGAGTGGGACCCCTCTCCCGGAGCCGCCTCCTACCGGATCTTCATCCGAGACGGATGGTCCATGGACTGGCAGCAGGTCTATGACGTGGGGAACGTGACCGAGTTCACCTTCGAGGGACTCTCCATCGACGAGCACTACTTCGGCGTGGCCGCCGTCGGGCCCGACGGGCATGAGAGCCTGGCATCCCCGTACGACCGGCCCCACCGGGTGATCGAAGAGGTGGAGACCCGTTGATTGCCTGATTGGAGGCTCCCTACAGGCGGAGCTGTTCGGGGCCGCGATCCAGAGGAAGGGTCGCGGTCCCGACCCGGCCTGATCCCCTTTCCCTTCTCCTCCAGCCCCTCACCTCTCCGGGAGGCGCTCTCCTTGCCCTCCCCCGACCCCGCTTCTAACGTCGGTGGTCAGCAGGATGCGGTTCCCGACGTCACCCGTCGGACCCGCATCGGTACCCCGTAGCACTCCCGAACCCAGGATCCCACCCATGCAATCCAGATCTCTGCGAATCCCCCTGCTTCTCCTCGCGACGGGGCTCATGGCCGTGCTCTCCGCTGTGGACGCACAGGCCCAGACCTTTCGCACCGACGACCCGGTGATCGAGCGGATGTGGGAAGAAGGGATGGAGCGTTCCCAGACCTATCCACTGGCCCAGGCCCTCATGGATTCCATTGGACCTCGGCTCTCGGGAGCTCCCGGCTTCGACCAGTCCGCGGACTGGCTCATCCAGCTCTACGAGGAGTGGGGCATCGATGTGGAACGCGATGAATACGGCACGTGGCGGGGGTGGTCGCACGGAGCGCTCCATGTGGACATGACCTCTCCGCGAGTCCAGACCCTGGAGGCGAATATCCTGGCCTGGAGCCCGGGCACCGACGGACCGGTGGAGGCCGATGTGGTCATGGTCCCCGAGTTCTCCAGCGCCGCCGAGGTCGAGGCCTGGCTCCCCTCCGTGGAGGGGAAGATGGTCCTGGCCTCCCACGCCGAACCCACCTGCCGCGAGCCCCAGACCCTGGAACGCCTGGCTCGCCCCGAGACGGTGGAGCGGATCCAGCAGGAGCGCGAAGCGATCCAGGCATCCTGGTTCAACCGACTTCGCATGCTGGGGGACAACCCCCACCGGCGCCTCGAGCAGGCCGGTGCCGTGGGGATCATCACCTCCCGCTGGTCCGAGGGGTGGGGTGTGAACAAGGTCTTCGCAGCCAGCACGGAGGAGGCCGTGGCCATCGACGTGTCCTGCGAGGACTACGGGCTCCTCTACCGGATCACCGAGAACGACCAGGGGCCCCGCCTGAGGATCAACGCGGAGATCGAGGAGCTGGGCACCGTGCCGATGTACAACGTCATGGCGACGATTCCCGGTACTGAGCTGCCGGACGAATACATCCTGCTTTCCGCCCACCTGGACTCCTGGCATGCCGCCACCGGCGCCACCGACAACGGCACGGGCACCATCACCATGCTCGAGGCCATGCGGATCCTGAAGGAGACCTATCCCAACCCCCGCCGCACCATCATCGTCGGGCACTGGGGAGGGGAGGAGCAGGGGCTGATCGGGTCCCGAGCGTACGCGGAGGACAACCCCGACGTGGTCGATGGGCTCCAGGCCGTCTTCAATCAGGACAACGGGACCTGGCGCGTGGACTACATCCAGACCCAGGGACTCATGGGAGCTTCGGCCAACCTGGCTCACTGGGTGGCCCAGCTCCCCGACGAGATCTCCGACCTCATCGAGTTGGACCTGCCCGGCCCGCAGGAGATGGGGGGCAGCGACCACGTGGCCTTCCTCTGCTACGGGGCTCCCGGGTGGCGGCTCCAGTCCCACTATCCCGAGTACCGCCAGTACACCTGGCACACCAACCGGGACACCTTCGACAAGATCGTCTTCGACGACCTCATGAACAACGCGACGCTGGCGGCCATGCTGGCGTATCTGGCCTCCGAGGATCCGGAGCGAGTCCCCCGGGATCGGGCGGTTCTGGGCCCCGACCCCCGCACCGGAGAGCCACGGGACTGGATCGAGTGCCGCGACCCCATCCGAAGCTGGAACCGGTGAGGTAGGCCAGAAGGCTGATAGCAGTCTGATCGGAAAGGGCCTCGCCGCAGCGAAGGAGCCCGAGTGGGCCCCCCGACGGTGGGCGGTCCCACTCGGGCTCCTTTGCAACCGGGGAGGTCCGGTCACAGCAGGAGGTCAGCCCTCCTCCATCTTCCAGAACGCGATCCCGCTGGCCTGCTGCCTCACCGGCACCGACTCCACCCGCTCAAAGGTGGAGAGGTCGAAGATGTCCACCTTGCCCGGCTCCGCACCGATTCCCTCCACGCTGATGAAGGCGTAGCGGGAATCCGGCGAGAGAGCGACCCCGTGCACCACCCGGGTGGAGGTCTCCAGACGGGCCCGGCGTTCTCCGCTCTCCAGGTCGATGAACTCCACCCCGTCGCCCTGCTTCAGGGTGATCACCAGAAGCCTGTCATCGGCGGTCACGTCCACGTTGTAGGGCCCTCGACCCGTGTCGAAACGGCGCGTGAGCTCCCAGGACTCATGGTCCAGCTCCAGGACCTGATCCGAGGCATTGCAGGCCACGTAGATGCGCTCGCCGTCATGGCTGGGCTGGACCCAGGTAGGCGAACAGGTAGCCTCGTAGTGGGGGGACTCGGGAACGGGATGGGCGGGATCGTCGGCCGCGGGGGTGTGGTGGTGATGGTCGGCCCCGTGGCCGGCGTGATCGGGATCGGGATCGACCTGGGCCGGGTCGCCGTGCTGAGCGTGCCGTTCACCCTCTTCGGCGTGAAAACCCATATCGGAGAGGTCCGTTGGGCTCTCCTCTCCCGCCCCGAGGAAAAAGCGGCGACTGACCTCCAGCTCGGTCCCGTCGATCTCCACGAGCTGATCGTCCATCATGCAGGTGGAGTAGTGGAACCGTCCACTGGGATGCACCCGGCTCCCGTGGGGCATGGTGCAGGTCTCGACACGAGCCAATTCCATCATCTCGGGGGCATATACCACCGAGATCGAGGAGGGGACCATGCGACCGTGAAGATTGAAGTTGGCCACATAGACCCAGTTTCCGTCCGGTGACACCCCCACCGAAGCTGGAAAGCGACCCAGATCCACGGGATCGGCCAGGAGCCGGCCCGTCCCGCCCTCCAGCTTCCATAGCTTGCCGTCGGGAAGACCGTGACCCGTGGTCATGAACACGGTCCCACTCCGCGGGTCGGACGCGACCCCATGGGGGGCTTCGTGCTCGGTGAAGAGTTCAGGCACCTCGGACTGCCGGTAGAGCGACGCCATGGAGATGTCGGCCTCCACCTCCACGCCATCGGGTCCGAAGCGGATCCGGTGGAGATAATCGGCGGACTCGGCGCCCACATAGACCCAGTACGTGGCGGCAGGATCGAGGGCCTGTCTCGTCTCGTGGTCGCCTTCCGTCGGTACAGACAGGGTCCGGTCCGGACCCTGGGCCGGGCCGGAAAGCGGTGCCCCTGGGAGTGCCGGTCCCTCCTCCCCCATGCCTCCCGCGCCGGCCAGCCCTACAAGCCCGGCCAGAAGAAACCGCCACGTCATGGGATGGGCCGGTCCTCCGGCTCGAGCTGCACGGCCCAGAGCCCCGAGTTGGCGTCGGAGAGGAAGATGTTCCCCTTGAAGGGCATGGCGCTCCACGTCGTCGGGGCATTGGCCACGTACCCGATGGGATCGTTGGGCTTGAACACCGCGATCTCCCGGCCCTGGGTGTAGAGGTTCCCCATCAATTCACCTGAAACGTCCACCACCCTGAGTCCCCCCTCGTAGTAAGCCTGGTAGAGGATGTCGTCCTCGATCCAGATGTTGTGGGTTCCGTACTCGGGCACGTGGTAGCGGGCCACCTTCTGCGGGTTCTCCGGATCGGTGTAGTCCACGATGTGGATGTAGCCGGCGGTGTTGCGGGGGGTACCCGAGCCGGGGACATCGGGATCGTAGGGGGCCCGGTTGTTCCCGCCCTCCAGCGCGAAACCCGACCGCCCGATGATCTCGTCACCGGCGAAGATGTAGAAGCGTCCCGTGTCCTCCTGATAGTAGGGGTACACCGCGTGGGTGTTGCCCCCGGGCAGGGGATAGGTGTTCACCACCACCGGGTTCTCCGGGGATCCGCCCCAGCGGCCATTCCCCACGTCGGTCATGACGATCCCCGTATCCCATTCCGCAGAGTAGGCGATCCCGTCGTGGACCCAGACGTCGTGGATGCGGGAGCCGGGGATGTCCACCTCACCCACGATCTCGGGGTTGTAGATGTCGCTCATGTCCACGATGAGATACCGCTCCCCGCCTGAGAGCACATAGAGGTAGTCGTCCAGGGGATAGGCGTTGTGGACCCCACCGGTCAGCCCCTCGTTGTACTCCACGGCGATGTTGGGATGGGCCGGATTGGCCATGTCCAGGATGACGACCCCGTTGCGGCGATCCGAGGCGCCCTCCCGGGTAAGCGTAGCGTAGCGGCCATCGGGCGACACCTTCACATCGTTCACCGTCCGGGCATCGATCTGGATGGAGTCGGTCAAAATCATGTTCGCCGGGTCCGTCACGTCCCAGAAGTAGGTGAAGCCGTCGGACCCCCACGTTCCGGTGACCGCATAGTCCCGGCCGTCCACCCCTTCGAAGACCCAGAAGTCCGAGGTCCTGCGGTGGGAGACCCGACCCTGGCCCAGCACATCGATACGCCGCACCACATCCCGGGTATCCACGCGGATCGTCTTCCAGCCGGCCACCGGACCCGCCGTGGCTCGGACCGTATACTCACCCGGAAACTGGGCCACGAACCGGCCGTCCCGGAGGTCGGCCGGAGCGCCCGGCTCCACGATCGAGTCGTCGGGCATGTAGGTGTAGGTCCACTGGAGCGGGGCATCCTCGACCTCCCTGCCATCGCCATCCAGAACCTGAGCCGAGAAGCGCACCACATCCCCGGAACGGACTCGCTCCTCCGAAGCCTCCACCTGGATTCGCTCCACCGGGAGGGGTCGGATCTCCTCGACGCGCTCCCCCCGGACCCCTTCCACCTCGGCGGTCAGGCTGACCGTCCCCTCGGAATGGGCCGCCACATGACCGTAGGAGTCCACAGATGCGATTCCGTCGTTGGAGGTGGACCACTCGGCTCGGGGGGAAGGCCGTTCACTCCCATCGGCATGAAGCGCTCGGACCCGGTAGCGTTGATCCGTCCCGGCGTAGAGGGCGCCGGCCAAGGGTTCGATCTCCACCCGTTCGATGGCCGGCCAGGTCACCGTCACCGGAATCGTGATCGACGGCGAGTCTCCCTCCGCCTCGGGAGGGAGGGCTACGGTCACCAGGATCTGATGGTCCCCCACACCGATCCCGAGGGCGCCCACGTCGTCCACGGCCACACCCCCCCGGCTTCCCCTCATGAGCAGACGCGGATTCAGCTCGTCCCCCGACGCATCCAGGGCCCGAACCTGGAAAGGCACCGACTCCCCGACCCGAACCTCCAGTTGCGAGGGTTCGGCCACCAGCTCAGCCACCCGGGCCCCATCGGCCAGGTTCGTCTCCTGGGCCTCTCCCGGGGTGGGGGCCCCCCAGAGGAGCAGGAAGAGCGCAACCGGCAGGGCCAACCGGCCCGCCGTCAGGGTCTGTTCACGTTCGCCGAACCGTCTCATTGGTGGCCTCCAAGCCGCTGCCCGGAACCTGTACCGGGGCCCTGCTGGACATTGGTGATGAACCCTGAAAATGACGGGGGCGGAGGTGGATCTGCAAGACCCACCTCCGCCCCCGTGAACTGCTGACCGACTCCAGTTGCCAGCCTACCGTGCTGCGGTCGACTCCTCGTGTCCCCATGGTGCCGGCGCTTCATCGACCGGGGTCGTCAGGTCGAAGTCGATACGGTAGCGCCACTCGCCATCGCGAACCGTACCATACGTGTAGCGCTCATCGGGAACGATCTCGATGGCCCAACCGGTCCGAGGTTCACCCTCCTCGAGCCCCGCCCGGATGAACTCCTGCCGGTTGGCCGACCCGGCATCGGGGGTATGTGCACCGTACCAGGTGCTCGGCTCCGGCGAGCCGTCTTCGTGCCGGTGATCGTGCCGCAGGTCGAGCCCCGCCGTCGTCCGGGTCAGAAGCCAGGTGCGCGAGCGGTTGTCGTCCACATGGAAGGGGATCGCCAGCCGGTTCTCTCCGCAGCCCCGGAAGTGAACGGTCATGACCTCGTCGCCTTCGAAGTTCGGATCCGGGTCGGGGCGCTCGATGAGCTCTCCCTCGAAGGTCTGACCGCAATGGTGGGCCAGGTTCGCCCAGAACTCCTCCTGTTCGGGAGCCAGTTGGGCCACCTCGCCGACCGGAGGATGCCCCCAGGGCTCCAGGGGGTTCTCGACCGGCTCACTCAGGTCGAAGTCGAAGCGGTGCCGCCACTCTCCGTCTCGCTGGGTCCCGTAGGTGTACCGCTCGCCGGGGATGATTTCCACCCTCCAGCCCGTGATCACCCCGTCGTCCCGCTCGCGCTTGAACTCATGGGCGTTGGGCGAGGGTCCTTCCACCCCCATGGGTGGCTCCGAGACGAAGGCGCCGTAGAAGGTGTTCGGCTCGGGTGTGCCGTCCTCATAGCGGTGGTCGTGGCGCAGGTCGATCCCTCCGCCCGTCCGGGTGAAGATCCAGGTGCGGGAGGCGTTGTCCCCGGCCATGACCGGGATCCGGACCTCCTCGTCGGAGCACTCCCGCACCGTGAGCACCAACTCCAGGCCAGGCTGGAAGTACGGGTCTCCTTCGGGAGCCTCGTTCACCACGCCCGCAAAGGACTGCCCACACTGGGCCGCCAGATTCGCCAGGAACTGGTCGTGGACATCTCCTTCAGCTTCGACTGCGGTCTCCTCCGGCGCCGGGGCGTCCTCGGGCTCGCACGCTACAAGGGCGACCAGAGCCAGGGAGAGAGCGCCGGGAAGGAGAAGGGAAGTTCGCACACGTCCGATCATCTGCCACCTCATGATGGGGAAAGGGTCCTCGGCCCGGATCGGTTCGGGGCCGGGGTCCGGAAATCGCAAGGGCGGCTGCACCGGGACCGGCTCTCAAGATGAGCCGACGCCTCGCACCCGTTCGCTTCGCCAGTTCCGGAAGAGAGCGAAGGTAGGTCGGCACCCCTTCTCCCACAAGACTCCGCGCGCCCTCCACGGTTCGGCCCCATCCATCCGCTCCTGAGCCTGTCGGCATCCTACCACCGGGAAGGGGCCTCGGCGTTCCACCCTTCGGGCTCACCGAAGGGATAGAAATCCTCGGCACGAGTGTTCTCGTAGTCCAGCGCCTCCAGTCGAACCGTTCCGAACCAGTCCCCCGGGGCGTCCACGATGATGATTGTGGGAGCATAGCCCGTCTCATCGAATCCCCGACGGAAGTGGACACGGCTCTTCACCACGAACACGTCGAACTCATCGGGATCGATGGGACCGAAGCGCATCTGCTCCGGAGACGTGTTCTGCTGGTAGGCCGGAGCCAGGATCAGCACGCTTCCGTCGCCATGCTCGATGGCGGCCACACGATCGTAGCCCCATCGGTCCCCTCGCCAGATCAGGGTTCCCTCGATCCGCACCGGCTCGCCGGCCTGCTCCCCGGTGTACCCGCCCACTTCCCGATCGAAGGCATCTCCAGGCTGGAGGTCCTCCTCCCAGATCCAGTCCAGCGTCGGCTCATCGGTGAGCGCCGAATAGAGGACGCGCCCGACTCCCTGGTCCAGGAGCTCCCTGAGGGTCCAGGTGGCGTCACCGGGCCGGTCCCAGTAGTCCCCCAGGACCACCGGGGTCTCCCCGACGGCGATGGCCTGCCGGGTGAGCTCCACGGCCTCCTCCGGAGCGGGGAATTCACCCGAGGCCCAGTCAGCTCTCACCCGCCAGATGAATTCCGCCATGTCGTCGGCGATCTCATCGGCAAGCCCCTGGTCGTCGTTCGTCGTGACATGCACGCTGGTCCCAAGGGTCGGCACGTCCGACCAGGGGAAGCCCAGAAAGACGTTGACGTATGCCCCGGGCTCCCGGTCCTCCCAGCGTCGAGCCCGCTCCATGATGTCCATGACCGGGGACTGGCCGGTCCACTGGAGTACCGTGGCGGTCAGGATCGGCGGGCGACGAACCGCCTTGGTGGGGCTGTAGCTTCCACGAATCACCGAACGGAGGTAACGGGCCGCCCGCTCTCCCTGCCGACGCGCATCGTAGTGGGGAAATCGCTTGGTCACGAAGGAGCCGTCGGCCCACTCGAGAAACTCGCCGTCCTCGTTTCCGTGGAGATCGAAGGTCCCCACGATGGGCACATCCGGCCCCACCACCTCGCGGAACCGGCGGGCCATCTCCGCCTCGGGCCTAGGGATGTTCCTCACCGCCATGGCCCCGTGGAGCGACAAGAACACTCCATCCACCGGCATCGCCGCCTCCAGCTCCTCGAGCATCTGTCCCACGAAGTGGTCGAAGACCTCCTCCTGGTTCCAGCTCCGGGACGTGCCCCCGAAGACCCCACGGGGAGAGGTGAGCCCAATGAGCTCCACGTCGCCGAACTCCCGG
The DNA here is from genome assembly GCA_007121555.1 of Gemmatimonadota bacterium. Taxonomy (GTDB): domain Bacteria; phylum Gemmatimonadota; class Gemmatimonadetes; order Longimicrobiales; family Gaopeijiaceae; genus PWLA01. Next base: position 18,264 of record SKKH01000092.1, on the reverse strand, counting down.
GACTGGTGGACGAACCCCGCGACGTACGAGGAACTCTCCAGAACCTCGTCACCCTCCAGGGGGGGTCCCAGTCGGGTCCAGTCATCGATGCCGGGGTCGCCGCCAGGGCAGAAGGTGCAGGTTTCGTGAGAGAACCGGGCCACGGCCACCCGGTATCCGTCGTCTGCCCGGGCAGCCGCAACGCCGTCCTCGAAGCCCTCGCGAACGTCCTCACAGCCCCACACTCCGATGAGGAGTGGAATCAGGAGGAGGGAATACCACCGCAAAGGGGTCGAGCGCATGGGTTCTCCAGCGTCAGAGGGATCCACCGGGAAGCGAGAGGCCGCCTGCGGGCAGTCGGCACGATCCCTCAATGGACGCATCCTTTGTGCTCGGGGCAAGCCTCGTCGGGCCCCGAGAACCGCGTGTGGCCGGGCTCCGGATCCGGCCTTGGCTTGCCTGGACGTAGCTCGTCCGCTATGCCTGCGGCGAGCCGCCTTGGATCCAGCGGCCTGGCGCTCCCAACGGCGGTCGCTCCTGTTCTTCACCAGCCTTCTAGCGCCTCTCGAACCCACCGGGCGCCCACTCCGCCTGCCACGGCCTCACCGGCGTACTGGAGGACATGTCGCACCAACCAGTCCCTGCTGGCCACCCGATGCACGACCCGAACTCCTCCGTCCTCCAACTCCTCACAGTCGAAGCGCTCGCGAATCCAGCGAGCGATCCGTGGCGAATACCTCACCGGAACGGAAGTCAGCTCCTCTTCGGGGTCGCCCCGGAAGAAGACCCTGCCCTCGCCCAGAATGCTGCGGGCGTCGAACTCCGGAGGCCGCCGAAATCCTTCCTCCGCCACCTCCAGATCCAGGATCCGGTCCAGCCGGAAGGCTCGTAGGCCCTCGACGGAGGAGTCCCCATCGGACTCCGGCGCTCCTCCCATGACCCCGGGATCCCTTCCCAGCAGATACCAGGCGCCCTCGGCGTGGACCACGGTGAAGGGGTGGAGCCTCCGATCCTCCACCTCCCGCTTCCCGGGCTTGAGGTAACGGAAGGTCACCTGCCGCTCCATCTCCATGGCGTCCAGGGCTCGATCGCGAACCACGGCGTCGGTCAGGGGGGGAGAGGCATCCTCCAGCGGCAGCGCCTGACTGGGCTCGGGCTCGGACTCGTCGGGGGACGGCCCCATGGAGAGCTCCTCCTCGAGCCGGCGAGCCAGGGCCTCCACCTGGCGCGGGGCGGGGTGGCGCCGCAGAAGGGTCCGACTTCGGAGTCCCAGCAGGAGGGCCAGGAGCTCCTCCCGGTTCAACCGCGGAGGGCGGGAGAAGGCCGCCGGCGCGTCGATGGCCAGATGGTCGCCCGTGAGATCCCCCTGGATCTGGAGCAATCCCAGCTCTCCGGCCCGGAGGTGAGCCTCGCGTTCCGCCAGCACCCGCACATCCCGGTCGATGGTCGCCACGTCGACCCCGAGCTCCTCGGCGAGCTCGGAGTAGCTGGTCCCACCCTCCCGCCCCGCCGCCGGAATGATGTAGAGGAGCCGGCGAAGCTGGGCTGCCGCCGTCTTCCCCTTCACGAGTGGACCGCCCGCACCCGATCCCGGAGTTCCTCGAACTCCTCGGCCAACCCTTCAGGTCCCACGATCCAGACCTCGCCGGCATGGCTCAGCACCCATCTGAGGAGGGGTCCGCTGGACCGAACCCGGAAGACCCGCTCCGCCCCCCTCTCTCCATCGTCCCGGAGCTCTTCGCCCCACCCGTTTCGGCGAGCCAGGAGGGAGAGGGGCCACCGGAAGTGCACCCGGACCTCGGTCTGGGGGTCATCCTCCTCTCCCAACTCCCAGGCATCCCGGTCCTTGAGGTGACCCATGGAGTACTCCTCGGGGGGGGTGAAGCGCTCCGTCTCATCCAGCTCGGCCTCCTCGATCCGGTCCGCACGGAAAAGGCGTTCGCCTTCCGACGCAGGCTCCCAGGCCACCACGTACCAGCGGGATCCCTGGTAGAGGAGCCCCCGGGGGTGGACGGACCGGAGTCCCTCCGAGTCCCGTCCGATGGAGTAGTACCTGAAGTGGAGAACCCTCCGCTCGAGGACGCCGCGGGTGGCGAGTTCGAGGACGCCCTGAACCGCGAAGGGGTCGAAGCCAGGGAGGTGGAGGATCCTGGGACCGCTCTCCTCCGGCGGCTGGGTCAGGGGTTGATCGAAGGTCAGCTTGCGCAGGGCCGATCGGGCCTGGCTGCGCAAGGGAAAGGAGGGCAGGCCCACGACCTGGGACAGCCCGTCCACGGCCACCGAGAGCTCATCTGCGGTGAGGGTCACCACCCCGACTCCGGGGAGGGTGGCTTGCCGCGAAGACCTTTCCCCCTCGTCGCCCTCGAGGAGCCGGATCACCGGAAGGAAGAGGTCGCCATCCTCGATCCGATAGTGAGCGTGCTCCCCCAGCCCCGCCCGGATCCGGGAATCGTCCACCCGGAGGGGAACCCCCAGCATGAGGAGCTCCTCCTTATCCCGCTCGAACTTTCTTTGGGCCGACTTCCGTTTCGAATCGCCCTGGACCCACCCTTCCCGGTAGCTGGGAAGCTTGCTCAGAATCTCCTCGCCCGTGACCGGATATCGTCGCCCCGCGAGGAAGGAGACGAGGTTCAGGAGGCGCGCCGTCTTGGACGGGGTCCTGGGGTTGGGGGACATGGCTGCGGCGCAGATTCGATCAGCGTCCGTCAGCGCCGAACCCGCCCCGCTGCATCGACTTCTCGCGATACTTCTCGTAGAAGCGGCGGTGGACGTCCATCATGTCGATTTCCCGCCCCTGGATGTAGGCCTGGTCGATCTGTGTCTCATACTCCAGGGGATTGCCGGTGGTCACCAGGAAGGTGGCGTCCATCCCCTCCTCCAGCGCCCCCACCCGATCGTCGATCCCCAGAAAACGAGCAGGATAGAGGGTGACCGCCCGGAGGGCCTCCTCCTCCGGCAGACCAAAGGCCACGGCCGTCCCCGCCTCCCATGCCAGACGATAGGTGTACGGGGCGCTGGTCCCCCCGGCAATGCCGAAGGAGACTCCGGCCTCATGGAGGCGGGCCGGGAGGGTGAAGGGTTCGTCGTAGGGCTGCCAGTCCCGGGACGGCGAGCCCTGGACCGAGCTCAGAAGGACCGGGACCTCGAGGCGCGCCAGGTGGTCGACCACGAGGCCGCTGTCTCGCCCCCCCACGATGAGGATCCGGACCCCCTCCTCTCCGGCCCAGCTCACCGCGTCCTGGATCTGACGGAGCTCGTTGGCCTGTACCATCACGGGCAGATCCCCCTCGAACACGGGAATCATGGCCTCCCACCTGGAGTCGCTGGGAACCACACTTCCCTGGCTGCCATCGGCGGCTCGCCAGTAGCGGCGAGCTTCGTCGAAGGTGTCGCGCAGGGTCTCGATTGCCTCGTCGTACTCGGCCTCGTCACCGGGAAAGGGCCAGTTCACCATGAGGTTCGTGGGCGCTCGCAGGGTCATCTCCTCCCAGGTCCACCCATCCATCATCATGGCGGCCGACGTGCCGGAAATGAGGCCACCGGCCGGGGTGGAGTTGGTGATCAGAACCCCCTGGGACCGGGCCGGGCTCGTGTGCCGGGTCTCGGGATTGAAGGCCACCTGAGCCCGGGCGTTGGGGTTCACCTCGCCCAGTTCGTTCAGGTCGATGGTCTGGTCGAATCCACCGATCTCGAAGAGTCCCATGGCGCTGTGGGCATCCACGAGCCCGGGATACAGGTGCATCCCCCGGAGGTCCACCTCCCGAGCCCCGGTGGGGACAGTGACAGCCGCGCCCACAGCCGTGATGACGCCATCCTCGAAGACGAGCGTGCCCTCTTCGATGGCGGGGCCGGTGATGGGATGGATCGTCGCCCCCACCAGGGCTACCGCGCCGTCCTGAGGCGGGGCCGGGTGAGGTGTCTGGGCCAGGGCCGGAGCCACGCCCAGAAGGAGCCCGAGACTTAGGGCCAATCCCCTGCCCATCGGCCAGGATCGCCCCCCACCGCTTCGCCTGCCGCTCGATCCCATCCGTGCCATGATCTGCCGCCCGAGTCGGAGGGTCCCTTCCCGTATCGTACCTGATCGCGTGGTCATCGTCGCCCCCTCAGCGGTTGTCCAGAATGAACTGGATGAGCTCGCCGCGCTCCCTGGCCACTCGTTGCTCCAGGTCCCGGTGCTCGTCCAGAGCGAAGTATCGGCGGCCGTCCACCCAGGTCTGCTCGGCCCGAGTGAACTGGGAGAGCGGACTTCCGTTCCAGATCACGAAATCCGCATCCTTCCCCTCCTCCAGCGAGCCGACCCGGTCCTGGATGCCCAGGGCCCGTGCGGTGTTGATCGTCACCATGGCCAGGGCATCCTCCTCGTCCACACCGGCCCGGACCATCTTGGCCGCCTCCCAGTTCATTCGTGCGGCGATGGTGCTGTTGTCGGAATGGAGGGAGGTCACGACCCCCTCCTCGTGGAGGAGACGGGCGTTGTAGAGGGTGGCGTCGTAGGCTTCGATCTTGAAGCCGGACCAGTCGCTCCACACGACGGCTGCCGCCCCGTGCTCCCGGAGTTCCGGTGCCACTTTGTAGGCCTCCACCCCGTGGTGGAAGGCGTCGATGGTGACGTCGAACTCCTCGGCCACCCGCATCAGCATGAGGATCTCGTCCTGGCGGTAGCTGTGGGCCTGGATCAAGATGTCCCCGTTCATGATGTCCACCAGGGCCTCCAGGCGAAGGTCGCGACGAGGCGGAATCCCCGAAGGATCGGCCTCCCAGGCCCCCCAGCGGGCCTCGTACTCCCGGGCCGCCATGAAGTGGTCCCGGATGATCTGCTCCGTGCCCATCCGGGTGTCCGGATATCGCTCCGTGCGACGCTTCACGTTCTCACCCAGGGCGAACTTCACAGTGCGCGGCGCACCTTCGAAGTGCTGTTCCCGGGCCGGAAGTCCCCAGCGCATCTTCATGTGCACGTTCTGGCCCCCGATAGGGTTGGCCGAGCCGTGCATGAGGTGGGCCGTGGTGAGTCCCCCGGCGAGCTGCCGGTACATCCAGGGATTGTTCGCCGTGACCACGTCTCCCATCCGGACCTCGGGCACGATGGCGCTGCCCGTCTCGTTGATCCCTCCCCCGGAACCCGAATGGATGTGCGCATCGATGAGCCCTGGCGTGACGTGGCGTCCCTCGGCCTCGATGATCTGGGCGCCGGAGGGGGCGTCGAGGCCCTCACCCACCGCCACGACCCGGCCCGCCTCCACCAGGAGGTCGGCGTTCTCCAGGATCCCCTGCGGACCCATGGTCCAGATGGTGGCGCCCCGGACCAGAAGGTGCTCGGGCTGCTCCGGAAGGGCTTCCCGCCCGTAATCCAGGAGCGGCAGGATGTCGGGCAGGTCGAGGGGAGCGGGGGAAGCGGTCGCCCCATTCCCCGATGCGGGCGTGACCTCTCCGGCGGGGGTCCCGTGCCACCCCAGGCGAGCGCCGTTGGGGAGCTCGGCCCAGCCGTGGAGTTCACCTCCGCTGAGGGAAGCCGAGAACCGAGCCGTCCCTTCATGGCCCAGGGGTCCTGCGTCCACTTCCATACGGAGCCTGCGGGCTCCGGGCTGCACCGAGATCGACGAGACCTCCACCGACTGTCCCCCGAGAGTCAGATCGGCGTCGGGTCGGTCGACCGCACCGTGGAGCCGCAGGTGGCCCTCGGTCGCGGGGGCGCCGGGAACCGAGAGGCTCCACTCTCCCAGCGCGGCGGTGAGGGGCGAGGGCTCGATGGGAAACCGCACTCCATCAACCCAGACATCTCGGATCACCGCGCCCTCCGAAAAGAGGTCCCCGTCGCTTACGACGAGGTTCGCCGTCTTGCCCGCCTCGAGGGTGCCGTGGGTCGCCTCGATCCCCAGGAACCCGGCCGGCACCGTCGTCATTGCCGCCAGGGCCCGCTCCGAAGTCAGGCCCCGAGCCACGGCCTTCCGCACATTGGCAAGGAAGTCCGCTGGATCGTCCAGCCCATCGCTGGTCAGAGCGAACTCCACACCCCGGTCGGCCAGGTAGGCCGGATTCCCGGGAGCGGCATGCCAGTGACGAAGCTCGGCCACTCCCACGTTCAGGGCCGACTCCGGGGAGTCCACGTCGGGCACTTCGGGGAAGTTCACCGGCAGGATCAGGGGGACGGAGAAGCCCTCCATGAGGTGAGGCACCCGGTACTCCGAGCCACTGCCACGAATCCAGAGCTGGGAGTCGAACTCCTGCACGATCTCGAGCGTCCAGGCCAACTCATCTTCATTTCGGGTCTCGAAGAGGAGGGGCGCATTCCCCTGAGCGTGCGCCTCGAGAGCCGCCAGGGCCTGATTCCGCTCCGGACGGACCTGCCCGGCGGGCGCGACTTCGTACGCCGCTCGGGCCTCCCGATACCAGGCGGCATCCAGGAGGGTCTGACGGATCAGCGCGATGCTTCCCATGAGCGAGGTGGGGTAGGTCTCACCCAGCTCATCGCTCCGGGAGAAGGACACGGACTGGGCCGGCCCCTCGGCCAGGATCCGCTGGCCGGTCCTGCCCTCTCCCAGACTCACCACGGCCGCCTCTCCCCGGAAGATTCCGAGCTGGGGCACCGTGAGCACGGCCCCGATCCCCTGCGCCCTGAGTCCGGCCGCCTGACTTTCATCGTGGACGTACTCACGGGCACCCGAGACGAAGGCCTGGATCTGTGGATTCCAGTACGCCGGCCCCCGCTCCCGCTCCTCCACCCGGGGCGACCCCATCCCCATCCCGGTGTGTGCGTCGATGAATCCGGCGTAGACCGTGTACCCCTCGAGATCCCAGACCCGGGCCTCCGCGGGAGGCTCGGCCCCGGCTCCCACACTCTCGATGAGTCCATCCCGGATCACCACGGTGGCATCATCGACGACCTGACCAGGCGCGGTCACCGCCCGGACTCCCACCAGGGCGTGCACGCCCGGGGTATTCTCCCTCAAGCCTTCGACGGGAGGGGTGGCTTCGGTGACGACCTGGGCCTCGAGGCTCAGGGGGGCCAGAACGACCGCCAGGGTCAGCACCCAGCCGGAAAGGGTAGAGCGAACGCGGAAAGTCATGGATGGTCCTCCGAAACCTCGGGTGTCCCGGCGCGGGAAGGCGGGGACGGCGAATGAAGGGGCCCGAGCCGACATGGCTCGGGGCAGCCGGCCCGGGGGTAGGTATAGGCTCCGGCTGACGGGGAGTCAACTCGGTCCCCGAAGGCGGTTCGATGGCACATTTGCCCGACTTCGAGGCCGGGCCCACCGGGTCTCATGGTCCTCTGCCGGCTCTCTGAGTCACCGTAAACGCAACCCAATCGGGAGGGCCCGCGAGAGCACCTCGAAGGCAGTGAGGCGGCCCCCGAAGAGGTGCTCGAGCGGCATTCGTGATCAGCTCCCTGATCCCGCCCGACCCATGGGGTGGATCCGGGCTGGAGGCCGCCACACGGCGCAGGCGAGGACCGTCGCCACCACCACGGATGCCATGGCGCCGAGGAGCAGAAGCTCGAGCCCACCCTCCCGCGCCAGCACGAATCCGACCACAGCAGGTGCGGCCGCAGTGGAGAAGACCATGAACGACCCCATGAGCCCCTTGATCGCTCCCAGGTGCCGGGCTCCGTAGAGCTCGGCCCAGAGGGCTGACTTGAGCGTGCCGCTCAATCCCACCGTCAGGCCCAGGCACCCCATGAAGCCGAAGGCGGGCCATACCCCCGGACCCCATGCGAGCAACGCCACTCCCACCCCCATGGGAAGGCAGGCCCAGGGAAAGAGACGACGGGCCGACACCCTGTCGATGGCGCCTCCAACCAGGAGCGAAGACAGCACGCGCGCCAGGGCGTAGGCGACGAAGGCCGTAGCCATCAGCGTGAGGCTCCACCCCCGCTCCCTCGCGATGGCGGCCTGGTACAGGATGAGCCCGGTGGCCCAGAACGGGGGAAGAAGCGCCGCCGGCAGGGCCATCTGGAAGCGGACATCGCGCAGGACCTCCCCCCTGTTCCAGGATCGAGCCGGCTGGGCGCCACCCCCCTCGCTTCGCCGCTCGGAGGTTGTGGCGGGGGAGGTGATGCCGGGGCCCCGTTCCTCGACCTCGGTCCCGACCTCAGCCTCGGCCAGACGGCTGGGGTCCAGCTCCACACCGGACCGTCGGAGGAGGCCAAGGGAGAGGGGGAGAAATACCACCAGGCTGGTCCCGGCGATGACGAGCCAGGTGGATCGCCATCCCACTGCCCCGATGAGGGCGGTGGTGGCCAGGGGCAGGACAGCCTCTCCAGCGGGAAATCCAAGGGAGGCCAGGCTCAGCGCCTTCCCGCGAGCCTGAGGAAAGTATCGGGCCATGGCCGTGAGCGAGGTGTGACCCGAGAGGCCCTGACCCGCAAGTCGAACCCCCACCAGCGCCAGACCCAGGACCCAGAGCTGCCAGGCCCCGGCCAGGGCCAGGGCCGACACGACCATGAGCCCGATGACCCCCGCCGTGACCCAGTGAAGAGGCCACCGGTCAATGCCCCGGCCCGCCAGGGGCAGGAGGAGACCGCTGGCCAGGGTGGCCAGCGAGTAGAGGATTCCGAACCTGGCCTCGGTGATCCCGAACTCCACCTGGAGGGCGGGCACGAACAGGGAGACCAGAAACGTCTGGCCGAAGCTGCTGAAGAGGGCCAGCGCCGCCCCGAAGGCCATCAACTCGGGAGCCCTCCGGGCAAAGCGCCAGTAGTCCCTCATCCCCTCAGGTCCATTCCGGCCCGATCAGCTCCGGCCCAGAGGCCGACCCCGCCTCGCCGGGAGCCGGTGGACCGGCTCATTCGATCAGTCGATACGGATGGCGACGAAGTCTCCGGTGACCGTCCCCTCCCCCTCGACCTGGAGTTGAAAGGTCCCCTGGATCTCTCCCTCCGAAAGTACACCCTCGTGGGTCATTTCGAATGGGCGCTGTTGGCCCGTCCGGAGCACCGCGGTTCCCGACTCCTGGATCACGATGTCGCCCCGTGAATCCACGAACGCCTCCGCCCCGTTGGAGGATTCGATCTGGAGGGGGATCGCAGCCCATTGTCCCTGTAGATCAACCGAGGCTGAGGCCAGACCCCTCGAGGCCTGTAGATCCTGGATCCTCAGCGACCCGTTCAGTGTCACCGAAGGGGCGACGGTGGAGAACGCGGAGTAGTCGTAGGTTCCCACGAAGACTTCCAGGTCCGCTCCGGCATCATCGTCATCGCATCCGACCAGCAGGGCGAGGAGAGGGAGAAGGAAGAGGGACCGGAGGAGCCGGGATGATGGGCGGGTGGCTCTCGTACTGGAAGGGGTGACGATCATGGACGGTTTCCGGGTTCGAAGTGGTAGGTGCGTTCGCTGTGCGAAGGTGATGAAGACAAGGTATGTCGTCGAGAGGCCCTGAGTCAGTCCCCCCCTCCGGAGAACTTGCCGGAAGCCGACCCGCCAGAGGTCGAAGTCGACCCATCACGGGACATCGTGGCCCTTTGCAGGCCGAAGGGAAACAGCGGAAAACCTGGAACGACCGGACCCTCCGCCCTCGTCAAGGGTGGAGCATCAGGGCATCTGACCCCGTCGCGAGCCCAAGCCGCGCGCCGCCGCGAGGATCGGATTCAGGCACGAATCTGGCACCCAGGAGTGGCGCATCCGGGATCTGGACGCCATTGTATTCTCCGCGAAGGTGCGCCGCTCACTGTGAGACGGCCGCCTCGAGACATCCCTGACATTCATACCTTTAGTGCCGAGGAGCCGACATGTTCGAGCGCGTTCTCGTGGCCATGGACCTCTCACCTGCAACCGAGGCCCTGGTCTCATCCATCCCTGGACTCCGGGAGTTCGGGACTCAGGAGGTCATCCTGGCTCATGTGGCCCGTCCCATCCGCGAGCCCGTTTCAGGCTCGCTGCGGGAGATCGGGGAGATTCGGGAACGCTTGAACGGGCTGGCCGACCGCTTGCGGGCGGAGGGGTTCGACGTGACGGTGGAGGTTCCCTCCGGAAGCCCCGCCACGGAGCTCATCAAGGTGGCCGCCAACCGGGATCCCCAGGTCATTCTCGTGGGCTCGCGCAGCCACACCCGGATCCGAGAAGCCTTCGTGGGGAGCGTGGCCTGGGAGCTGGTCCGGCGGGCAAGCCGGCCGGTCCTCCTCCACCGGATCGAAGCCAACCGCCCAGACCCGGAGGCGGCCCTGGAAGTTCGCAACGAGGGGCTTCCCCGTCGGATCATTCATCCCACCGACTTTTCGGCCACCGCCAAGCGAGCCCTTCCCTGGCTCAAGGACCTGGCTGGACGGGGCGTCAAGGAGTTCACCCTCCTGCACGTCCTCCTGGATGACGCGCGAGAGGGGAGGCAGGAGGCCGAAACCCAGCTCAAGGAGCTGGAGGCGGAATTGAACCCCGACGGCTCACTTCAGGTGAAGACTCAGGTGCGCCTGGGCACGCCCCACGAGGAGATCCTGGTCGAGGGCGGCAAGGACTCGGCCAACATGGTCGTCATGGGGACCCACGGACGAGGGGTTCTGCCTGAGATCGTCATGGGGAGCGAGAGCCGACAGGTGGTTCGGCGTGCCAGCTCCTCGGTTCTCCTCATCCCCACCGACGTGTCCGTTCCTTCGGAGACCTGACCGAGTCGGTTCCCGGAGCAGCGCGACGATGGACTGAAGAAGAGGGGGGCGCGGACAGAGCACGCGCCCCCCTCTTCCTGATCCGGTCCGTTCCATCACCGGGCTGTCCCTGGGTTCAGGGAGTCCCCGTCTCTCCCGGTACGGGCAGCTGAACCCGTATCACCCCGCGGAACTCTCCCTCCTCGTAGCCCCGGGCCCGATCCTCGGGATAGGCCCGATCGATGGCCTGGAGGACTTCAGGGTCCATGCTCGCCTCGTCCCCGTGACAGCTGAGGCAAAGGGGTGCGGTGCGGAGGGTTCGGTAGTAGCGGAGCGTGCCTCCCGGACCGGCCGCAGCCAACTCACCCGGTGCCCCCTCCCCATCTCTCTCCTGGGCGGTGAGGTACTCGAGAACCCGACGTTCCCACTCGTCGGGGGCGTTGTCCGAATTCCGCCACCGAAGCGTCGCCCGCTTCAGCTCCATCCCCCCCTCCACCTCGGCCTCGATCTGTCGCGTCAGTGGGATCGCCTCCTCGGCGCAGAATTCGACGGCATGGACCGTCCCGCCCTCATCCATGGCTTCGGTGAGTCTTGACACGAGCCCCTGGGCCAGCTTGTCGGCTGCCGGGCCTCCTCGAGCCAGAACCATCTCTTCGATCTCCGCCGGGAGGGTGTCGGGCGGATCGGTCGGGGGGCCGTCCGCCTCGCCGCACCCGGCCAGGAGGAGGGAAGACACCAGGAGCACCCCGGGCAGAGATCGGAGCGATGGCCGTAACGATGGAGGAAGGAGGCGGCGGGCTGTGGTCATGGTCTCTCCAGGAAACGGGGGAGTGGACGACACCGTCTGCCGAGCAGAGGTGCCGGCAAGTGGGCACGCCGATCTCAGGCTGCGGACCGGATCCAACTCTGATCTCACCGACGTCGAATCACACGACACCAATATAACTACACAACTCTTCAGTTGTACATAGTGGCCCGGATCAGCGCGTCCCGACCGGTCCCAGAAGCGGCAGCCCGACCCTGTCCACCTCCGCTTCCCGTTCCATCCCCTGGCCCATCCCGCCATCTTTCATGGCTCTGGCGCGACCCAACCCCATTCGTCTCCAGCAAGGAAATCCTGGCATGTCCCCAGACGCCCCCTCTCTGCACCGACTCCAGCGATACGAGGAGATCGTGCCAGACTGGGACACCTTCGTCGAGGCGAACCATACCCCAGAGCCCACCACTCTCAGGATTCGGAGGGCCTGGATGGGGATGGATGAACTCACCACCCGACTGGGCGATCAGGGATTCCAGGTCGAGGCCATCCGGGGACTGCCCGACTACCTCCGGGTCGTGGACGGCCCGGGGTCGGTGGCCCAGACCCTGGAACATTGGCTCGGCTTCTTCCACATCCAGCAGGCGGTCATGGGGCTCCCCTCCATGGCCCTGGCGCCTCGCCCGGGCGAGCGGATCCTGGATCTCTGCGCGGCCCCTGGAGGAAAGACGGCCCACCTGGCCGAACTCATGGGAGGAAGAGGCCCCCTGGTAGCCGTGGATCCGAAGGAGAAGCGCCTCCGTGGACTCATGGCGAACCTGTCCCGCATGGGGTACGCCAACATCCTGGTGATCGCCGCGGACGGCCGGGAACTCCCCGAGGCCGCCAGCTTCGACCGGGTGCTGGTGGACGCCCCCTGCTCAGCCGAGGGAAACTACCGGAAGCAGGAGGGGGATCTACCCGCCCGCACCGCCTCGTTCGAGCACTACGTGACCTCGCTCCAGGAAGCCCTCCTCCGCCGCGCCATCGAGTTGACCCGGCCCGGGGGCACCATCGTCTACTCCACCTGCACCTTCGCCCCGGAGGAGAACGAAGGGGTGGTGGACCGGGTTCTGGCCGATGCCCCCGTCCAGCTCGAATCCATCGATCTCCCGGTCGTCCACGCGCCGGGCCTGACGAGTTGGCGTGGACGCCGGTTCGCCCCGGAGATGGAGCGCGCCTGGCGGGTCTACCCTCAACACCTGGACTCGGGCGGCCTCTTCATGGCCCGACTCCGGAAGGACGAGCCGGGGGGCACGGCGCCCAAGGAAGGCTGGTCGCCGGTGCCCGCCGCTTTCCCCGGACAGGACGAGGCGGCGGCCCAGGAGCGGATCCAGGGGGCCCTCACCCTGCTCCGGGAGGAGTACGGCTTCGACCCCTCGGTGCTGGCGAAGCTGGGATGGATGGCCCGCACCGACAACATCTGGGTCCAGACCGCCGACGAATGGCCGGTGGAGCGATGGCGCGACCATGGAGGATGGCGGGTCGTCTCCCTGGGGCTTCGTGCCTTCCGTGACGCCGGAGGGGGGAAGGAAACCCCGTCCAACAACTTCGTGGCCGCGTTCGCCGGCGCGCTCGGTTCCGGTCGGAGCCGGCCCCTGGATCGGAGCGAACTCCTGCACCTCCTGGACGGAGGGGCCATCCAGGACCCGGAGCTCCCCGCCGGACCGGTGGTGCTCCTCTACCAGGGACAGGTCCTGGGAAGAGGGATGGTGGGCCGAGGCGGACTCCGCCATGAGATCCCCCGCCACCAGGCAGCTCGCCTCCGGACGATCCTGACCGACTGAGGTCCACGCTCCGGCTCACCTCGTTCCCACCGCCCCCGCGATCCCATCTCGTCGGGGGTCCGAGGCCCCCTGCCACCGGTCGTTCACCCGCCTGAGGACCGGCACCGCACCCCGGTCGCTCCACTCCTCGTCCATGGGGTGTCCCAACTCCCGCAGGGCCTCCACCACCTCGTCGGGGACTCCATACTCCCAGACCCCCGGCGCACCCACCCGGGGCTCGGCCACCGCGTGGGCCGGGTCCATGCCATGCTCGATCATGTTGAGAAGCACCTGGGCGTGCTGCATGGGACCGGGAGAGGGCGATCCCACCGAATAGACCGGCTCCCCATCCCGGAACACGAGGGTCGGGGTCATGCTCCGGCTCGGACGCTTGCCCGGGCGAACCTCGTGCACCCCTCCGGGCTCTGAGTCGAAGTACGCCCCGCGCACGTTCAGCATGAAGCCGAACTCTGGGACCATATGGCCCCCCACCCACCCCACCCCCAGCGAGGTGGTGGCCGCCACCACGTTTCCATGGCGGTCCACCACGGTGAGGTGATCCGTCCCTTCGTCCAGCAGATCCTGGATCTGTCCCGCGTCCGCGCGCTCGTCGTAGTCGGGGTGGTGCCCCCGGGTCCGATAGGGTCCTCCCACCTGGTACGCCCAGGCATCACCGGCCTCGATCTCATCGAGTCGGGAATCCATCTGGATCGATGACCGCCGGTCCTCCAGGAACTCCTCGGAGAGGGTGGCCTGCCAGGGATGGTCCATGAACTCGGGGCCGCCGAAGAAGGCCTGGGATTCAGCGGAGGCCAGACGGGTGGCCTCGAGGATGAGGTGGTAGCGCTCCACTGATCGGGGCTCGTACTGTTCAAGTTCGAAGGGCTCCAGGAGGCCCAGGAGGACGGCGAAGGTGTTCCCGCCCATGGTGTTGGGATGGGTCGCCACCTGGTAGTCGCGGTATCGGACCCAGCGAGGGGGATCCACCGTGACGTTGTAGCGGTGCAGGTCCTCCTCGGTCAGGACGCCGCCCAGCCCCTGCACGTGGCGGGCGATGGCCGAGGCGATCTCACCCTGATAGAAGGCCTCGGATCCCGCTTCGGCGATGAGCCGAAGGGCTCGCGCCTTTCCCTCCTGGACCAGGAGATCGCCCGGCTCGAGGGGCCGACCTTCGGGCACGAAGAGCTCCTGGGCGTGGGCGTCCAGGGAGTCACGGGTCTGATGGATCCGGAGGGAGAGCTCCCGATCCACCTCCCAACCCCCTTCGGCCAGGGCGATGGCCGGATCCAGGAGTTCGTCGAAATACCGGGTGCCCCAGCGCTTCAACGCCACATCCCACCCCCGGACGGCCCCGGGGACCCCGACGGCCAGGCCTCGGGCCCGGATCTCATGGGTCGGGAGGGGCTCGCCGTCGTCATCGAGAAACATTCCAGGGTGCGACGCCATGGGGGCCCTCTGGGCCGCATCGATGAAGTAGACCTGGCCGGTGGCGGCCTCGTAGAACACGATATGCCCGCCCCCTGCCAGCCCGGTCTGGTTGGGCGACACGACCGAGAGCACGAACCAGGCGGCCGTAGCCGCGTCCACCGCGTTGCCCCCCGACTCCAGTACCTCGATGGCCGCCCGGGTGGCCTCTTCGTTCAGGGTGGCGGCGACCCCGTGACGGGATTCCACCTGCACCACGTCTTCGGGGAGAGGGATGGATCGAGCCAGCCTCTCTTCCCAGTCCACCACAGTGAATCCAAGCCCCACACACATCGCCACAACCGCCACGCACACCATCCGAACCCGCTTCATTCCACTCGCCCCCCTCTGACGTTCACCTCGATCCATGCGATGGCGCGCAACCGTGCGCCGAGTCTTCCACCATGCCACAATCTTCCGACCGGGCTTCCCTCGTCCAACCGCGCCTCAGTTGTCCAGCCGCGCCTCAGTCGTCCGACCCGGCCCAACCCCCAGGCGGCCCCTCAATCGTCCGACCGCGCCTCAGTCACCCAGGACATACCCGAAGATGAGGGGGGCCACGATGCTCGCATCCGACATGATGTGGAATTTGGGGGTGTCCCGGTCCAGCTTTCCCCATGTGATCTTCTCGTTGGGTACGGCACCCGAGTACCCACCGAACGACACGTCGGCGTCGGTGATCTGGCAGAAGTATCCCCAGAAGGGCGTCGGCCGCTCCATGTCCTGGATGATGCTCGGTACGGCGCAGATGGCGAAGTCTCCGGCGATCCCTCCGCCGATCTGGAAGAACCCCACCGAAGGCACGCCTTCGGCCTCTCCGTTGTGCTCCAGGTACCACTCGATGAGGTGGGCGAACTGCTCGGTTCCCGTCTTGCAGCACTGGTGGTGGGGCACTTTTCCGGTGAGGACGTTGGCTGCGAACATGTTTCCGGTGGTCGAGTCTTCCCAGCCCGGGGAGTACACGGGGATGTCGGCCTCGAGGGCGGCCAGCAGCCATGAATTCGCCGGATCAGTCTGATAGTGCTCATCCAGCTCGCCGGAGCGGAGGATGTCGTAGAGGTACTCGAAGGGAAACTTCCGCACCCCCTCCTCGCATGCCGCCTTCCAGCGGGTCACGAGTCGGGCCTCCAGGTGGCGCATGATGTCCTCTGGAATGCAGGTGTCGGTGACCCGATTCATGCCCCTGCTGTAGAGGTCCACCTCGTCGTCGGCGGAAAGGGCGCGCCAGTCGGTGATCACCTCATAGTCGTCGTGGCCCAGGAGGTTGAAGACGTCCTCCTCCAGATTGGCCCCGGTGCAGGAGATGGCGTGGACCTTCCCCTCTCGGATCATCCGGGCCAGGATGATGCCCAACTCCCCTGTGGACATGGCGCCGGCCAGGGTCACCATCATCTTCCCCCCGGCCTCCAGGTGCTCTTCGTAGGCTCGGGCGGCGGCCACCGTCTCCCGAGCGTTGAAATGACGATAGTGCTTCTCCATGAACTGGCGGACTGCTCCCATTCCCTCGCTCCTGTCTGAAAAGTCGTGATGTGTTCACAAGGCCGGACTTCCAAGTGTACGGACACGAGGGGTGGGATTCCACAGATCCGCGTTCGGGCCTCCGATACGACCGAACCCACCCGACCCGCTTCGTGCGGTGCTTTCGGAGGAGGCTCAGCCCCCACCCATCCGGAGGACTCTGCCTGCGCGAACCTCGGTGAACTCCCCGTCGCGAAGCGCCATAGACCCGTTCACCAGGACATGGACCATACCTTCCGACAGTCGATGGGGGGAGGTGAAGGTCGCCCGATCCCGCACCCTATCCAGGTCGAACACGATGACGTCGGCCACGGCCCCGGACTGGAGCCGCCCCCGGTCGTCCATCCGGTGGACGAGGGCCGGAAGCCCGGTCATGCTCCGGATCGCTTCCTCCAGACTCACGACTCCATCTTCGACCACGTACGTTCGAAGCTTCCGGGCGAAGGCTCCGTAGGACCGGGGATGGGGGACCCCCTCACCCCAGACGGGAAAGGCTCCATCCGACGAGGTCATGGTCCAGGGTTGACGCATGAAGGCGTGGAGGTCGTCGTCGTGCATGTTGAAGGAGACGATGGCCGGAGACCCCTCCTCCAGAAGCCGGATCGACGCCTCCACCGCATTGACACCTCGGGAAGTCGCGACATCCTCCAGCGTGCGGCCTTCGATGGAGGGATCCTCGGGGTGATGGCGGAACTGGATTCGGTGGGCGCCTCCCCGCCGGTCCAGATTCTCCCACATTTCTTCCTCGAGACGCGGGCCGGTTTCAGGATCCCGAAACCGCTCGCGCATCCGCTCCGTCCCCCCCTCCTGCGCCCAACGAGGTACGAGCGCCGCGGACAGGCCGGTGGCCGAAGCCGTGTAGGCGTACTGGTCGGCGAAGAGCTCGAGCCCCTCGCTTCGGGCCCTCTCGATCCGGTGGATCACAGGGGTGGGGAATCCCCAGACCCGCGGCCCGAGGGCCTTGATGTGGGTCACGATCGCGCGAATCTCAGCCTCCCGGGCCACCGTGATCACCTCGTCCACCGAGGCCAGGAGCCCGATGGAATAGTCCCCCTCGTCCCGGATATGCGACGTGTACACCCCGCCGTATTCCGCGGCCACACGCGCCAGCTCCACCAGCTCCTCGGTGTCCGAATAGCTCCCCGGGGCGTAGAAGGGGCCGGTGGAGAGTCCGAAGGCCCCGGCCTCCATCCCCTGTCGGACCATGTCTCGCATCCGGTCCAACTCGCTCGCGGTGGCGAGGCGATCCTCCATGCCCAGGACCTCCCGGCGAATCGATCCGTGGGGCACCAGTTGAGCCACATTGATGCCGAGGCCGTGCTCGAGCAGCTCGTCCCGCTGGATGGGCAGCTCCCACGGCCCGCCGCCATCGGGATTCACGAAGACCGTGGTGATCCCCTGGGCCAGGTGGGGGTGGGCATGGCTTCGGTCTTCGGCCGACAGCCCACCTGCCGCATGGGAGTGTGGGTCGATGAACCCAGGGGCCACGTAGAGGCCCTCCACATCGATCTCCTCAGCGGCGGTCCACCCCTCCAGGCGACCCACACCGACGATCCGGTCGTCCCGGATGGCCACGTCTCCCCTGACCCACGGATTCCCCCCTCCATCCAGAAGGCGCCCACCTCTGAGGATGAGGTCCGCGGAAAGGGAATCTGAGGAGAGGACCATGCCTGGAAGGCCGCCGGCCCACCCATCCACGCTGACCGCCGGAACGGGTGCCTGAGCCTGGAGATCACCGTCTCCGCCCCCGGGCACCGTGGCGGGCGCGCTCGTGGGTCCCAAGATCGGCACCGAAAGGGCCGAGAGCTGGAACATGAGCACGACTGGAAGGAGCACCAGAAGCTGGAGACGGAGGCGGCGCGACGGCAGAGGACGAATCATGGGAGATAGGGTGGAATATGTGTTTTCATTATAGCCAGACGCTCGAACCGTAGATCGAAACCGAATCCTCATCGACAGTGGCTCCCCGTGACCTTCCGGCTCGTCCGATTCTCAGCATGGTCGGTTCTCGAACCCATCTGGACCTCGAATTCGCCTGGGGCTCGGACTGACCCGGTTCCCGAACCCGCCCGTGAATCACGATCCACCGGACGATAACCCCTCTTGCGGCCTCGACCGAAAGGCCGACTTCCTCGCCGAAGGGCGGACTTCCTCACCGAACGGCCGGCTTCCTC
>SKKH01000252.1 GCA_007121555.1 Gemmatimonadota bacterium | reverse complement strand
TTAGGTTCGTCAGGGGGTGCAGGGGCCTCCGGGACGATAGAAGGCGGCTCTGGCGAGGTCAAACCCGGTCGCCTGAAACGGAGCCTCCGATCTACCCCGCCAGGGGGGCTGCCGGACAGTCCGCCACGGAGCGCGCCAGGCAACCTCCCGGAGATCCGCCCAGGCAGCCCTTGAGACCCGCGCTTCCGTCAACCATCATCCCCCACCCGGATCGGACCCACCCACCTGTGCTCCTCCTCATACTCTCGCTCTTCCACCTGATCGGGGCCGGCACGGCCGTCGCCGCACTCATGCGGACCCGGACCCCTCAGGGGGCCATCGCGTGGATGCTGGCGCTGGTCGTGGTGCCCTATCTGGCCCTCCCGGCCTACTGGGTCCTGGGTCCTTCGCGCTTCGACGGGTACGTCACGGCCCGGCGGGGCGGAGACATTCGGCTGCGGCAGGCGCTTGGCGACATGCCCGCGAACCTGGCTCCCTTCAGGGCCCGGATCCCCGAGACCCGGGGGGGCATCCGAGCCGTGGAGACCCTGGCCCGGATGCCGGTGGTCATGGGAAACAGGACCCGTCTCCTGGTGGACGGCGACGAGACCTTCGAGAGCATGTTCAGGGGAATGGAGGAGGCGCAGAACTACATCCTGGTGCAGTTCTACACCATCCAGGACGACGTGCTGGGACGTCGGTTCCAGGAGTTCCTGATCCGAAAGGCCCAGGAGGGCGTGCGGGTCCACCTCCTCTTCGATCGGATCGGCAGCCGGTCGCTGCCCGGGCGCTACGTGCGTCGGCTCCGGGAGGCCGGGGTCGAGGTCTCGGCCTTCCTGTCGTCGCGGGCCGTGATCCGCCAGCGGTTTCGGCCCCGACTTCAGATCAACTTCCGGAATCACCGGAAGATCCTGGTCGTGGACGGCCGGGTCGGCTGGCTGGGAGGGCTGAACCTCTCCGATGCCTACATGGGAAGGAGCCCGGAGATGGGCGCCTGGCGGGATACCCACCTCAGGGTCGAGGGCCCCGCGGTCCTGGGTCTTCAGCTGTCCTTTCTGGAGGACTGGCACTGGTCCACCGAGCGGATCCTGGAGCTGGACTGGGACCCGGTGGCTGCCCCGCCCTCGGAAGGCGAGGACCAGGGCCCCGACCAGGATCCCGGGGAGCCCGTGCTTATCCTCCCCTCCGGCCCCGCCGATCCGGTGGAGACCGCGAGCCTCATGGTCCACCACGCCATCCACTCCGCCAGGGAACGATTCTGGATCGCCAGCCCCTACTTCGTACCCGACGAGGCGGTGGTCGCCGCCCTCAAGCTGGCGGCGATCCGGGGCGTGGACGTCCGGATCCTGGTGCCCACCCGGGCCGACGTCCCCCTGGTCCACCTGGCCAAGCTGGCGGCGATCCCCCGGCTCCTGGAGGTGGGGGTGGCGATCTACCGATACACCCCGGGATTCCTTCACCAGAAGGCCTTTCTGGTGGACGATCGGGCGGCGGGAGTGGGAACGGTGAACCTGGACAACCGCTCCTTCCGGCTGAACTTCGAGATCACGGCCCTCCTGCTGGACCCGGGGGCCATCGCCCGGGTGAAGGACATGCTCGCCGCCGACTTCGAGCGCTCCGAAGCCCTGACCCTGGCGGAGCTCGAGGGCCGCTCGCTCTGGGCCCGCGCCGGGGCTCGCGCCGCCTACCTTCTGGCCCCGATTCTGTAGAAGGCTGACCAGGGCGTCTCACCTTCCCCCTCCACCCCACCTACCATGGCTTCCACCGTTCTCGCGCTCCTGATCCTCCAGTTCCTGGTGGCCACGGTCTTCTGGGTGGGAAGTGCGCGCCTGCGTCGGTTCCAGCTGGAACGGGGTCCGGCCTGGATCCGAGTGGAGCTCACCCGGGTCGTGCTTCCCCTCCTCATGGTGGTGGCGGGGCTGCTCTTCTTCTCCTGCCCGCTGGCCCCCCTGTGGAGCCCCGTCGTCGGCCTCCCATGGGACTCGCTGGGAGGCATCGAGCCCCAGGTGGGACGCCTGGCCTTCCTGGGGATGAACCTCCTCGTGGCGGGGGTGGCGGTGGCCGCCACCGGGGGCACGCCCCGGTCTCCCTTCGTGGCGCTGGTCGTCCTGGTGCCGGTCACTGGATGGGGCGCCGGCGTGCCCCTTCTGGAAGCTGGGGGTGCGGCGCTGCTGGCCGTGGTCCTGCTGGTGGGCACGGCGCAGCGGAGGTGGGTCATGGGACCGGCCGGACCCGAGCCGCACCTGGGGTGGAGTCGAGGTGCCGTTCTGGTACTCGGCCTGACGGTTCTGGCCGCCGCCCTCTGGATGGGCCCCCACCTGCCCTGATGCGCAGGGGCGCGGCGCGGCCCCCCGATCGTCCAGGTCCGATCGTGCGGAAGGCCCCGGGTCAACTCAGTCCGCCGGTCCCCGCCCCGGGGGCGTCCAGCTCCGCAGGCGGTTCGCGTTCGTCACCACGGTGACGGAGCTGAAGGCCATGGCCGCCCCGGCGATCATGGGGTTCAGGAGGAGCCCGAGGACGGGGTAGAGCACGCCGGCGGCCACCGGGATCGCCGCGGTGTTGTAGATGAAGGCCCCCACCAGGTTCTGCTTCATGTTCCGGACCGCACTCCGGGAGAGCTGGACCGCGTCGGCCACACCGTGGAGGGACCCGCCCATGAGGGTGATGTCGGCCGTCTCCATGGCCACGTCGGTTCCCCCTCCTATGGCGATCCCCACATCGGCCCGAGCCAGG
The DNA here is from genome assembly GCA_007121555.1 of Gemmatimonadota bacterium. Taxonomy (GTDB): domain Bacteria; phylum Gemmatimonadota; class Gemmatimonadetes; order Longimicrobiales; family Gaopeijiaceae; genus PWLA01. Next base: position 1,442 of record SKKH01000252.1, on the reverse strand, counting down.
GCGGGGGCGTCGTTGATCCCGTCGCCCACCATGGCGACCCGACCGCCGGAGCCCTGGAGCTCGGCCACCATCTCGTCCTTCCCTTCCGGGAGCACGCCGGCCCTCACCTCGTCGATCCCCACCCGTTCGGCCACGGCTCGAGCCGTCCGCTCGTTGTCGCCGGTGATCATGACGACGCGAAGGCCCAGCTCCCGCAGCCTGCGGATGGCGGCGGCCGAGTCCTCCTTCTCCTGATCGGCCAGGGCCAGAATTCCTCTGGAGACGCCGTCGACCGCCACCATTGCCGGCGTCTTCCCCTGGCCGGACAGCCGGTCCCATGCCGCCCTCAGAGGAGCCGGATCGACCCCTTCGTCCTCGAAGAGGGTGGGCGTGCCCACGAGCACCCTGACGCCCTCGATGCGGGCCACGACCCCCTTCCCCCCGCGGGTCTCGAACTCCTGAGCCGAAACGAGCTCCAGCTTCCGGTCCCGAGCGGCCCGGACCACCGCCTCTCCCAGGGGGTGCTCGGAGCCCACCTCCGCGGCGGCTGCGATCCGGAGGAGCTCGTCGTCGTCGGCCCCATCCGGATCCAGGGCATCGGTGAGGACGGGCTCGCCCCGGGTCACCGTGCCCGTCTTGTCCAGGATGATCGTGTCCAGGTGGCGGGCCTTCTGAAGCGCCTCCCCGTTCCGGATCAGGATGCCGTTCTCCGCCGCCTTCCCCACTGCGATCATGACCGAGATGGGCGTGGCCAGCCCCAGCGCGCAGGGGCAGGCGATGACGAGCACGGAGACCGCCACCACGATGGCGTAGTTCAGCGCCGGCTCGGGGCCCACCCAGAGCCAGGTGGCGAAGGCGAGGACGGCGATGAGCACCGCCACCGGCACGAAGACTCCGGAGACCCGGTCCACCAGTCTCTGGATGGGCGGCTTGGACCCCTGGGCCTCCCGGACCAGCTCGACGATCCGGGCCAGAACGGTCTCCGCGCCTACCCGGGTAGCGCGCATGCGAAAGCTGCCGGAGCGGTTGATCGTGCCGCCCACCACCGGGTCGCCCGGGGCCTTCTCCACCGGGATGCTCTCTCCGGTGACCATGGCCTCGTCCACCGCGCTGGCCCCTTCCTCGATCTCTCCATCCACGGCGATCCGCTCGCCGGGCCGGACCACCAGGAGATCGCCCACCTCCACCTCGTCGCCGGGGATCTCCACCTCCTCACCGTCCCGGATCACCCGGGCCGTCTGAGGTCGAAGATCCATGAGGGAGCGGAGCGCCCGGGAGGTGCTTCCCCGAGCCCGCGCCTCCAGCGCCTGACCCAGCACCACCAGCGTGATGATGACGGCGGCGGCCTCGAAGAAGGGATGGGCCGTACCTTCGGGAAAGATCTCCGGCACGCTCACCGCCGCCACCGAATACAGGAAGGCCGAACCGGTCCCCAGGGCCACCAGGGTGTCCATGTTGGAACG